>NZ_NKIG01000013.1:0-165772 GCF_002255865.1 Pseudomonas sp. PGPPP1 | reverse complement strand
CTGCCGGGTGCGCCATTAGGCAGCTTTGGCACAAGTAGCGCTATATGGTGGGCGTAGCTCAGTTGGTAGAGCACGGGATTGTGACTCCCGTTGTCGAGGGTTCGATCCCCTTCGTCCACCCCATATTCTGAAAAGGCGCCAGATTAATCGTCTGGCGCCTTTGCTTTAAGAGCTTCAAGCGCGGATGTGGTGGAATTGGTAGACACACTGGATTTAGGTTCCAGCGCCGCGAGGCGTAAGAGTTCGAGTCTCTTCATCCGCACCAATTTCAAGGCGTCGCCCTACCGTCAGGTAAGGTGAGGTTCAACAAAGAAGATGTATGAGTTCTTTGTTAATGCAATATGGTGGGCGTAGCTCAGTTGGTAGAGCACGGGATTGTGACTCCCGTTGTCGAGGGTTCGATCCCCTTCGTCCACCCCATATTCGAAAGGCGCCAGATTTAACAGTCTGGCGCCTTTTTTGGTTTTAGCGGTTCTGATATTCGCGACTGCAGGTGTTGGGTCGCAGCGGCAGGGCGTTTCATCGTATTTATGTGTCTCGATGATGCCGCGCTGCCTGCTCGCCCTGTTTGCGGGGTGGGCCGTCAGGGAGATGGATGACGACCTCTTCTATATATAGAAGGGGCGGCGCAGAGCCCTGGCGTGATGGGATGTATTTGTCACCGGGGCGAGGTACTTCAGTGCCTTCGTACCGATAAATTGCCGGCTGTTTTCGGGTGAGTTTCCAGTAGGGTGACTTCTTGAGTTTGACCCACTAGAATGCATGCCCTTGATTGGGGTCGGAAATGGCCGGCTAACGTCTGTGCAACGAGGAATATCCATGCAAGTTTCTGTTGAAAATACTACTGCTATCGAACGTCGCCTGAGCATCACCGTTCCGGCTGAGCGTATCGAGACTGCGGTCAACAAGCGTCTGCAGCAGACTGCCCAGAAGGCCAAGATCGCTGGTTTCCGTCCAGGCAAAGTGCCAATGAGCGAAATCAAGCGCCGTTTTGGTGCTGATGCGCGTCAGGAAGCTGTTGGCGACGTGATCCAGGCTTCTTTTTACGAGGCTGTTGTTGAGCACAAGCTGAACCCAGCTGGTTCGCCTTCGATCGAGCCTAAGTCCCTGGAAGTTGGCAAGGACCTGGAATACGTCGCTACTTTCGAAGTATTCCCAGAGTTCACCGTTGCCGGTTTCGAGTCCATCGCCGTAGAGCGCCTGAGCGCTGAAGTGGCTGATGCCGACCTGGACAACATGCTGGAAATCCTGCGCAAGCAGAACACTCGTTTCGAAGCGGTCGATCGTGCTGCCCAGAACGAAGACCAACTGAACATCGATTTCGTTGGCAAGGTTGACGGCGAAGTATTCGCTGGCGGCTCCGCCAAGGGTACTCAGCTGGTGCTGGGTTCCAACCGCATGATCCCGGGTTTCGAAGACGGTCTGGTTGGCGCTAAAGCCGGCGAAGAGCGCGTTCTGAACCTGACTTTCCCTGCTGACTACCAGAACCTGGACCTGGCTGGCAAAGCCGCCGAGTTCACCGTGACCGTCAACAGCGTTTCCGAGCCTAAGCTGCCAGAGCTGAACGAAGAGTTCTTCGCTCAATTCGGTATCAAGGAAACCGGTATCGAAGGCTTCCGCACCGAAGTTCGCAAGAACATGGAGCGCGAACTGCGTCAGGCCATCAAGTCCAAGGTCAAGAACCAGGTTATGGACGGCCTGCTGGCTGCCAACCCGATCGAAGTGCCTAAGGCGCTGCTGTCCAACGAAGTGGATCGCCTGCGCGTACAAGCTGTTCAGCAGTTTGGTGGCAACATCAAGCCTGACCAACTGCCGGCCGAGCTGTTCGAAGAACAAGCCAAGCGCCGTGTCGTGCTGGGTCTGGTTGTGGCTGAAGTGGTCAAGCAATTCGACCTCAAGCCTGACGAAGATCGCGTTCGCGAAATGATCCAGGAAATGGCTTCGGCCTACCAGGAGCCTGAGCAGGTCGTGGCTTGGTACTACAAGAACGACCAACAGCTGAACGAAGTACGTTCGGTTGTGCTGGAAGAACAAGTTGTGGATACTGTTCTGCAGAAGGCTAAGGTGACCGACAAAGCGGTCTCTTACGAAGAAGCAGTCAAACCGGCGGAAGCAGCACAAGCCGACTGATTGTCCAACTCGTTGGAAATACAACCATAAGCCAGCCTCGCGCTGGCTTATGCGTTTTCAAGACATGACTATTTGGGAGTAACTGCAGAGCATGTTCCGTAATTCCTATATTCAGCAGAACTCTGATATCCAGGCCGCTGGCGGCCTGGTCCCGATGGTTGTCGAGCAGTCCGCTCGTGGCGAACGCGCCTACGACATCTACTCGCGCCTGCTCAAGGAGCGAGTGATCTTTCTGGTGGGCCCTGTAGAGGACTACATGGCCAACCTGATCTGTGCGCAACTGCTGTTCCTTGAAGCGGAAAACCCGGACAAGGACATCCATCTCTACATCAACTCCCCAGGCGGTTCGGTGACAGCGGGCATGTCGATCTACGACACCATGCAGTTCATCAAGCCAAACGTATCGACCACCTGCATCGGCCAGGCCTGCAGCATGGGCGCTTTCCTGCTGACCGCGGGTGCCGAGGGCAAGCGTTTCTGTCTGCCGAACTCCCGCGTGATGATTCACCAGCCACTGGGCGGTTTCCAGGGTCAGGCGTCGGACATCGAAATCCACGCCAAGGAAATCCTGTTTATTCGTGAGCGTCTCAACACGCTGATGGCCAAGCACAGCGGGCGCACCCTGGAAGAAATCGAGCGCGACACCAACCGCGACAATTTCATGAGCGCCGAAGCCGCACGTGATTATGGGTTGATCGACGCAGTGATCGACAAGCGCCCCGCTTAATATAAGCCGCTCAAAATAGGGCTGGTCGGCATGTCCGACCACTGGCGGGCTTGAAAAAGCCCGCATAAGCCTTCATCTTGTGTTGCAAGCCTATCGGATTTGGATCGAACGAATGACTGACACCCGCAACGGCGAGGACAACGGCAAGCTGCTCTATTGCTCCTTCTGCGGCAAAAGCCAGCATGAAGTACGCAAATTGATTGCCGGCCCCTCGGTGTTTATCTGCGACGAGTGCGTCGACCTGTGCAATGACATCATCCGCGAGGAGGTGCAGGAAGCCCAGGCCGAGAGCAGTGCGCATAAATTGCCTTCGCCTAAAGAAATCAGCGGCATCCTTGACCAGTACGTGATTGGTCAAGAGCGTGCAAAGAAGGTTCTGGCCGTAGCGGTATACAACCACTACAAGCGCTTGAACCAGCGTGACAAGAAAGGCGACGAAGTCGAGCTCGGCAAGAGCAACATCTTGCTGATCGGTCCTACAGGCTCGGGTAAAACCCTGCTTGCAGAAACCCTCGCTCGTCTGCTGAACGTTCCGTTTACCATTGCCGACGCCACCACCCTCACCGAGGCTGGCTACGTGGGTGAGGACGTCGAGAACATCATTCAGAAGCTGCTGCAGAAGTGCGACTACGACGTAGAGAAGGCCCAGATGGGTATTGTCTACATCGACGAAATCGACAAGATTTCGCGCAAGTCCGACAACCCGTCGATCACACGGGATGTTTCCGGTGAAGGCGTGCAGCAAGCCCTGTTGAAACTGATCGAAGGCACGGTTGCTTCCGTACCGCCACAAGGCGGCCGCAAGCACCCACAGCAGGAATTCCTTCAGGTTGATACGCGCAACATCCTGTTTATCTGTGGCGGTGCGTTCTCCGGTCTGGAAAAAGTTATCCAGCAGCGTTCGACCCGTGGCGGCATTGGTTTCAGTGCCGAAGTACGCAGCAAGGAAGAAGGCAAGAAGGTAGGCGAGTCCCTGCGTGAAGTCGAGCCTGACGATCTGGTCAAGTTCGGTCTGATCCCGGAATTCGTAGGCCGTCTGCCGGTCCTGGCGACGTTGGACGAGCTGGATGAGGCTGCTCTGATTCAGATCCTCACCGAGCCGAAGAACGCCCTGACCAAGCAATACGCCAAGCTGTTCGAAATGGAAGGGGTAGACCTCGAATTCCGTACCGACGCGCTCAAATCGGTGGCCAAGCGGGCACTGGAGCGTAAAACCGGTGCACGTGGTTTGCGTTCGATCCTCGAAGGCGTGTTGCTCGACACCATGTACGAAATCCCCTCGCAGTCTGAGGTGAGTAAAGTGGTGATTGATGAAAGCGTTATAGAGGGTAGGTCCAAGCCACTGTATATCTACGAAAACAGTGAGCCGGCTGCCAAGGCTGCGCCAGACGCGTAAGCGTTTTGCAGTTGCGGTACAAACAAGGGGCCTTTAGGGGCCCCTTTGTTTTTGAAGCGTTTTTTGTCGTGAGATGTTTCCTGCGTTTAACTGCTGGCAATAAGCTTGTTTTTTTTGCATGCAGCCCCCATCTTGGTTTCAGGCTTATTTTTCATCTGTCATAGAGGCGAAATCATGAAGACCACCATCGAATTGCCTCTCCTGCCGTTGCGTGATGTCGTCGTCTATCCGCACATGGTTATCCCGCTGTTCGTGGGGCGCGAGAAGTCTATCGAAGCCCTTGAGGCAGCGATGACGGGCGACAAGCAGATCCTGCTGTTGGCCCAAAGAAATCCTGCCGATGATGATCCGGGCGAAGACGCCCTGTATCGCGTCGGCACCATTGCGACTGTTTTGCAGCTGCTCAAGCTGCCCGATGGCACCGTCAAGGTGCTGGTGGAAGGTGAGCAACGCGGCGCGGTCGAGCGCTTCATGGAGGTGGACGGCCACCTGCGCGCCGAAGTGGCGCTGATCGACGAAGTCGAAGCCCCTGAGCGTGAGTCCGAAGTCTTTGTACGCAGCCTGCTCTCGCAGTTCGAGCAGTATGTGCAGTTGGGCAAGAAGGTCCCGGCTGAAGTCCTGTCGTCCCTCAACAGTATCGATGAGCCAAGCCGCCTGGTGGACACCATGGCTGCGCACATGGCGCTGAAGATCGAGCAGAAGCAGGACATTCTCGAAATTATCGACCTGTCGGCCCGTGTTGAACACGTGTTGGCGCTGCTGGATGCCGAAATCGACTTGCTGCAAGTTGAAAAACGCATCCGTGGTCGTGTGAAGAAACAAATGGAGCGTAGCCAGCGCGAGTACTACCTGAATGAGCAGATGAAGGCCATTCAGAAGGAACTCGGCGACAGCGAGGAAGGCCACAACGAAATCGAAGAGCTGAAAAAGCGCATCGACGCCGCAGGCCTACCGAAAGACGCTCTGACCAAAGCCACTGCCGAGTTGAACAAGCTCAAGCAAATGTCGCCGATGTCAGCTGAAGCCACCGTGGTTCGCTCCTACATCGACTGGCTGGTGCAGGTGCCGTGGAAAGCCCAGACCAAAGTGCGCCTGGACTTGGCGCGTGCCGAGGACATCCTCGACGCTGACCACTATGGTCTTGAAGAGGTCAAGGAACGCATCCTCGAATACCTCGCCGTGCAAAAGCGCGTGAAGAAGATTCGTGGTCCCGTGTTGTGCCTGGTTGGCCCGCCTGGTGTGGGTAAAACCTCCTTGGCGGAGTCGATTGCCAACGCCACCAACCGTAAATTCGTGCGTATGGCCCTTGGTGGTGTGCGTGACGAAGCCGAAATTCGTGGTCATCGCCGTACTTATATCGGTTCGATGCCAGGAAGATTGATTCAAAAGATGACAAAGGTGGGTGTGCGCAACCCGCTGTTCCTGCTCGATGAAATCGACAAAATGGGCAGCGACATGCGTGGCGATCCGGCGTCCGCTCTGCTGGAAGTGCTCGACCCCGAGCAGAACCACAATTTCAACGATCATTACTTGGAAGTCGACTACGACCTGTCCGACGTAATGTTCCTGTGCACCTCCAACTCCATGAACATCCCGCCAGCTTTGCTGGACCGGATGGAGGTGATTCGTCTACCGGGTTACACCGAAGACGAGAAGATCAACATCGCGGTCAAATACCTCGCGCCCAAGCAGACTTCGGCCAACGGCCTGAAGAAAGGCGAGATCGAATTTGAGGTCGAGGCGATCCGTGACATCGTGCGCTACTACACCCGCGAGGCCGGTGTACGGGGCCTGGAGCGCCAGATTGCGAAGATCTGCCGTAAGGCGGTCAAGGAGCATGCGCTGGAAAAACGCTTCTCGGTGAAGGTGACGGCGGATTCCCTGGAGCACTTCCTGGGCGTACGTAAATTCCGTTACGGCCTGGCTGAGCAGCAGGATCAAGTCGGGCAGGTGACAGGCTTGGCGTGGACTCAGGTGGGCGGCGAGTTGCTGACTATCGAAGCCGCAGTGATCCCGGGCAAGGGGCAACTGATCAAGACCGGTTCCCTCGGTGACGTGATGGTCGAGTCCATCACAGCCGCGCAGACCGTGGTGCGCAGCCGCGCCAAGAGCCTGGGGATCCCCCTGGACTTCCACGAGAAGCACGACACCCACATCCACATGCCGGAAGGGGCGACGCCCAAAGACGGCCCTAGCGCTGGCGTGGGCATGTGCACGGCCCTGGTATCGGCGTTGACCGGCATTCCGGTGCGTGCTGATGTGGCAATGACGGGTGAAATCACCTTGCGTGGCCAAGTACTGGCCATTGGTGGCCTTAAAGAGAAATTGCTGGCCGCACATCGGGGTGGCATCAAGACCGTGATCATTCCCGAAGAGAATGTTCGCGACTTGAAGGAAATTCCTGACAATATCAAGCAAGATCTGCAGATTAAACCGGTTAAATGGATTGACGAGGTCCTGCAAATTGCGCTGCAATACGCGCCGGAGCCCTTGCCGGATGTGGCTCCGGAGATAGTTGCAAAGGACGAAAAACGCGAGTCTGATTCCAAGGAAAGAATTAGCACGCATTAATGCGGTTAAGCCTGGGGGCTTCCTTGACAGCTTTTTAGAGCCCTTGTTATAAAGCGGCTCTTAAGTGTCTGTAGGCCATTCAGCACTGGTTTTTGCTTTCACCAAAAAACTTAGAATCATACTCAATAGATATATAAGGGGACTTAGAGTGAACAAGTCGGAACTGATTGATGCTATCGCTGCATCCGCTGATATCCCGAAAGCTGCTGCTGGCCGTGCGCTGGATGCAGTAATCGAATCCGTCACTGGCGCTCTGAAGGCCGGCGACTCCGTGGTACTGGTAGGCTTCGGTACTTTCTCTGTGACTGACCGCCCAGCTCGCACTGGCCGTAACCCACAGACTGGCAAAGCACTGCAAATCGCTGCTGCCAAGAAACCAGGTTTCAAAGCCGGTAAAGCCCTGAAAGAAGCCGTTAACTAAGCTTCGCTCAAGCCTTACCTACCCGGGTCGAACGCAGGTTCGACCTGGCAGCGGAGCGGCAGCTGACCCACGTATCCATCGGGTCGCCACGCCGGGGGGAGAAATCAAGCCCCCGTCCGCTCCGCCAGTTGCGAGAAGGCGCATCCTAGGATGCGCCTTTCTTATATCCGTACTCTACCCACGCTCCACGGTTGCCTATTTTTGAAGATCAACCGTTTCTGGGGGACGCATGCTGCAAAATATCAGGGACAATTCACAAGGCTGGATTGCCAAGACCATTATCGGGATCATCGTCGCGTTGATGGCGTTCACCGGTATCGAAGCCATTTTCCAGGCTTCGGGTAACAACAAGCAGGACGTGGCCAAGGTCAACGGTGAAGAAATCACCCAGACCGAGCTGAGCCAGGCCGTCGACATGCAACGTCGCCAGCTGATGCAACAGCTGGGCAAGGATTTCGATGCTTCGCTGCTGGATGAAAAATTGCTGCGCGAAGCGGCCCTTAAAGGTCTGATCGATCGCAAGCTGCTGCTGCAAGGCGCGGCTGATTCCAAGTTTGGCTTCTCTGAAGCGGCACTGGACCAGGTGATCCTGCAGACTCCGGAATTCCAGGTGGACGGCAAGTTCAGCGCCGAACGCTTTGACCAGGTGATCCGTCAACTGGGCTACAGCCGCATGCAGTTCCGTCAGATGCTGACTCAGGAAATGCTGATCGGCCAGGTTCGTGCAGGTATCGCCGGTAGCGGTTTCGTGACCGACGCCGAGGTGCTGGCATTTGCCCGTCTGGAAAAACAGACCCGCGACTTCGCCACCGTCAACATCAAGGCCAACCCTGCGGCGGTGAAGATCACCGACGACGAGGTCAAGGCTTACTACGACCAGCACGCCAAAGAGTTCATGACGCCGGATCAAGTGGTCATCGACTACCTGGAACTGAAGAAGTCGTCTTTCTTCGACCAGGTGACCGTCAAGGACGATGAACTGCAGGCTGCCTATCAGAAAGAAACCGCCAACCTCGCTGAACAGCGTCGTGCGGCGCACATCCTGATTGAAGTCAACGACAAGGTCACTGACGCCCAAGCCAAGGCCAAGATCGAAGAGATCCAGGCACGCCTGGCCAAAGGCGAGAAGTTCGAGGCCCTGGCCAAGGAGTTCTCCCAAGACCCAGGTTCGGCCAGCAATGGTGGTGACCTTGGCTTTGCCGGCCCAGGCGTCTACGACCCGGACTTCGAAACCGCCTTGTACGCGTTGAACAAGGACCAGGTTTCGGCACCGGTGCGTAGCACCTTTGGTTGGCACCTGATCAAGCTGCTGGGCGTTGAAGCACCTCAAGTGCCGACCTTTGCCAGCCTGAAAGACAAGCTGACCAAAGAGCTCAAGACCCAACAGGTTGAGCAGCGTTATGTCGAGGCGACCAAGCAATTGGAAGACGCGGCATTCGAAGCCTCCGACCTGGCACAGCCAGCGTCCGACCTGAAGCTGACCGTGCGTACCTCTGCGCCGTTTGGCCGTGAAGGTGGCGAAGGTGTTGCGGCCAATCGTGCCGTGGTCACCGCTGCATTCAGCCCGGAAGTGCTGGATGAAGGTGCCAACAGTTCCGCTATCGAACTGGACCCGGAAACCATCATTGTGCTGCGTGCCAAGGAGCACTTGAAGCCTGCGCAACTGCCGCTGGAAAGCGTCGCTGCAGCGATCCGCACCCAGATGACCAAGGAGCGCGCCAGCGCGGCTGCCAAGGCTCATGCTGACGAGTTGATCGCCAGCCTGCGCGATGGCAAGACCCCGCTGAATCAGCCGGTCGACGGTCAGGCGTGGAAGGTTACCGAAGCTGCTACCCGTAATCAGGAAGCGATCGAGCCTGCCGTGCTGCAAGCCCTGTTCCGCATGCCTAAGCCTGCGGCCAAGGACAAGCCGACCTTCACCACCGTGACCCTGGCCGATGGTAGCCTGGTGATCGTGCGCTTGAATGGTGTTAACGAAGCGGCTGCTCCAACGGACGAAGAAAAAGCGCAAATCCGCCGCTTCCTCGCCTCCCGTGTTGGCCAGCAAGACTTCGCGGCGTACCGCAAGCAGTTGGAAGAAAAGGCTGACATCAAGAAGTTCTGATGTCGCTTTGAACAAGAAGCCCCCGGCCTGAAAAGACCGGGGGCTTTTTTATGTGCGCTAGAGTGAACGTATTGCGCGCGCGAGCGCTATCACCTGGGAAGGAGTGTCGAGCGTGTCGGTTCAAGGAATGGATGGGTGGCTGATTCGCCGCGCCAGTGTGGCGGATGCTCCTGCGGTGCTACAGGTGTTTGACGAAGTGATTGCCTGGTTCGTCGGCATGGGCAATGACGCTCAATGGGGCACTGAGCCCTGGTCTGCTTTGCCCCGGCGGATCGAGCAAGTATCGCAAGCTTGCGCGATGCCGCAAGCGTGGGTCGTCGAGGGTGCTGACGGTTGTATCCTGGCTGCGCTGGTGTTGGGCGAGTCGATGCCCTATGTGCCTGCAGCGACTGAGCCGGAGGTTTATGTGCGATTGTTGATTGCTGCACGTGGCGAGTACGCGCGCGGAGTTGGCCGACGCCTGATGGCCTTTGCCGACGACTGCGCGCGCGCTGCAGGCGTGCAACGCCTACGGGTGGATTGCTATGCAGGTGGGTCCGGTGCGTTGGTACGTTTCTACGAGTCTTGCGGGTATACGCGAATCTCAGTGCTTGACGTGAAGGGATGGCCGGCTCAGTTGTTGGGTCGCCGTCTTTGACGCGCCGATCAGGGCAAGCAACATCAGCAAAATGACTGCCCATGGAAAGGCCGTGACGCCCCAGGCTTGAAGCAGTACACCGCCCGCCAAGCCACCGCCGGCGATGCCCAGGTTCCATACGGTCACCAGCATCGATTGCGCGGCATCGGCTGATTCTCCCGCCGACTTGGCCAGTGCCGTTTGCAGCAATGCCGGCAGGCCGCCAAACGCCAGGCCCCACGATGCGACCGCAAAATAGACGATCGCCGGCACACTGATCCAGAACGCCAGCACTACAGCGATCAGTCCAAATAGCCCACAACTGATCAACAGCAATACGCGCAGCCACCGGTCGATCAGCACGCCAGCCAGCCAGATACTCAGCAGTGCCGCCAGGCCGAACACCAGCAGTACCCGGTCGATTTCCACTGCAATCCCGGCAGGCATTAGCAGTGGGGCGATGTAGGTGTACAGAATGTTGTGGGCCAACACGTAGGTAAAGGTCACCCACAGCACCGGACGAATGCCGGGTAGGGTCAGCACCTGGCGTAACACCATGCGTTTTTCGGCGGGCTGGCCGGCAAAATCCGGGAGCTGCCAACGCGCCCAGACCAGCAGTATCAGTGTCAGCCCGGTCATGATCGCAAAACTCAGGCGCCAGCCGACAACGTTACCCAGCAAGGTGCCGGCTGGCACGCCCAGGGATAAGGCCAGTGGTGCGCCAAGCATCGCCACGGCAATCGCACGACCTTGCAGATGTGGCGCTACCATCCGGCTGGCATAACCAGCCAGCAACGCCCACAGCAGCCCGGCGAATACCCCGGCAAAGAAGCGTGCCACCAGCGTGAGCCCATAGTGACTGGATAAGGCGGTCACGCTGTTAACCAAGGCAAAACCGCCGATGGCGAGCAGCAACAACGGACGTCGACGCCAACCGCGGGTCAGCAACGTCAGGGGGATGGCGGCCAGCAATGAGCCCAACGCGTAGAGGGTGACCAGTTGGCCAACCAGTGCAGGCGACACGCCCAGGCCATCGCCCATCTGTGGCAACAGCCCGGCGGGCATGGCCTCAGTGAGGATGGTAATAAAGCCCGCACTGGCCAGTGCCAGCAAGCCGCCCAGCGGCAGCGTATCCGGGGAGTCGCTAACAAGTGAAGTCATGACGCTGTATCCATGCAAAAGGGCAAGGACGCAGAGTAGGGGGCTGCTGTCTGCGGAAAAACAGGCTAAGGTTCCGAACTTATCGGACACACTCGTCCGTAATGCAGGGTCACATCATGGACAGTTTGGGCAGCCTTTCGGTATTTGTGCAGGTCGCAGAGACCCGCAGTTTCACGGCTGCGGGGCGCGTCTTGGGCGTGTCATCCTCGGCGGTGGGCAAAAGTATCGCGCGTATGGAAGAGCGCCTGGGCGTGCGGTTGTTTCATCGCAGTACGCGCAGTATCACGCTCACCGGCGAAGGCACGTTATTCCTTGAACGCTCGCGGCGTATCCTGGCCGAGGTCGAGGCCGCCGAACGCGAGCTAACCGAAGCCAGTGCGACGCCTCGGGGCAAGTTGCGCATCAGTCTGCCGCAGGTGCGTGGGTTGTTGATGCCGGTGCTCAGCGACTTCATGCGTGCTTACCCTGAGATCGAGCTGGATGTGGATTTTTCCGACCGCATGGTGGACGTGATCGAAGAGGGTTTCGACGCGGTCATTCGCACCGGCAAACCGGAAGATTCACGGCTGATGGCCCGTCACCTGGGGCACTACCAGTTGGTGTTGGTGGGCACCCCGGCTTACTTCCTTCAGCACGGCACTCCGCAGCACCCCCACCACTTGAGCGACCACGCCTGCCTGCGTCACAAATTCTGCGCGACAGGCAAACTGGAGCCTTGGCCATTGCGTCTTGCGCCCGGCGCCGCAGAGCCGGTCTTGCGCGCTCCGTTGGTGAGCACCACCATCGAATCCCTCAACCATGTGGTGCACGAGGGGTTGGGCATTGCCTGCCTGCCGGATTACATGGTCAACAGGGCCGTGGGGGAGGGGGGCCTGCAACGGGTATTGGATGATTACCTGGAGCACCGTGGCAGTTTCTGGATGTTGTGGCCATCAAGCCGCCATGCCTCGGCCAAATTGCGCGTGTTTATTGATCATATGTGTGCAGGGCTTTTTCCTGCAGGCACCGTCGCGTAGGCCTGTGACGTTTTACCGACAGGAATGCGCGCGCCAAGGCCTCGTTCTGTTGCACAATACCGCCCGGACCGTTTTCCTCAGGATTTTCAATGTCGACATCATTTCACTTGCGTAGCCTCGGGCTGGCGCTGGTGCTGGCGGGCGCCGCGGGCTGCTCGTCACCCAAGACCGCTATTTATGAACATGAGAATTTCGACGACTCCGGTACGTTTTCGCGCGATTACCCGGTCAGTGATGTGGCAGCGTGTGAAGCCGCGCGCCGCGCCTTGCTGAGCCAGGGCTACATCATTACCAGCAGCGACCCTAAGCTGGTGGTGGGTAACAAGAGTTTCCAGCAGACCGGCGAGACCCATCTGCAGATCAGCTTCAACGTGGTGTGTGCCGATGATGGCAAAGGCACCAACCATTCGACGATGTTCGCCAACGCCTTGCAGGACCGCTATGCGCTGAAGAAGGTCAACAACTCGGCGAGCCTGGGCGTGGGCGTGTTGGGGTCGGTATCGATGCCGATTGGCTCCACGGATGACTCGATGGTGAAGGTGGCCAGCGAAACCGTGTCCGCACCGAAGTTCTACGAGCGTTACTTTGCGCTGGTGGACGTGTTCTTGCCGCAAGAGGTGAAGAAGGCCGAGCACATTGCCGAGAAGCCAAAGGCTGACTTGGGCGTGCCGGAGCCAAAAGTCGCACCGGCTGCCGAGAAGGTCGAGGCGCCGAAGGCAGAACCCGCAGCGTCGGAGCCGGTCGCACCGCCTGTCGAGCCTGCGCCGATTGCGCCGCATGAAGAGCCGGCCGCCGCGCCCGCGACGACCAACCCAGAACTGCCAGCGCCGACAGAAGCGATTCCACCGCTGCCGACGCCTGCGCAGTAAATCAGACCGCTACGGGGTCGGCCTTGTCGACGTTGATCCCGTAGCGCCTGATCGCCTCACTGACTTTATCGCGGCCGATCACGCCGTCATCCGCCAACGCCTTCAAGGCCGCCAGTGCGATGAAGTAGCGATCTACCTCAAAGAACTCCCGCAAGGTTTCCCGCGTATCCGATTGCCCGAAGCCATCGGTACCCAGCGCGACAAAGCGTCGGCCCGGTACGAATGGGCGGATCTGGTCGGCGAATAGCTTCATGTAATCCGTGGCGATCACCAGCGGTCCAGCTTCGTTGACCAAACATTGTTCCACATAACTCACACGCGGCTCGCTTTCCGGGTGCAGCAGGTTCCAGCGTTCTACCGCATGCCCTTCACGGCGTAACTCGGTGAGGCTGGTTGCGCTCCACACGGCACTGCGCACGGCAAAATCCTTTTCCAGCAACTCAGCGGCGGCGATCACCTCCCGCAGGATCGAACCGCTGCCCATCAGTTGCACCTGTGGCTGTTCGCTTGCGCTCAGTCGGTATATGCCCTTGAGAATCCCATCCTCGACACCTTCGGGCATGGCCGGGTGTGGGTAGTTTTCGTTGAGCAGGGTGATGTAGTAGTAGATGTCCTCCTGTTCGACATACATGCGCCGCATGCCCTCGCGAATAATCACTGCAAGCTCGTAGGCAAAGGTCGGGTCGTAGGACACGCAGCACGGGATCACCGACGACAGAATGTGGCTATGGCCGTCGTCATGCTGCAAGCCTTCGCCCATCAGCGTGGTACGTCCCGCCGTGGCCCCCAGCAGGAAGCCGCGTGCGCGTGCGTCGCCCGCCGCCCAAGCCAGGTCGCCTACGCGCTGGAAGCCGAACATCGAGTAAAAGATGTAAAACGGCACGGTCATCAGGCCGTGGTTGCTGTAGGACGTGCTCGCCGCAATCCATGAGGAAATGGCACCGGATTCGTTCAGGCCTTCCTGCATGATCTGTCCGTCTTTGCTCTCCTTGTAGTAGCTCAATTGCCCGGCGTCCTGTGGGGTATA
The DNA here is from genome assembly GCF_002255865.1 of Pseudomonas sp. PGPPP1. NCBI lineage: Bacteria > Pseudomonadati > Pseudomonadota > Gammaproteobacteria > Pseudomonadales > Pseudomonadaceae > Pseudomonas > Pseudomonas sp. PGPPP1. The sequence goes on along the minus strand of NZ_NKIG01000013.1, from coordinate 151,734 downwards.
GAGCTGGCCGACGGCGGAGTGTATGCCGATCTGACGGAACAGGCTTTCCATCCCAAAGGTGCGCGATTCGTCTGGCACGATAGGCACGATCAGTTTGCCCAGGTGCGGGTCCTTGAGCAGGGTGCCGAGGATGCGCACAAAAGCCATGGTGGTGGAGATCGCGCGGTCGCCGGTGTCCTTGAGCTGGGTGGCGAATGCGCTCAGTTCGGGGATCTGCAGCGACTCGACGGCACTGTGGCGCGCGGGTACATAACCGCCCAAGGCTTGACGGCGCGCAGCAAAGTAGCGGGCTTCCTCGCTGTCGGCGGCGGGCTTGATGTACGGGATGTCGGCGAGCTGTTCATCCGCCACTTCCAAGTCGAAACGGTCGCGGAAGGCTTTCACCGCGTCGGCACCCATCTTTTTCAGTTGGTGATTGATGTTTTGGCCTTCGCCGGCTTCGCCCATGCCGAAACCCTTGACGGTCTTTGCCAGGATCACCGTCGGTTGGCCGGTGTGGCGCACAGCGGCAGCGTAGGCGTTGTAGACCTTGTCCGGATCATGCCCGCCCCGTGAGAGTTTCCAGATATCGTCGTCGGACATATCCGCAACCAGCGCAAGCAACTCCGGGTATTTACCGAAGAAGTGTTCGCGCACGTAGGCGCCGTTCTGGGATTTGTAATTTTGATAGTCGCCGTCCACGCACTCCATCATGCGCTGGCGCAATAGGCCGCTCCTGTCCCTTTCCAGCAGGGCATCCCAACCACCGCCCCAGATCACCTTGATCACGTTCCAGCCAGCAGCGCGGTACAGGCTTTCGAACTCTTGGATCACCTTGGCATTGCCGCGCACCGGGCCGTCCAGGCGTTGCAGGTTGCAGTTGACCACGAAGATCAGGTTGTCGAGTTTCTCGCGCCCGGCCAGGGAGATGGCGGCCAGGGATTCCGGCTGGTCCATTTCGCCATCACCGAGGAAGGCCCACACTTTGCGGCCCTGGTGTTGCTTGAGGTCACGAAATTCCAGGTAACGCATGAAGCGCGCCTGGTAAGCGGCTGTGATCGGGCCGAGGCCCATGGACACGGTGGGGAATTGCCAGAAGTCCGGCATCAGCCGTGGGTGCGGGTAGGAGGAAATGCCTTCGCCACCGGCTTCGCGGCGAAAGTTATCCAACTGCGCTTCGCTGATGCGGCCTTCCAGGTAGGCGCGCCCGTAGATGCCTGGGGAGGAGTGGCCCTGGATGTACACCAGGTCGCCGTCGAAGCTGTCGGTACGCCCACGGAAGAAATGGTCGAAACCTACGTCATACAGCACGGCGGCTGACGCATAGGTCGCGATGTGCCCACCCACACCTGAGTGTTTGCCTGCACGCAGTACCATCGCCATGGCGTTCCAGCGGATGTAGGCATTAGTGCGGCGTTCTATGGCCAGGTTGCCGGGGTAGGGCAGTTGGCGGTCCACCGGGATGGTGTTGACGTAGGGGGTGGTGACCCGCCCGTAGAAGTCGCCATGCCGCGCCACGTCGAAATCCAGCAACTGATCGATCAGGTAATGAGCGCGCGGGCGGCCTTCGGTGGACAGCACCGATTCGATGGACTCCAACCACTCGCGGGTTTCCTGTGGATCGTCGTCGCGTCTGACTGCGTTATTCGGGGTCATGTGAGGCTCCAGGGTAGGCGGGTTTCAAGTGGCGGGCTCCTTGTGGGAGTGCCGTCAAAGTAATTGCAATTGCAACTACATGATCGAATCTAGCGCGGGATGAGCTACTATTGCAACCTTCTTGAAATTCCCCGGATGGTGTTGCATGTCGTCGAAAGAGCCTGATGTATGGTTCCGTTTTGTCAGGGCCCACAGGACGGTCATCCGTGAAATCGAACGGCGCCTGGCCGATGCCGGCTTGCCGCCCTATGCCTGGTATGACGCGTTGTGGGGCCTGGAAAGCGGCCCCGACGGCACCCGCCGCATGCACGAACTGGCCGATGTACTGGCTATCGAGCGCTACAACCTGACACGCTTGGTCGACCGCCTGGAAAAGGACGGCCTGGTGGTACGTTCGCGTTCCGACGGCGATGGCCGTGCGGCGTTTGCCACCATCACGGATGCCGGGCGGGTATTACGTAAAGAGATGTGGAAGATCTACGAGAGCACAGTGGATGAGTTGTTCCTGTCGCAAATCGAGCCAGAGCAGCGCCAAGGGTTTGCCGATGTGTTGAAGCGAGCGGCGGGGATGGCGGTGGAGGCGGGTGTGCAGACCCGTGGCCGTCGCAGAATCTAACGAGCAATCGAAAACCCTTGTGGGAGCAGGCAAGCCAGCTCCCACAGTTAATCGCATTCCAGTGCATAACGATTCATCGCTATCTCAACCTGTCGCCAATCCAGGCGCTCTTTCTCCACCAGCGCCCTTAGCGCCGACACCACAACCCAATACCGGCTCGGCGCATGTCCCAGCGCGACAAACCTTGCGTCGACGTACCCCGCCAGTTGATCGACGATCGGCTGCGGATAACCGGTGACGGCAATCACGGGTGCCTCGCTTCCCATAAGGCATTCGCGCAAGTGGCAGCTACGCTTGGTGGCCGTGGGATGCAGGCGATTCCAACGCTCAGCGACGGCTGCCTCGCGCGCTAATCGGGTGTAGCTGGGGCAGCTCCACACTTGCGAAGTCACTCCCCAATCCTGCTCCAGCAATTGCGCTGCCTGGATGACCTCCTCAAGGGCCTGCCCCGCGCCGAGCAATCGAACATCACCATTTGGCCGGCGCTGGAGGGGGTACATACCCTGGAGTGCCGCCTCACGGTCCCTTTCATCCAATGGCATTGCGCGCTCGTGATCATGCAGCGCCAGGTAGTAAAACCCCGGCTGGCCCTCGACATACAAGTTGCGCAACCCGGCCAGCACAATCGCTCGGGCTTCTTCACCGCAGGATGGGTCGTACGGCGTACAGCGTGGGTGGGTGGTCAGCCAAAGAGGCAAGGACGGCTGTGCGCCCTTGGGCCAGGGGGACGGGTGGTTCTCGATGTCGTTGCACAAAATGCCGCGCAGCGCCGTAGCCTCCGACAGGGCACATAACTGCGCCGACGATGCCGCGCTGTGCAGGTACAGCATTGGCTTTTCCGAAGTATTGCGTGCAAACCACGTGGGCCAGTTGCCCAGGCGCCGAGAGCGTGTCTGGCCCCGAATCACCCACGCCTGACGGCTGAGTTCCAGCGTATTGGCCATGGTCATCACGGTGTACAACGGCGAATGGCAGGATTGGCCGGCAGTGTCCAGAGCGTCGAGGCAGAGTTGTGCCGCGTGGGCGGTAGAGGCGGGCATGGGTCGAGTCCCCTGATGGCGAATACCCATACCCTACTGGAGAAATGTATTTGATTGCAATTGCAATGATTGCAATAGTTGGTGAAAACCCAGGTGCTAAATTCCTGCAACGCTGCTACGTTTAATCCTGAAGCGCAGGAACGTCATGGCGTCGACATTTTTTCGTCATGACGGCACTTTAGGCTGGTGATGCAGGTCACTTATCTGCAGCCGCTTTTAATTCAAGAAGGAGTCCAGCATGGACGATTACCAGGAAGAACTGCTCGAGTACCACGCGATTGAGCTGGACCCGCTGGAACCGGCAGACGACGCAACCGAGCTGTAAGACCGACTTCAGGCGGAATGCCGCTGACTGCGGCGAAATTCCCCTGGGGTCTGGTTGTTCCACCGCCTGAACGCCCGTTGAAACGCTTGGGCTGAGGCAAAACCAAGCAGGTAGGCGATTTCGCCGAATGCCAGTTCCGTATCGCGAATGTAGGTCATGGCCAGATCGCGGCGGGTATCGTTGAGAATCGCGCGGAACTGAGTGCCTTCTTCGGCCAGTTTGCGGCGCAGTGTCCAGGTAGGCAGCTTCAAGCGTGCCGCCACTTCTTCCAGGTCGGGTTCCCGGCCACCATTGAGCATCGGCCCGAGCAACCGGGTAATGCGCTCGCGCAGGCTGCGGGTGCGCGTCAACTGCTCCAATTCCCGTTCACACAGCTGCAACAACAGGTGCCAGGTACTGGGACAATGCTGTGGGTTGCGCAATGCCAGGGCGTGCTGGTTCAGACGCAGTTGATTGGACTCGGCGCCGAACAGAAGGTGACCGTCCCCCAACACGCTGTACTGCTCGCTGTAGTCGGGTGCTTCGAACTCGATTTCGATACGTTGCGCCTGCACCGGCTGCTGCACCAACGCCGACAACTGAAACAGCCAGCCGGCGATGATCGAGTCCACCACAAAGCGGTTGTAGGCGTTGTACGGGCTGATGGAATAGAACCGCAGCCAGGCGCCTTCGGCATCTTCATGAAAGCTCGATTGCCCGCGATAATTGGAGCCGTACAGCGCTTCGAAGCGAGTGAGGGCGCGCGCGGCCTCGCGGACATTGGGGGCTTGCGCGGCGGTGACACCCGCAAGCCCCGCCTGGCTCAAACGACTGAGCTGGCCCATGCGCAGGCCCAGGCCGGGGTTGCCGGTGAGTTGGATGCCCGCATGGCCCAAACGCATGTAGCGCGGGATCGACAAGCGTGCCCCGGCCTCGGCGAGGCGCGCTGGATCAAGGCCGTATTGCAGCAGCAGCGGTTGCGGATCCAGGCCGTGGCTTTGAATGGCATCGGCCAGGGTGTGCACGAAGCCCACCGACAGGTCCCCCAGCCGTACCGGCTTCACAACCACACATTCAACAGGCGCGCGCCACGGGCACCGTCGTCGGCGCTGATCTGCCCGTTGCTGCTGAGGAAGCTGTGCCCGGCGGTGCCCAGGTCCCAGAACTGCCCACGCAGGAACACACTCATGCCCGCAGCGGCTTGGCTGATGGGTTGTTGGCTGATCAAGGTCAGGCGACGCCACGCTTCGCCCTCACTGAGTTCTTCGGGCCTGAGGCTGATTTCTGGCGGCGTGGATACGCTTTTGAAGCCGCGCCAAGGCCGGTCCCAAGTGTCGCGACCGAGTACGAACGCCGGCACCGCAATCAATTGCGCGCCTTGCTCGTTGAGCTTGCGGTAGTTGTCGGGGTACCAACTGTCACTGCCAACCAGCACGCCCAAGCGCCCAGCCGGGGTGTCGACCACGCTCACGACGTTTTCGTCGCCGGGTGCGATAAACCCGCGCTCATCGTAGATCGGGTAGAGCTGGCGCTGGGGCTGGCCCACGGGCAAGCCGTCGGCGTTGAACACCAGGCTGGCATTGAACAAAGCGCCATGGCCGACCTGCAATTGTCCCTGGCTCACACTTGGATTGGGCAGGGCGATGGAGCCGGCCACCAGGGTGACGCCAAACTCCTTGGCCAGGCCGCCAAACAGCGCCTGGTAGTCGCGGGCCATGCCGGAAGCCTTCATGCGCAGGTAGGCGTCATCGGTGCGGTTGTCGCCGGTCGCGCTGATCCAGGCGCGGGCAAACTGCAGTGGATTGCTGACGGACAACCAGTTCATCGCGTCCTTTGCATGCAACGCCTGGTACACCTCATTCTTTTCGCCCTTGAGCATCAGCCAGGTGCCGATGTGCTCGGGCAGCACCACGATGGTCTTGTCGTTGATCAACCCCTGGTCGCGGGCCTTTTGCAGGTAGGCCGCGAGTTTCAGGTGCAGGCGCTCCAGGCTCTGGTAATCCGCCGGGAACAGCTCCGGCTGGATGCCCAGCAAGTTGCCGCGATCGGCCGGCAGGCCTTCGTTCACGGCGAGGGTGATCCGCAGGTCCGACAGGTAATGCGCCACGGGGCGCTCCTGGGTCCAGACCAGATACGCGGCGATGGCGGCAACCAAGGCCAGGGAGACGGTAAAAGCTAGAAGTTTACGCATGGGGCAACAGACAACAGACCGTGTGCAGGGTTCGCCGACTAGGGTAGGGCCCGCGCAACGGATTGCCAAGGGGCGCTGTGCATTTGGATCAATAACTTGTCAGTTTCGGTCATTGAGCCGTCGTCCACTGCCTCTTAGTCTGTGGGACATAAACCGATGGCGGGCCATTCGAGCCTGCCACGTCCCGTGATGATCTGTTGTGGAGCTTGACCATGACCGCTGCTGCCTACCCGCATCTGCTGGCCCCGTTGGACCTGGGTTTTACCACCTTGCGCAACCGCACCCTGATGGGCTCGATGCACACTGGCCTGGAAGAAAAGCCCGGTGGTTTCGAGCGCATGGCGGCCTATTTTGCCGAACGTGCCCGTGGCGGCGTGGGCCTGATGGTCACCGGCGGCATTGGTCCAAACGATGAAGGCGGCGTGTACGCGGGGGCGGCCAAGCTGACCACCGACGAAGAAGCGCAAAAGCACAAGATCGTCACCCAGGCGGTGCACGCAGCGGGCGGCAAGATCTGCATGCAGATCCTCCACGCCGGCCGTTATGCCTACAGCCCCAAGCAGGTTGCACCGAGCGCGACCCAGGCGCCGATCAACCCGTTCAAGCCCAAGGAGCTGGACGAAGAGGGTATCGAGAAGCAGATCCAGGACTTTGTCACGTGCTCGCTGCTGGCCCAGGTCGCCGAGTATGACGGCGTGGAAATCATGGGTTCCGAAGGCTACTTCATCAACCAGTTCCTTGCCGCGCACACCAACCATCGCACCGACCGCTGGGGCGGCAGCTATGAAAACCGCATGCGTCTGGCAGTGGAAATCGTGCGTCGGGTGCGGGACGCGGTAGGCCCAAACTTCATTATTATTTTCCGCCTGTCGATGCTCGACCTGGTGGAAGGTGGCAGCACCTGGGAAGAAATCGTGCAGTTGGCCAAGGCCATCGAGAACGCCGGTGCGACCATCATCAACACCGGCATCGGCTGGCACGAAGCGCGAATCCCGACCATCGCCACCAAAGTACCGCGCGGTGCGTTCAGCAAAGTCACTGCCAAGCTGCGCGGCGCCGTGCAGATTCCGCTGATCACCACCAACCGTATCAACACCCCGGAAGTGGCCGAGCAAATCCTGGCCGAAGGCGACGCGGACATGGTCTCGATGGCACGGCCGTTTCTTGCCGACCCGGAGTTCGTCAACAAGGCGGCGGCCGGGCGTGCGGATGAAATCAACACCTGCATCGGTTGCAACCAGGCCTGCCTGGACCACACCTTTGGCGGCAAGCTGACCACCTGCCTGGTCAACCCGCGGGCGTGTTATGAGACTGAGCTGAATTACTTGCCGGTGAAGCAGATCAAGAAAATCGCAGTGGTCGGCGCCGGCCCTGCTGGCCTCGCCGCTGCCACGGTCGCGGCTGAACGTGGCCATCAAGTGACCCTGTTCGACTCTGCCAGCGAGATCGGCGGCCAGTTCAATGTCGCCAAGCGCGTACCGGGCAAGGAAGAGTTCTTCGAAACCCTGCGCTACTTCAAGCGCAAGTTGCAGACCACCCACGTTGAGCTGTGCCTCAACACCCGCGTGGATGTCGAGCAACTCAAGGCGGGCGGCTATGACGAGATCATCCTGGCCACCGGCATTGCACCGCGCACGCCGGCGATTCCCGGCATCGAGAATGCCAAGGTGCTGAGCTACTTGGACGTGATCCTGGAACGCAAACCGGTTGGCAAGCGCGTGGCAGTGATCGGTGCGGGCGGTATTGGTTTCGACGTGTCGGAATTCCTCGTGCACCAAGGCGTGTCTACCAGCCTGGACCGCGAAGCGTTCTGGAAAGAGTGGGGCATCGACACCCAACTGCAAGCCCGTGGCGGCGTGGCCGGTATCAAGCCTGAGCCTCACGCCCCGGCACGTGATGTGTTCCTGCTGCAACGTAAAACCTCCAAGGTCGGCGACGGCCTGGGCAAGACCACCGGCTGGATTCATCGAACCGGCTTGAAGAATAAACACGTGCAGATGCTCAACAGCGTCGAGTACCTGAAAATCGACGATGAAGGCCTTCATATCCGTATTGGTGCCGACGGCGAGCCGCAGGTGTTGGCGGTGGACAACATCGTCATTTGCGCCGGCCAGGACCCGCTGCGCGAGCTGCAGGACGGCCTGGTCGCGGCAGGCCAGAACGTGCACTTGATCGGCGGCGCTGACGTGGCGGCCGAGTTGGATGCCAAGCGCGCTATCAACCAGGGCTCACGCCTCGCTGCCGAGCTGTAAGGCCAAAGGAGGGGCGGTGATAGACTACCGCCTCTTTTTTTGACGCAGATGCACTTCGATGGGCCCCTTCGATTGGCTTCCCAATGCCCCGCTTGAACCCTTGCAGCTCGATTGGCTGCAAGGTGTGGAGTTGGCCGTGTTACGGCTGGACTGTATCGACCCGCTGATCAGCGGCAACAAGTGGTTCAAGCTCACCGGGCACTTGGCCCAAGCGCACTGCGCCCACGGCATCATCAGCCTGGGCGGTGCGTATTCCAATCACCTGCATGCGTTGGCGGCAGCGGGGAAACGCTTTGGTTTTCCCACCGTCGGCCTGTTGCGCGGCAACCCTCAAGAAAACGCCACCATCCACGACCTGAAGGCCTTTGGCATGCAACTGCATTGGCTAGGCTATGGCGGCTATCGTGCGCGGCATGAGCCGGATTTCTGGCAACCGTGGCGCGAGCACTATCCGCATCTTCATCCAGTGCCCGAAGGGGGTGGCGGGCTTGCCGGTGCGGTCGGTTGCGGCGTGCTGCTCGAACAGGCGCGCGCGCAGTTGCACACGTTGGGCTGGGACGATTACGACGCGTGGTGGCTGGCGGCAGGTTCGGGGACCACACTGGCGGGGCTGGTGTTGGCGGAGGCGGGGGCGCACCCGGTTTACGGCGCCATGGCGGTGCCGGATGGCCACGGTATCGCGCAGAACGTGCAGGCTATCGTGCAGGGTGAGTACGAGCTGTTCGACGCTAGCCGAGGCGGTTTCGCCAAGGTCGACCCGGTGTTGCTCGAGTTTATTCAAACCACGGAGCAAGCGTGCGGCTTGCCACTGGAGCCGCTCTACACCGGCAAAGCGCTGTTGGCATTGAAGCAGCAGGTCGAGGCCGGGCGCTTTCGCCCCGGCACCCGCCTGATCTTCATTCATACCGGCGGCCTGCAAGGCCTTCGAGGGTTTAATAGTTAGCGCGCTTACCCGGCATCATCCGCAACGCGGTGTTATCGCGCAGGATGTAGTGGTGATAGATCCCCGCCAACGCGTGCAGCCCAATCAGCCAGTAACCGACCTTGCCGAACAGCACGTGCCAGCCTTCTATTTCCTTGGCCAGCGCCTTGTTTTCGGCGATCAATGGCGGCAACTCGATGCCGTAGAACATCACCGAATGCCCCTCGGCACTGACGATCAGCCAGCCGGCAATCGGCATGCCGATCATCAACGCGTACAACGCAAAATGCATCACGGTTGCCAACAGGCTTTGCCATTGCGGCGGTGCGGGCACGATCTTCGGTGCCATTCCCAGGCTGCGCGCAAACAGGCGCAGCCATACCAGTACAAACACGGTGAGGCCGAACATGAAGTGCATTTCGACGATCAACGTTCGCCCACCACTGCCTTTGGGGAACTGCCCGCGTAACTCAATGCAGGCGTAGACCACCGCCAGCAGCACCACCATCAACCAGTGCAACGCAATCGACATGGTGCTGTAACGCGTATCGGAGTTTTTCCACGGCATCGCTGTGTTCCTCACTCATCAGGTCAAACCTCCGTTCTTTGGCGACGGAGTCCTTTAACTGTATGCCGGTTTTGAGCGCTTTGCCTGGCGCAATGCCGTTGTCTTGACCTCTATCAGTGGCTTTGCGGCATTTCACCGCGGGCCAGGCGCAGGTTGATATCGGCGATCACCGCCGGCAGCTCGTTGATGGTGTCGATCAGGTAGTGCGGGCGTGAACCTTCGAACATCGTTTCGATGCGCGTGCGTTCGCTCGCCAAGGTCGCGGCGTCCAGGGTGCGGAACTGCTCGTAGGTCAGGCCCAGCGCGTTGCCGGAGCAGGTCAACGCCACGGTCCACATCCCCGCGCGGCGACCTTCGAGGATGCCCGGCACGGTGTCGTCGACCTTCACGCAGGCCGCCACATCATCAATGCCCAAGGCAATCACGTTGGCCAGGGCCTGGGCCGGCCAAGGGCGACCGTTGGGCACCTCGTCGGTGGCCACTACATGGTCGGCGATATAGCCGTTGGTGGCGGCCAGGGCGACCACTTTGTCCATGACTTGCTTGGGGTAACCGGAGCAGGAACCGATCTTGATCCCGTTCAGGCGCAGCCGCGTAATAGTGTCGAGGGCGCCGGGAATCAGGGCCGAGTGCTCGGCGATCTTCTCGATTTGCAGTGGCATGAAGCGCTGGTAGATCGCGGTCACGTCATCATCCGTCGGCGTACGGCCCAAGGCCTTGCGGTAGCGTTCAGCAACCTGCGGCTGGTCGCAGAGGGTGCGGATATGGTCCCACTTGCCCATGCCCATCGGGCCACGGGCTTCGTCGATGGACACCTGTACGTCGAACTCGGCAAACGCCTCGACAAAAATCTGCGTGGGGGCGAAGGAGCCGAAGTCGACCACGGTGCCGGCCCAGTCGAGGATCACCGCTTGCAGGGTGTTGGGTTTTTGATAGTTCATGCGTGTGCTCCAGAAGAAGAAAGGGTGATGCCCATGGCCTGCAAGGCGTGTGCAATGGCGGTGACGGCGGCGTGCATGTCGGTGGCATCGACGTGGCCGATGCAGCCCACGCGGAAGGTGTCCACTTGGGTCAATTTGCCCGGATACAAGATAAAACCCTTGGCCTTGACCCGTTCGTAGAACGCCTTGAACTGGTAGCGCGGGTCCTGTGGCGCGTGGAACGTGACGATGATCGGCGCCTGGATCGCTTCGGGCAGGAAGCTGCGCAGGCCCAGTTCGGCCATACCGTCCAGCAGCGCCTGACAGTTACGCGCATAACGTTGATGACGCGCGGGCAAGCCGCCTTCTTCAGTGTATTGCAGCAGCGCTTCGTGCAGGGCTGCGACCACGTGCGTCGGCGGGGTGAAACGCCACTGGCCGGTCTTGGTCATGTAGGCGTGCTGGTCGAACAGGTCCATCGCCAGCGAGTGGCAGTTGCCTTGGGCGGCGGCCAGCGCCTGTTTGTCGGCGAACACAAAACCCATGCCTGGCACGCCTTCCAGGCACTTGCCCGAAGCGGCAATGAGCGCGTCGAACGGCACGGCACGGGCATCGATCGGCAGTGCGCCGAAGGAACTCATGGCGTCGATGATCAGGTACTTGCCGTGGCGTTTCACGACTTGGGCGATCTCGGCCAGCGGGTTGAGGATGCCGGTGCTGGTTTCGCAGTGGATCAACGCGACGTGGGTGATGGCCTTGTCGGCGTGCAGCAGGCGGTCCACGTCGGCTGCGGTGGTGGGTTCGTCTTCGGCGGTTTCGAAGGTACTGAACTCACGTCCCAGCACGTGGCAGATGTTCGCCAGGCGTTTGCCGTAGGCGCCGTTGATCAGTACCAGAACCTTGCCATTGCGCGGCACCAGCGTACCGATGGCGGCCTCGACGGCGAAGGTGCCGCTGCCCTGCAACGGCACGCAATCGTGGCTGTCGGCGCCGTCGATGATTGCCAGCAATTGCTCGCAGACGCTGGCGGTGAGCTGGTTGAAGCGCTCGTCCCATGAACCCCAGTCCACCATCATCGCCTGGCGGGTACGGGCGGAGGTGGTCAGGGGGCCGGGAGTGAGCAGGATGGGCGCAGCGGTGGTCATCACAAATCCTCGCAAAGCTTTGGCTGAATCTACGGCGCCTAAATTGCAGTTTGGCTTGTCATCAATCAAATTGTTTGTTGTTATGCGAGCTATCAGTGAGGCCGATAGCTATGAACCTGTTCCAACTGCGTGCATTCGATGCCGTGGCCCGCGAGGGCAGTTTTACCCGTGCGGCGGCGCGGCTGTTTATCAGCCAACCTGCGGTGACCGGGCATATCAAAGCCCTCGAGGAGCACTACCAGATCCCGTTGCTGCGCCGCACCGCCAGGCGCGTGGAGTTGACCGAGGAGGGCGCACGACTGGCGGCGATTACCCGGGCCATCTTTGGCCTGGTGGACGAAGCGCAGACCCTGCTGGAGGCCAATCGTCAATTACTGACCGGGCGTCTGGAAGTGGCGGCGGACGGCCCGCACCTGGTGATGCCGATGATCGCCAGTCTGCGGGCGCGCTACCCAGGCATCACCGTCAACCTGCGTTTGGGCAATGCCCAGGAAACCCTGGCGGCGCTGCTGTCCGAGCACGCGGACGTGGCGGTGCTCACCGAGGTGGAACCGCGCAGTGGCCTGCATCTGCAGCCCTTGAGCGAATCGCGAATCTGCGCCTTGGTGCCGGCCAATCATCCATGGGCGGCGCAGTCCGGGGGCATCGACCTCGCGCAATTGAACGAAGTGATCATGGTGCTGCGCGAACCCAGTTCCATCACCCGGCGCACCTTCGATGACGCCTGCCAGGCTGCCGGTGTGCAGCCCAAGGTGCTGCTGGAGTTGGACAGCCGCGAGGCGGTCACCGAGGCGGTTGCCGCTGAGTTGGGGGTTGGGGTGGTGTCGTCGATGGAGGTCAGCCCGGACCCGCGAGTCAAGGCCATCCCCTTGCAGGGCGACGGGCTGGTCAACCGGCACATGCTCGGCTGCATGGAGCGCCGCCGCTCATTGCGCCTGATCCAGGCGTTTTTCGAGTGGGTGCCTTGATGGTTTTTTGGTGGAACGAAGGGTTTTTGCGCTATAAACTCTGCCCCCAAAGCGCCGGCCAGTAGACGTTTGGGCGCGATGGACGAAAAGAGAGTGAGTCATGGGCGCACAGTGGAAAGTCAAACATAAAGAAGCGGCATCCAATGCCAAGGGCAAGATCTTCGGCAAGCTGGTGAAAGAAATCACCATCGCCGCGCGCAACGGTGCCGACACCGCGACCAACGCCCACCTGCGTCTGGTGGTGGAGCAGGCCAAAAAGGCCTCGATGCCCAAGGAAACCCTGGAACGCGCCATCAAGAAAGGTGCAGGCCTGCTGGGTGAAACCGTGCAGTACCACCGTGTGACCTACGAAGGGTTCGCCCCGCACCAGGTGCCGTTGATCGTCGAGTGCGTGACCGACAACATCAACCGTACCGTGGCGGAAATCCGCGTGGCGTTCCGCAAAGGGCAACTGGGGGCTTCCGGCTCCGTGTCCTGGGACTTCAACCACGTTGGCCTGATCGAAGCCTCGCCGGACACCCCGGACGCTGACCCGGAAATGGCCGCTATCGAAGCCGGTGCCCAGGATTTCGAAGACGGCGAAGAAGAAGGCAGCACCTTGTTCATCACCGAGACCACCGACCTGGATGCCGTGCAGAAGGCGTTGCCGGAGCAGGGTTTTACCGTGCTGTCGGCCAAGCTGGGCTACATCGCGAAGAACCCGGTAAGCGGGTTGACCGATGAGCAGATGGCTGAGGTTGAGGCCTTCCTGGAAGGTTTGGACAACCACGATGACGTGCAGGATATGTTCGTCGGGCTGGCTGGCTAAGCAACTGGAGTCAATGCTTGACCAGTGTGGGAGCTGGCTTGCCTGCGATAGCGGAGTGTCAGCTTTCACATCTGTGACTGATAGACCGCTATCGCAGGCAAGCCAGCTCCCACATTTCGATTGGGTTTATTCAGGCAGACTGCAGCAACGCTTCAATTTCCTCGAAACCAGGCCGCGCCAATACATCCGGCTGACAGCATCTGTCTCTTAACGCCAGCAGCTCCCCACTCACCCCCGCTTCAACCCGCTCCAACAACTCCCCCAACAACACCCCGAACGCCCGCACTTCAATGCGTTGCAGCGCGCGGGTTTCCAAGGTGTCCGCCGTGGCATGGAACGACGCCGCGCCAAAGTCCCCCAGCAGGCAGTCGCCCGCTTCATTCCACAGGATATTGTGGCCATACAGGTCGCCATGGGTGATGCCGTGCCGGTGCAGGTGCGCCGCTACCGAGGCGATCCCCCGGGCCATATGCAACGCCACTTCGATGCTGAAACGGGTGTCGGGCGTATAAATATCGCGGGTGCATGAGGCCAGGCTCGGCAGGGCGGCGAGGTTGCGGTAGCTCGGGTCGATCAGGTCCATCACCAGAGCGGCTTGGTCATCCGGATGGCCGACCACGCGGCCTTCCACCTTGATCAAGTTGGGATGCAGCCCGGCGGCAATGCACGCCTGCATTTCGTGCAGCGGCGAGCCGTCGCTGGTGATGGTGCCCTTGTAGAGTTTCACCGCCACGGGCTTGCCCGAGGCTTTCCACAAGGCCTTGCGGATGACCCCAGAGGCACCTTCGCCCAGCACTTCGGCCAGGTCCAGCTCGGCCCATGGGATGTTCGGCGTCGCATCGTCAGCCTGAACTTCAACCGCCATTTCCACTGGATTACCGGCGTAGGCCAGCCAGGTCAGGCTTGGCAGCGCCAGCAGCCATTGCGGCAGTTGGGTGAAACGGTTGGACGCGATGCGCAGCAGTTCGAGGTTATGGCAGTTGGCCAGGCTTTGCGGCAATTGCGCCAGATGATTGCCGGCGAGCATGAGCTTTTGCAGCAAAGGTCGCGCGCCCAGCTCATCGGGCAATTGGCTGATCTGGTTGTCGGTGAGGATCAACCAACGCAGCAGAGGCGGCAGCGCGGCAGCGGGTACAAGGCTGATCTGGTTGGCCTTGAAGCCGATCATGCTCAGCTTGGCGCATTGGCCCAGGCATTCCGGCAACGTGGTAAAGGCGTTGTCCGAGCAAAACAGCACACGCAGATGGGGCAGGCGGTGCAGGTCATCGGGCAGGCTGCTCAGGGCGTTGCCGCTGAGGTTGAGGATTTCCAGGGAGTCGGCCAGTTCGAAGATTTCCCGGGGGAATTCGGTCAGCCCGCAGGACAGGTCCAGGCGCGTGATGCCAGCCAGTTGGCCGGCTTTGAGTTGGGCGAGGGTATGCATGAACAACGCGATCTCAGGGCAATGGGGCGTGAATGGCGCTCATGATACCGGGGCGGCCTGCGGGTTGGCTTGTTGTAATTGACCCAGGCGGCTGGCGGTGCGGGCAAGGTCGATGGCCTGGCCATGCAACGCGTGTTCAAGCGGCTGCTCGCCGATCAGGGTCAGGTGCTTGTCCTTGTCGTAGAGCACGTCCACCAGGTTGATAAAGCGTTGCTGCACGGCAATCGGGCACTCCGCCAGGTGGGGCAGGCCGTCGATGATCCAGTGGTCGAAGTCCTGGCACAACAGCAGATAGTCCATCACCGCCGTCAGTTGCTCGCACAGGTCGTTGAACGTGAAGGCGATGGAGCGACCTTGCTCGCGGCGGCAGCGTAATTGGCGGTTGCCGACCGCCAGGGGCTGCGCCGGGCAATCGGCAGCAGGGAGGCCAAGTGTTTCACGCTGGCTGGCGGTGCCCGGCCACACGTATTTGCCAGTGGTGAAACGTTGCGTGCTCTGGGCCTGGGGCAGGCTGCGAAAGTCTTGCGGCGAGCTGACCTCCAGCACGTCCATGCGCGCAGCAATCAGGTCGATCACCGGCTTGAAACGTTCGTGGTACAGGGGATTGGGCAGCAGCCCTTCGGGTGGGTAGTTGGAGGTCACCAGCACCAGTACGCCGCGTTCGAACAGCGCCTTGAACAGGCGTGTAATGAGCATCGCATCGCCGATGTCATGGACGTGGAACTCGTCAAAACACAGCACCCGGCAACCTGCCAGTAGCTCATCCAGGGTGACGGCGAGAGCGTCGGATTGTTGGCGATGGCGGAACATGCCCTGGTGCAGTCGGGCGAAAAAATCGTGGAAGTGCACGCGTTGTTTTTCTGGCAGAGGCAACGCCTGGAAAAAACCATCCAGCAGCCAGCTTTTGCCACGTCCCACTGGCCCGTGCAGATACAGGCTGCGCGCGGGCTGGCCGGCGAGCAGGCGCTGGGTTTCGCGGGCCAGGGCATTGATAGCCGAGGTCTGGCCGACGCTGAGGGTGTAGCCCTGCTGCGCGGCTTTTTTCTGAAAAAAAGCTGGAATGGGCGAGGCGTCGAGTGTGTCGGTTTTTTTTGCGAACAAACGACGGATCAGGGAACGCGCGGCCAAGGCAAATCACTCTGCATTTCAGTGGTCGCTCACTTTAGGGCGCTCATCGCGATTTGACCAATAGAGAAGGGCGCGCCCAGCTATCTCGAAAAGGCATGCCGTCGGTGCATTTCCCCGAACACTGGCAGATTCCCGCTGACTGACTAACCTCTTACAACGTAGTCACCCCTGTACAAGGATTTGGGGCTGTGAAGGGACGAGCAGTAGGGATAGTCATGAGCGCGATGCTCTGCAACACGGCTTACGGCGCACAACTGCAAGTTGAGGTGCGTATTGACGTGCAGCGGGGCTGCCAGTTGGTGGGCATGACCCGCGAGGCGGGTATCGAGCAACTTGGCGTATTGGATTTCGGTAGCGGCCCGCGTCTGGATGACCCGGCCGGGCCCCTGAGTGCGGCTTTGATCAGCCAGCGCCAGCCACGCCTGGAGTGCAACCCCGACACGCCTTACCAGATGCGTGTCGACGGCGGACTGCATGGTGGCACCGGTGAAGTGCGTTACCTGAGCGCCGCCGTTCCTTCGAGCAAACCCATTCCCTATCGTATCTACGCCGATGCTGCACGGCGTATTCCGCTGCCGGTGGATGTACCGCTCAGCGGTCGTGTACCGGATTCCGGCAGTGTCGACTTGCCCCTCTACGGTCGTATAGAACCGCTCAAGGACATTCCCGCCGTCGGTCGTTATTCCGACCTGCTCAAGGTCACGGTCACATGGTGAGCCGTTGCCTGGCCCTGGTGGCCATGGGTGGCCTGCTTCTGCTGGCGGATGATGCGCAGGCGACGGCTGCCACCGGGCAGATCCACGCGCGCCTGGTGATAACGGCCAGTTGCGAGGTGAGCAAAGGCGTCGAAAGCGCCCCGGTGACCCCGGACAGTGGCTCGGCCTTGCTCGATTTCGGCAGTCATGGACCCACCTGGGACAACCGCCTGACCAGTGGCGTCACCGACAGTGACAAGGCGCCGTTGGCCGTGTCCTGCAACCCCTCGCTGGTCAGCAGTTTCACCGTGACCATCGATGGTGGCGTAAACGGCGACGGCACCACACGGCGCCTTAGCAACGGTCGCCAGACCATTCCCTATCGTTTGTCGGCTGACCCGCTGGGTCGCAGCACCTACAGCATCGGCCAGCAACGCAATTTCGTCGTGACCAAGGGTGCCCAAGTACCGATCCCGGTATTTGGCTCGGTGGTGGCGAATACCAGGGCCTTACCGGCCGGCATCTACACAGACACCCTGACGGTGACTCTGGATTGGTAAACCATGAGGATGAATATCATGCATGCACTTGTATCCAAGGCAGTTTTTCCATTACTGGCACTGGCGTGGGTGTCAGGATCACAGGCGGCCACGGTGGCCGGCACAGTGACTGCGACGCTGATACTGACCAGTAGTTGCCAGGTCAACGGCGCGGCGGCGACCGGTGGGATGAGCTTCGGTGCGTTGAACTTCGGTACTGCCAATAGCCTGTTCACCGAAGCCGATGGCCAGGTGCTGGGGGGCGGCGGCGGCGCATTGTCCATTCTTTGCTCGGCGGGAACATCGCCGACGCTGACGGTATCGGCCGGCGCCAACGACGGTAAATCCGTCGGTGGGGGGCGTGCGTTGTACGACGGCGTGGCCAACTACGTCCCTTACGACCTCTATACCGACAGTGGCCATTCGACCTTGCTGGCGATCGGCGGGGTGATCAACCTCGCGCCCAGCACCGGCGTGGCTCAGGCGGTGAATATCTATGGCAAGGCCAACGGTAAGGCAGGGCTGCCGGCCGGTACTTATACCGACACGGTAAACGTGACGCTGACGTTCTAACGAGCATGAACCGTGTGCGTTGGGCAGCGCTGGCGGTGTGCATCGGCTGGGGGATGCCGGTGTCGCTGCTGGCTGTGACCAGCCAATCGTTCCAGGTCAGCGCGACGATTACACCCGGCTGCCTGGTGGCCAGCGGCGGCACCAATTACGGAAGCCTGGCCTTTGGCAGCTATTCGGCATTGGCAACCAGTACTGCGTCGGTGGCACTGACCAGTTCGGTGGTTCTGCAATGCACGCCAGGGGTCGCGTTGAGTATGACGGTCGATGGCGGTTTGTATAACAGCGGCGGTCGGCGCATGCAGCTCAATAGCGGCACGGCCAAGGTGGCCTATCAGCTGTTTCGCGATGCGGCGTTCAGCCAAAGCCTTGGCATCAGCCAAAGCGTCAGCGTGGTCTACAGCAACGCCAACAACATTACCTTGCCGATTTACGGCCGGGTGCAGTTACCGGGCAACACGCCTGGGGGGACGTACAGCGACACGCTGCAGGTGCAGCTGACGTGGTAAGGCGATTGGCATAAGGAGTGGGACCTATGTTTTCAGCTTCCCGGCGGTGGTGGGTAGCGGGTTGTTTCGGTTTGCTGGGTTTGGCGGTGGGGCAGGCACAGGCGGCCAGCTCGGTGTTGATCTGGCCGATTGATCCGGTGTTGGAGGCCGATCAACAGGCCAGCGCGTTGTGGCTGGAGAACCGTGGTACCGAGACCGCCAACCTGCAGATTCGCGTGTTTGCGTGGAGCCAGAACGGCTTCGATGAGCAATACCAGAGCCAGCGTGATGTGATCGGCAGCCCGCCGGTGGCGAAGATCGAACCGGGACAGAAGCAATTGGTTCGCCTGACCCGTACGAAGGAGGTGCCGCCAGGCCAGGAGTTGGCATACCGCATCATCATCGATGAGATCCCGTCGGCAGTGCCCGTGGCGGCTCCGGCAGATGGCAAGACCGCCGCAGCGGTGCGTTTTCAGATGCGCTATTCGGTGCCGTTGTTCGCGTATGGTCCAGGCCTTTGGAGCAAGGTCGACGGCACCCGTGACCGTGACCCCAAGACCGCCGGTAAACCAGACCTTAGCTGGAAGAAAGTCACCGTTGCTGGCCACAATTATGTGGAGATGCGTAACCAGGGCGCAGTGCATGCCCGCCTGACCGATGCCAGCTTCAAGCAGGGCGGCCAGTCACGCCCGCTGGTGGACGGCCTGATGGGCTATGTGCTGCCGGGCGCGACCATGCGCTGGCAAGTGCCGGACGGTTTACCCGTGGACCAGCCCTTGCAGGTGCGGATCAATGGCGCAACACAACTGGAGAGTCTTGCACCGGGCCGATAGCGGCGTGCAACAGGGCAGGGAATAGCCCTTGGTTTTAGCGGATGGAGATGTCCATTGATGGACACAAAGCCTTGGTGAGCCTGGATCAGGCTCGTTGTCTATGGCGGTTGGTGTGGGTCGCGGGAAGCGTGTCTGGCCTGGTGTTTGCCCCGCTGGGCATGGCTGCGCCGTTGCCGCCCCCTCCCAGCAGTATGGAGGCTGTAGCCGATGCTCAGTTGTTCCTGGAACTGGTGGTCAACCAGCGGGATACCGGCCGGGTGGTTGCCGTCAGTCAACGAGCGGGGAGCTTGTTTCTGCCGGCGAGCGTGTTGCAGGAGATCGGGATGAAACTGCCGGGAGACCTGCCCGTCGAGGTCGACCTGGACAAGTTGCCGGGCCTGCACAGCGACTACGACACCCAGGCCCAGCGCCTGGTGCTCACGGTGCCCCCAGCGTGGTTGCCGGAGCAGTTTATCGGCAATCGCAATAACTACCCGCGTGGCCAAGCGCTGACCAGTTTTGGCGCGCTGCTCAACTACGATGCCTACCTCAACGACACCGACGACAGTGGCACCTACCTGGGCATCTTCAACGAAATACGCCTGTTCGATACCTGGGGCACGCTGTCCAATACCGGCCAATACCGCACCACCATTGGCCGTGAAACCGAAGGCAGCACCCTCAACAACGGCTACCGACGCTACGACACCACTTGGCGTTTCTCTGACGATGAGCGCTTGCTGACCTACGAAGCGGGCGATGTGATCAGCGGCGCGTTGCCCTGGAGCAGTTCGGTGCGCCTGGGTGGGGTGCAGGTGTCCCGCGATTTTGGTGTGCGCCCGGATTTGGTGACCTACCCCTTGCCGCAGTTCGCCGGGGAAGCCGCGGTGCCGTCGTCGGTCGACCTGTTTATCAACGGCTACAAATCCAGCAGCGCCGACCTGCAGCCCGGGCCCTACACCCTGACCAACGTACCGTTTATCAACGGTGCTGGCGAAGCGGTGGTGGTGACGACTGATGCCCTTGGGCGGCAGGTCTCGACCACGGTACCGTTCTATGTGACCAGCACGTTGCTGCAAAAGGGCCTGACGGATTTTTCGGTGTCGGCCGGTAATTTGCGTCGTGACTACACCGTGCGCGATTTTGGCTACGGGCCGGGAGTGACCAGCGGCACGTTTCGATACGGGCTATCGGATGCGTTGACCGTGGAAGGGCATGCCGAAGCGTCGAATGACCTGACCCTCGGCGGTGTGGGTGGCAACCTGCGATTGGGCAATTTTGGCGTATTGAATACGGCAGTGAGTCAAAGCCAGTTCGATGGCGGTTCGGGGCAGCAACTGAGCCTGGGGTATCAGTACAGCAGTCAGCGCTACAGCCTGTCCTATCAGCGGATTGAGCGCCGTGACCAATACGCCGACCTCACCCTGATCGACACCCCTTACGCCAGCCTCAGCAAGCGCAGTGAACAGGTGACGCTGAGCCTGAACCTCAATGACTTCGGCAGCCTGGGCGTGGGCTATTTCGATGTGCAGGCGGCGGATGATTCGCGCACTCGCCTGCTCAACCTGACGTGGAGCAAATCGCTGTGGCGCAACACCAGCTTTTACCTGTCGGCCAACCGTGAGATGGGTGACAGCAACTGGGCGGTGCAGGGGCAATTGATCGTTCCGTTCGATGTCTACGGCAGCCTTAGCATGGGCAGCGAGCGCAGCAATACCGGCCAGGTGCAACAGCGGGTCAATTACAGTCGCGCGGTCCCGGCGGCGGGCGGTGTAGGTTTCAACCTGGGCTATGCCAGTGGCGACGCCCCGACCTACCGCCAGGCTGACCTGACTTGGCGCTTACAGTCGGTGCAGTTGCAGGCCGGCGTGTATGGCACCCCTGATGCGCAAACCCGTTGGGCCGATGCCGCCGGCTCGCTGGTGTGGATGGACAAGCAGTTCTTTACCGCCAACCAGGTCAACGATGCCTTTGTCGTGGTGAGTACCGACGGTTTTGCCGGGGTGCCTGTGCGCTACGAAAACCAGGTGGTCGGCGAAACGGACCGCAACGGACACTTGCTGGTGCCCTGGAGCAGCGCCTACTACCGCGCCAAATATGAGATCGACCCGTTGAACCTGCCTACCAACGTGCAAGTTGCCAACGTTGAGCAGCGGGTGGCGGTACGTCGGGGCAGTGGCTATTTGCTGGAATTTCCGGTGCGCCGGGTGGTGGCGGCCAGTATCACGTTGGTGGATTCCCAGCATCAGGACTTGCCCCTGGGCAGCCAGGTACGTCATGAGCAAAGCGGTGGGGTGGCGGTGGTCGGCTGGGACGGTTTGGTCTACCTGGAAAACCTGGCGGCGCATAACACCCTGCAGGTCACGCTCGGCAGTGGGCAGAGCTGCCAGGCAACCTTTGATCTGGACACTTCCCAGGAGCAGGTGCCCCTGGTCGGTCCGCTGGTGTGTCAATGAGTTAAGGAGTGTGCGTGTGCGGGGCAAGGGACGGCTGTGGGGTCTGTTGGTAGCGGCGAGCTTGGGGATGGCGGGGCAGGTACACGCCGCATGCAGTGTGGTTGCTACCTCACCGGCCAGTTTTGGCTCGGTGAGTTCGATGTCGGTGCTCACCACGGTGCAGCCCAGTTCCACCCCCAACGCCGGCTTGAGCTGCGCACCGCTGTTGCTGTCGGTGCTGGGGAGTGGCGACCACTTCATCGCTACTGTCACGGGGTCGACCCAGGGCGGAATGCTTGGGCCGACGGGCGACGTGATCCGCTATACCCTCTATGCCAACAACACCACGACCTATCCGATGACACGCGGCACCGCGTTCGACTTTGGCGGCAGTGGCGGTATCGCTCAGTCATATGGGCTGGTGTTTGGCCCCGGTACAAAGACCCTGCCGCTGTACCTGGGCAGCCTCACGGGTAGCAACGTGGCAGCGGGCTTGTACAGCGAAACCCTGAGCATTGTCTGGAGCTGGAACTATTGCTCGGGCATTAACCTGATCGGCGTCTGCCTGGGCCGCGACACTGGGACCAATACGGCCACGTTGACCGTCAGCATGCTGGTGACCAACGACTGCCAGATCACCACGCCCCCCATCAGCTTCGGCAGCGCGCCGGTGGTCAGTGGTTTTTCCACCGTGACTGGTCAGGCCAGCGTCAACTGCACCAAGGGCAGTGCCTATACCGTCGGCCTCAGTGATGGCCAGCACCCGGTCAGCGCGGGAGGGCGACGGCAGATGATTTCGGGGACCAACCTGTTGGCCTACGACATTTTTGTGAGTGCCGGAACCACCCGCTGGGGCAGTGTGGGCGCGGCGCGACGGGCCAGTGGCACGGCCGACGTCAACCCCGGTAATGGCCTGGGCACCGGTAGCCAGATCTTCAACTACAACGCCAAGATCTACACCGACCAGGCCACGCCACCGGGCGGCACCTATCTGGATAACGTGATCCTGGACGTCGGGTTCTAGAACGTCTGCAGCGGCGACGGCTGATCTACCGGGCTGACCATCGCGTAGTTGTAGCCGCCGCCCGACCAATACTCGGCTTGCAAGCCGTCGGCGCTGCGGCTGCCCCGAGGCAGGAAACCGTTATCCGGGCCTGGCGGGCGGATGTAGAAACTCATGCGCCGACCTTGCCGATCCTCATACAACACCATCGCCGCCGCGCCTTGATCGGTGGTGAGCAAACGCCCGCTGACCGGCGTAAACCCCGCTGCGCTCAAGTCCGGCAGGCGGTGGGCCTGGTTGAAGTAGCGGTCGAGCCAAGCCTGCATATTGCCACCACCCTGGGCCTGGTAATCGGCGGGCATGATGCCGTCCTGGGCAAACAGCCGGTAAGCCTGCATCGCATCGGCCATCGGCAGCAGCGGCGGTTGCGTGGCTTCGCGGGCATGCCAGCCCCCCAGGCCACCGAGGCTGACGGCAATCAGCAGCAGCGCCGCCGTGGCTAAATGCCGGCGTGATTGGTGCTTGATGCGCTGACGTATCAATGCCGGGTCAAGGTCCGGGTTGGCGGGCTGTTGCAGGGCACCGCCCAACGCGGCACGCAGCAAGTGCGCATCCTGCTGCCAGGCATGGACCTGGGCGGCCACGTCGGGGTGGGCTGCCATGTAGGTTTCAAGCACACGGCGGTCGCTTTCCAGGAGTTGGTGATCGACGTAGGCATGCAAATCGCGTTCGCTGGGGGGCAGGCTGATCATTTGAGTATCCGCAGGGAAGGGCTGGCAATTTCGCCATCGCTGAGTTGGCGCAGGGCTTGGCGTGCCCGGGACAGGCGCGACATCACGGTGCCGATGGGCACATCGAGGATCTCGGCGACCTCTTTGTAGCTCAAGCCCTCCACCGATACCCACAGCAACAGCGCGCGTTGCTCAGTGGTGAGTTGATCGAAGGCTTGCAGGGTCGACTGGGCGATGACCGTGCGTTCCACCGACGGCTGCGCGTCATCACGGCCAGTAAAGAATTCCAGCATGCGGGCATAGCGCCGCGTACGGCGGTGGGCGTCGAGGAACTGCCGGTAGAGGATCGAGAACAGCCACGCGCGCAGATCACCTTCCAGGCGTTTATCGGCCCAACGGGTGATTGCCCGTTCCAGGGTCGATTGCACCAAGTCGTCGGCGCTGCTGGCGTGACGGGTCAGGGACACGGCAAAACGCCGCAGCCTGGGGATGAGTTCACGTAACTGTTCGTCGAGTTCATGCATGGGAGTCTGGTTGGTCACTACGCTGGGACTAGGGAGACGTCCGGCTTCGACGGTTATTCCAGGCTGCGAAAAATAAATCCAAGGCCTGGGAATAGAGCGGATTGGCGTTCGTCCTAATGCTCCGACCTTATGTTTCACCCCCCTAAGGCCTTTGGCCCTGGAGTTCCTTCATGGTAGATCACTCATCACCGCCCCGTCCCCCGTTGAGTAAAGCGAGCCTGATCGCGCGACTCGCGGCGATTGGTGGCGTGGTTGCGGTTGTGGCGGGGGCGTTTGCCTACGTCAATGGCACCCTCGACCCACAACGCCTGCGCCCGAAAACCTTGGTCAACGCACTGGAAACCAACAATGGCGTGCACCCGGGCTTCCGTCGTAACCATGCAAAGGGGGTCTGTGTAGCCGGATACTTTGAAAGCAGTGCCGAGGCGCGAGCGTACTCCAGTGCCCAGGTGTTCAGCGAGGCCAAGACCCCGGTGATTGGGCGGTTTGCCTTGCCCAGCGGCAACCCTTACGCGCCGGACAGCAGTGTGCCCATCCGCAGCTTTGCCGTGCAGTTCAGCCAGGCCAACGGCCAGCAGTGGCGTACGGGGATGAACAGCATGCCGGTGTTCCCGGTCGGTACGCCCGAGGCGTTTTACCAGATGCTCAAGGCTGGCGCGCCCGATCCGGCCACGGGCAAGCCGAACCCTACAGCGATGCCAGCGTTTTTTGCCGCCCATCCCGAGACGGCGCCTTTCCTGGCGTGGGTCAAGACCGCCAAGCCGTCGGCGAGCTACGCAACCGAAACCTATAACGGCATCAACGCGTTTTACCTGGTGAGCGCCGACGGCAAGCGCCAGGCCGTGCGGTGGGGCGTGGTACCACAGAGTCAGGATGCCGTGGGCGATAGCGCGCCGGCCGGTGGCGACTTCCTCGAAAAAGACTTGGGGCAACGTCTGGCTGCTGGGCCTTTGCGCTGGCAATTGACGATGACCTTGGCCAACCCAGGTGATCCGTTGGACGATGCGAGCAAGACCTGGACTGGCGAGCACAAGGTGCTGAATGCCGGCACCCTGATTTTGCAAAGCAGCCAGCCGCAAGCTGACGGTGATTGCCGCGACATCAACTTCGACCCGCTGATTTTGCCCAGTGGCATCGAAGCCTCCAGTGATCCATTGCTGGCCGCCCGCTCGGCGGCGTATGCCAGTTCGTACCTACGCCGCGCCGGTGAAGTCAGCGCGTTGCACAGTGCCCCCCAGGAGTCGAAGCCATGAATGCTCAACCACGGTTTTTTGCTCCGTTGGCGCGCCTGCTGCACTGGTTGATGGCGCTGATGATCATCGCCATGTTGTTTATCGGCGCAGGCCTGGCGGCATCGGTTTCGGAACGGCATGAGTGGTTGATCCACCTGCACAAACCGCTGGGGATTGCGATTTTGGCGTTGGTGATCGTGCGGCTGGTGGTGCGCTTTTCCACGCAGCAACCGCCGTTGCCCGCTGACTTGCCGTTGTGGCAAGTGCTTGCGGCCAAGGCGTCCCATCTGGTGTTGTACGGCTTGATGCTGGTGTTGCCGTTGCTGGGCTGGGCAATGATTTCAGCCGCGGGGGACCCGGTGATGCTCAGCAGTTCGGTGCAGTTGCCGGCGCTGGTGGGGGCCAATGCGCCGTTGTTTGCGGTGTTGCGCAAGGCCCATGGGTATCTCGCCTACCTGTTGTTTCTGACGGTGCTGCTGCACCTTGCGGCGGCGCTGTTCCATGGGTTGATCCGCCGCGATGGTGTACTGCAGAGCATGACCGGCACCAAACCCTAGCGCAGGACGTTGACGATATCGGCGATGCTGCTCAACACGTCCTTGCCCAGTTGCATCGAGCGTTTGCCCGACCAACCGGTGTGCGCGTTGGGGGCGTCGTTGTTGTCTTTGAACGGCATTTCCAGGGTCAGCGACAGGCAGTCGTATTGTTCACCCACGGCGTTACACGCCAGCGTCATGTTGGCTTCGCCCGGCAGGTCGCGGGTGTAGCCGTGGGTGGTCTGGAAGTCGCGGGTCAGTGAGCTCAAGTGGCTGCGAAAATGTTTCTCCAGCTTTTCGATGCGCGGCGAGTAGCCGGGGTTACCTTCACAACCGGCGGTGAAGACGTAGGGGATTTCTTCGTCGCCGTGGATGTCGAGGAACAGGTCTACGCCGTAGTGTTCCATTTGTTGCTGGACGAACAGCACTTCGGGGCTGATCTCCTGGCTGGCACTCTGCCAGGCTCGATTGAGGTCCTGGCCCATGGCGTTGGTGCGCAGATGGCCGTGGAAAGCGCCGTCCGGGTTCATGTTGGGCACCAGGTAAAGATCGGCAACTTTCAGCAGCTTTTTCATCTCGGTATCGCCGTCTTGCTGCAGGCGTTCGATGATGCCTTCCATAAACCATTCAGCCATGTGCTCGCCGGGATGCTGCTGGGCGATGATCCAGATCTTGCGTCGACCTTCGCCACCCTGGCCCCGACGTAGCAGTTGGATATCACGGCCTTCGGCGCTTTTTCCGGTCGCCAACAGTTTTGTACCGGCGCGGTTCAACGCCTGGTCGATCAGCCAGTCGTGACGCTCACGGCTATAGGGTTCGAAATAGGCAAACCAGGCGTACTTTTGACGTGTCTGGAGGCTGATATGCAGGATTTCCCCATCAAAGCGCGAAGGCACCCGAAACCAGTTGATATGGTCATAGGATGCTACGGCGTTGTAGTCACTCCATGCGTGTGGGTAAGAGGACTTGCCCGCATTGCTCAGGCGAAACGTGTGGGTGTGGCCCACGTGCATGCCTTCGGCCTTGAAGTGGAACCATTGGAAATGTTGGCTGCGTGTGTCGGGTTTGATTGCCAGCAGCAACTGATAGGCGTCATGGGCATCCAGTACCTGGATATTGCCACTGTCGAAGTCGGTGCTGATCCTGATGGACGTCAAGGCCACGGTCATAGTCTGGTTGCCTGAATATGAGTGTTGTGGCAGATATCTTACACAGGCGCGGGGCAAAATCTTGACGCAAAATTGTTGCAGGGAGGAGGGGGCGTCGTCCTTGACGCCGCAGCAGCTTAGAGTCTATGAGATTGATTCTCAAGCGCTAATTCGCAAAGATCCGGTCTAGAGCGCTGGTTCGGCTTTCTTTTGGCGATGGTCTTTTGCTACCATGCGCGCCATCGAGCAACACACAGTCTTCATTAGCCTGAAGCCATGCCAGGGAAACTGGCAAAAAAAAGACCCGGCCAAAGAGCCGGGTCAAAAACCGTGATTAGCCTGATGAGGAGATATTCCAAGAGTCCGACCTAAGGTCCCTTGGTCTATCGACTGATCTCGCGATCAGCTAGGTCCAATAATAATCATTATCATTTGCAAGTCAAATGTTTTTATCCATGAGATAGAAATATTTTTGCTTCGCGTCTGTTATGCGTTCGCTTGAGCCTCTGGCGCCTGCAACGACCGCTCCACCATCGCCTTCGCCATATCAATCAAGTACACCACGGAAAACGCCAGGTCACGTTGGTTGCCCTGATGGCTGCTTGCTGATTCATAAGCGGTAGCGGCGGCGCTGCGTAGCAGGTCAGAGGCATGTACCAGGGCTTCTTCCTGGCTGATGCCGGGTTTTATCGCAAACAACGCCCCGTCCGGGTGTTGCGCCGACAGTTCTTCTTTCAGGTAATAGTCCAGCGCACGTTGAGCTGCGCCGCTGCTGCGCATGTCGTGCAGTTCATCGTGTCCAGGTGGTTCTGGCAGGTGGCTGGGGCTTGTCGTCATGGCGGGCGGTGCTCCGGGTGGGTGTCGAAAACCTCATACCCGATAATAGTACGTATCGTATTTATGTCGTTTTATGGATTACTACAAACTGTTTATTGCCCTGCAAAATACCTCGCGTATGGTCACGCTCCATGGATAACTGGATAGCGTTGGTCAAGGCCAACATGAAAGAGCGCAAGGTCACTCAGGGCGAGCTAGCTGAACGCTTGGGCATGACCCAGGGCGGCGTGGGCCACTGGCTCAACAAGCGACGGGTACCGAGCCTCGAAGACATGAACCGCCTGCTCCGAGAGTTGGGGCTCGGTGATCTGGAAGTGGTGCTGGAGATTCGCGAACGCAGCGAAGATGAACCCCGGTCACCGCAAGAACACTACAACCCGTATTTCCGCTACCCGGTCAACGAATGGAAAGGCCTGTGCGAAGTCCGTGAAGACCGTGCGACCTATAGCGCGTCACGCTTCGAACTGACGGATTACCACGCCGCGGGCGAAGCCTACTGGCTACCCGTCACGGGCGACGCCATGACCGCGCCCAGCGGCTTGAGCATCAGTGCAGGCATGATGATTCTGGTGGACCCGGCGATTACCGCCGAACCCGGAAAACTGGTAGTCGCCCAATGGGCCGATAGCGCTCAGGCGACCTTCCGCCAGTTACGCGAAGAGAGCGGCCAGCTTTACCTGGTGCCACTCAATCCGACGTATCCCAAAGCACTGTTCACCGACGACTGCCGCGTCCTTGGCGTCGTGGTGCAGGCGACAGCCAAGTTTTAATCGGCCGTATCGAGTTCCACCAGCGCGCTGCCTTCGGCAACCATTTCACCCTCCTGGCAGAACAGCACCTTGACCACCCCCGCCTGGGGCGCGCGGATACTGTGTTCCATCTTCATCGCCTCAAGCACCACCAACTGTGCGCCGGCTTCAACCGATTGGCCCACCGCCACCAACACACGTACGATGCTGCCGTTCATTGGCGCTGTCAGGCCGCCCTGGTGGCTCTGGTTGGCTTCCACCGCGGCAATCGGGTCGAACAGGCTTACCGCGTGCATCTCGCCATCCCACCGCAGATACACGGTTGCTTCGTTGCGAACGGC
The DNA here is from genome assembly GCF_002255865.1 of Pseudomonas sp. PGPPP1. NCBI lineage: Bacteria > Pseudomonadati > Pseudomonadota > Gammaproteobacteria > Pseudomonadales > Pseudomonadaceae > Pseudomonas > Pseudomonas sp. PGPPP1. The sequence goes on along the minus strand of NZ_NKIG01000013.1, from coordinate 123,174 downwards.
CAGATGGGCGCGACGCACGCCCTGATCTTCAATCAGCAACTGCTCACCGTGCAGATGAGACTTTCCAGTCAGCGTGACCAGCCGATCCTGACCATTACAGCTCAGATGCAGGGACACTTCGGCGGGTAAGCCCGTGCGGAACCCACGCGTGTCCGCCCAAGGCCCATCACCCGCCGGCAAGCTCTGTATGAAGGCCGAACCGGCAGCCTGCCAGAACGCCTCACTCAACGCTCCGGGCTCGGGCAGCAACTCATCCTGATAGCGCGGAATAAATCCGGTATCCAGCTCAGCTGCCGCAAAGGCCGGGTGGCCGATGATCCGGCGCAAAAAGCCCAGGTTGGTCTTGAGCCCGCCGACGGCGAATTCATCGAGCATGCTCAACAACCGCAACCTTGCCTGTTCACGGTCCTCGCCCCAGGCAATCAGTTTGCCAAGCATCGGGTCGTAGAAGGGGGACACGCTATCCCCTTGTTCCACGCCACTGTCCACGCGGCGTCCCGGGCCTGGTGCGGACTCGCGATACAGCGTCAGGTTGCCGGTGGCCGGTAGAAAATCATTGGCCGGGTCTTCGGCATACAAGCGTACTTCGATCGCATGCCCAATCAGCGGCACCTGCTCTTGAGTGATCGGCAATGCCTCACCCTGGGCCACACGAATCTGCCAGGCGACCAGGTCCAGGCCGGTAATCGCTTCCGTTACAGGGTGTTCCACTTGCAAGCGCGTGTTCATCTCCATGAAGAAGAACTCGCCGCGCGCATCCAGCAAGAACTCTACGGTGCCCGCGCCCACGTAGCCGATGGCCTGGGCCGCATGTACGGCGGCTTCGCCCATGGCTTTGCGTTGCTCAATGCTCAGGCCAGGCGCCGGTGCTTCCTCGACGACTTTTTGATGGCGGCGCTGGATCGAGCAGTCACGCTCATTGAGATACAGGCAATGCCCATGCTGGTCGGCAAACACCTGGATTTCCACGTGACGCGGCTTGAGCAAGTATTTCTCCACCAGCATCTGCCCATTGCCGAACGACGATAGCGCCTCACGCTGACCGGAGGCCAGGGCTTCGGCAAGCTGGCTGACGTCTTCGACCACCTTCATACCCTTGCCACCGCCGCCGGCCGTGGCTTTCAGCAACACCGGGTAACCGATGCGCTCGCACGCCGAACGGAAGGTTTCCAGGTCCTGGGCTTCACCGTGATAACCCGGCACCAACGGCACGCCAGCCGTTTCCATCAGGGCCTTGGCCGCAGACTTGCTGCCCATGGCGTCAATGGCCGAGGCGGGCGGGCCGAGGAAGATCAGCCCTGCGGCTTCAATTGCACGGGCAAAGCCTGCGTTTTCCGACAAAAAGCCATAGCCTGGGTGAATCGCCTGGGCGCCGCTGGCATGGGCCGCTGCAATCAATTTGTCGGTTTGCAGGTAGCTGTCGGTGGCCTTGCTGCCGCCCAGGTCCACACGGATATCGGCTTCACGGCTATGTCGGGCATCTCGGTCGATGGCACTGTGTACCGCCACGGTAGTCAGGCCCATGGCCTTGGCGGTGCGCATTACCCGGCAGGCAATCTCGCCGCGATTGGCCACCAGCACGGTGGTCAGTGTGCTCATGAGCGCGGCTCCTGTGCTTGCCAGCTCGGCGCACGTTTTTGCAGGAACGCGCGCAATCCTTCCTGGCCCTCGGCGCTGACACGGATACGCGCGATGGCATTTTCACAGTAGCGGCGCAGGGCCGGGGTAAGGGCGCCGCTGCCGACTTCTCGTAGCAGGTCCTTGCTGGCGCGCATAGCCGCCGGGCTGTTCTGCAGCAGGTTGGCGATCCACTGTTCCACGCGCAGGGCCAATTCAGCGCTTGGGTAGCTTTCCGCCAGCAAGCCGATTTCCCGCGCTCGCTGCCCGCCAAAGCGTTCGGCGGTCAGTGCGTAACGCCGCGCCGCCCGTTCGCCGATGGCTTGCACAACAAATGGGCTGATCACCGCAGGGGCGAGGCCGATGCGCACTTCCGACAGGCAGAACTGCGCATCATCGGCGCCAATCGCCATATCACAGCAACTGATCAGGCCCAGCGCGCCGCCGTAGGCTGCGCCTTGCACCACCGCCAAGGTCGGGATTTTCAGCTTGGCCAGGTTGTACATCAGTTCTGCCAGCTCACGGGCGTCGTCCAGGTTGGTGTGGTAATCCAGCTCGGCCGATTGCTGCATCCAGGCCAGGTCGGCACCCGCGCTGAAATGCTTGCCGCGCCCGCGCAGCACCAAAAAGCGCAAGGAGGGATCGCCCTGCACGTGGTCGAGGGCGATGATCAGTTCGCGGATCATCTGGGCATTGAACGCGTTGTTCTTGGCTTCACGACTGAGCCACAGCGTGGCAAAGCCACGGCTGTCGGTGATCAGTTCGAGGGTGTTGAAATCGCTCATGGGATACAGCTCCATTTACATGCGGAACACGCCGAAGCGGCTCGGCTCGATGGGGGCATTCAACGCGGCAGAGAGCGCCAGCGCCAGCACGTCGCGGGTTTGCAGCGGGTCGATGACACCGTCATCCCACAGGCGCGCGCTGGAGTAATAAGGGTGGCCCTGGGTTTCGTACTGGTCGAGGATCGGCTGCTTGATTGCGGCTTCTTCTTCGGCACTGAACGCCAGCCCTGCGCGTTCGGCCTGCTCGCGCTTGACCTGCACCAGCACGCCGGCGGCCTGTTCGGCACCCATCACGCCAATGCGTGCATTCGGCCACATCCACAAGAAGCGCGGGTCATAGGCGCGACCACACATCCCATAGTTACCGGCACCAAAGCTGCCGCCGATGATCACCGTGAACTTCGGCACCTTGGCGCAGGCCACGGCGGTCACCAGCTTGGCGCCGTGTTTGGCGATACCGCCGGCTTCGTATTTCTGGCCGACCATGAACCCGGTGATGTTCTGCAAGAACAGCAGGGGAATTCCGCGCTGGCAGGCCAGCTCGATAAAATGCGCGCCTTTTTGCGCGGCTTCGGCAAACAGAATCCCGTTGTTAGCCAGGATCGCAATCGGGTAGCCATGCAGGTGTGCAAAGCCGCACACCAGCGTCGTGCCAAACAGCGCCTTGAACTCATCGAACACCGAACCGTCCACCAGCCGCGCGATCACTTCGCGCACATCAAAGGGCTGCTTGGCATCGGCGGGTATCACGCCGTACAACTCTTCGCTGCTGTATAGCGGCGCCACTGGCGTGCGTTGCAGTAGTTCGCCTTGTTTGCGCCAATTGAGGTTGGCCACGCTGCGCCGGGCCAGCGCCAGCGCGTGTTCATCGCTGTCGGCGTAATGGTCGGCCACGCCGGAAATTTTACAGTGCACGTCGGCACCGCCCAGGTCTTCGGCGCTGACCACTTCACCGGTCGCGGCTTTCACCAGCGGCGGCCCGGCGAGGAAGATGGTGGCTTGCTGGCGCACCATGATCGCTTCATCCGCCATGGCCGGCACATAGGCGCCACCGGCGGTGCACGAGCCCATCACCACGGCGATCTGCGGGATACCTTGGGCGCTCATGTTGGCCTGGTTGAAGAAGATGCGCCCGAAGTGCTCGCGGTCGGGGAACACCTCGTCCTGGCGTGGCAGGTTGGCGCCGCCGGAGTCCACCAAATAGATGCACGGCAGGCGGTTCTGCTCGGCGATGGTCTGGGCGCGCAGGTGTTTTTTCACGGTGAGCGGGTAGTAGGAGCCGCCTTTTACCGTGGCGTCATTGGCGACGATCATGCATTCGACGCCTTCCACCCGGCCGATCCCGGCAATCACGCCAGCGGCGGGCACGTCTTCGCCATACACCTGATGGGCGGCCAATTGGCTGAGCTCCAGGAACGGCGAGCCCGGGTCGAGCAGGCGATTGATGCGCTCGCGCGGCAGCAGTTTGCCGCGCGAGGTGTGCCGCTCCTGAGCTTTAGCGCCGCCGCCTTGCTGTACATGGGCTAGCAGTGAGTGCAGGGCGTCGACCTGTTGGCGCATCGCCGCGCTGTTGGTGGCGAACTCAGCCGAACGCGGGTTGAGCTGGGTGTGCAAGGTGGCCATGGCGCGCTCCTTCAGCGGGTTTCGTTGAAGAGTTCGCGACCGATCAACATCCGACGGATCTCACTGGTGCCTGCGCCAATTTCGTACAGCTTGGCGTCGCGCAGCAGGCGTCCGGCAGGGAATTCATTGATGTAGCCGTTGCCGCCGAGGATCTGGATTGCATCAAGGGCCATCTGTGTGGCGCGCTCGGAACTGAACAGAATCACCCCAGCGGCGTCCTTGCGCGTGGTCTCGCCGCGCTCGCACGCCTGGGCCACTGCGTACAGGTAGGCGCGACAGGCGTTGAGCTGGGTGTACATGTCGGCGACCTTGCCCTGGATCAGTTGGAACTCGCCGATGCTTTGGCCGAACTGCTTACGGTCGTGGATGTACGGCACGATCAGGTCCATGCACGATTGCATGATGCCGATCGGGCCACCGGCCAGTACCACACGCTCGTAGTCCAGGCCGCTCATCAACACTTTCACGCCGCCGTTGAGGCTACCGAGTATGTTTTCCTCAGGCACTTGCACGTCATCGAAAAACAGCTCGCAGGTGTTGGAGCCGCGCATGCCCAGCTTGTCGAACTTGCTGCCCCGGCTGAAGCCTTTCCAGTCGCGCTCGACGATGAAGGCGGTGATGCCGTGTGGGCCTTTTTCAAGGTCGGTCTTGGCGTAGATCACGTAGGTGTTGGCGTCGGGGCCGTTGGTGATCCAGGTCTTGCTGCCGTTGAGCACGTAGTGGTCGCCGCGTTTATCCGCGCGCAACTTCATCGAGACCACGTCGGAACCGGCGTTTGGCTCGCTCATGGCCAGCGCGCCGATGTGTTCGCCGCTGATCAGTTTGGGCAGGTACTTGAGCTTCTGGGCGTGCGTGCCGTTGCGGTTGATCTGGTTGACGCACAGGTTGGAGTGGGCGCCGTAGGACAAGCCCACCGAGGCCGAGCCGCGGCTGATCTCTTCAATGGCGACCACGTGCGCCAGGTAGCCCAGGCCGGCGCCGCCGTATTCCTCTGGCACGGTGATGCCCAGCAGGCCCATGTCACCGAACTTGCGCCACATATCGACGGGGAACAGGTTGTCACTGTCGATCTGTGCCGCACGGGGTGCCAGTTCCTTGGCCACGAAGGACTGCACTTGATCGCGCAGCATGTCGATGGTTTCGCCGAGGGCGAAGTTCAGGGACGGGTAACTCATGACAGGCACCTTAAATTGAACGTTGTTTTTGTGTGGCGGGCGGTCGGGGAGGGCGCTCACCTTTACGTTAACGTAAGCCTTGCGTTGCAAGGCTGTCAATCGTAGTTTACGTTTACGTCAACCAAGCGCTATCCACCTACAACAAAGACAATAGGGGTCGTTATGGAACAACCGAACCAGAGCTACAGCCGGGGCTCTCAGGACAAGACCTTGTTGGCCATGACCATTGGCCACGCCTTCGATAGAACCGCTGCGCACTACCCTGATGGCGAGGCCTTGGTGGTGCGCCATCAGCAGCGCCGCTACACCTGGCGGCAGCTGGCCGAGGCGGTTGAATTGCACGCACGTGCCTTTATTGCACTGGGCATGCAAACCGGCGACCGCCTGGGGATCTGGGCGCCCAACTGTGCCGAGTGGTGCATCAGCCAGATCGCCAGCGCCAAACTCGGGGTGATCCTGGTCAACATCAACCCGGCGTACCGCAGCAGTGAGTTGGAGTACGTGCTCAAGCAGTCCGGTTGCCAGTGGCTGGTCTGTGCCGGCTCGTTCAAGAGCTCCGATTACCACGCCATGCTGTTGGAGTTGAAGCCGGACCTGCGCGGTATGATCAGCCTGGACCAAAACCCGCCGCCGGAGTTCATGCCCTGGTCGCAACTGGCGGCCCTCGGCGCTGGCGTTCTGCCCGAACAGTTACAGACGCGCCAAGCCAGCCTGCACTTCGACCAGCCCGTGAACATCCAGTACACCTCCGGCACCACCGGTTTCCCCAAGGGGGCCACCCTCAGTCACCACAACATCCTCAATAACGGCTACATGGTCGGCGAAAGCCTTGGCCTGACCGCGCAGGACCGCCTGGTGATTCCGGTGCCGCTGTACCACTGCTTCGGCATGGTGATGGGCAACCTGGGCTGCATCACCCACGGCACCACGATGATTTATCCGAATGACGGCTTCGACCCGCTGCTGACCCTCACTGCTGTCGCCGAAGAATGCGCCACCGGCCTGTACGGTGTGCCCACCATGTTCATCGCCATGCTCGATCATCCGCAGCTTGGCGACTTTGACCTGTCAACTCTGCGCACCGGCATCATGGCCGGTGCTACATGCCCCATCGAAGTGATGCGCCGGGTGATCAGCGAGATGCACATGAACGAGGTGCAAATTGCCTACGGCATGACCGAAACCAGCCCGGTCTCGCTGCAGACCGGCGCCAACGACGACCTGGAACGCCGTGTCACCACAGTAGGGCGCACTCAGCCACAGCTGGAAAACAAGATCATCGACCCTGCCGGCAACACTGTCGCGCGCGGCGAGATCGGCGAGTTGTGCACCCGTGGCTACAGCGTGATGCTCGGCTACTGGAACAACCCCGACGCCACCCACGAAGCCATCGACGACGCCGGCTGGATGCACACCGGCGACCTGGCGAGCATGGATGAGCAGGGTTATGTGTGCATCGCTGGACGCAACAAGGACATGATCATTCGCGGAGGCGAAAACGTGTACCCGCGTGAGCTGGAAGAGTTTTTCTTCACTCATCCTGCGGTGGCGGATGTGCAGGTCATCGGCATTCCCGATGAGCGCTACGGCGAAGCCATCGTCGCTTGGGTCAAGTTCCATCCCGGTCACGTGGCCAATGAGCTTGAGTTGCAAACGTGGTGCAAGGGGCGGATCGCACACTTCAAGACGCCCAAGCATTTCAAGTTTGTGGAGGAGTTTCCGATGACAGTGACGGGCAAGATCCAGAAATTTCGCATGCGTGAAATCAGCATCGAGGAGCTGCGCGACGACTGTTGATACGCGGTGCATGTCTACAGCTTTGCGCTGGAAGGCGGTGCCTAAAGTGGAGGATTGTCTCGCCACTTGAGGGCCCTGCCTATGACCAGCACTACTATTGATCCCCCCGCGCGCTTGGCTGTAAGCGAACAGAGCCCACATGGGCGCGTGATCAAGGACAACACCCCAGATTGGTACACGGATGCGCTGGATGAGCGCAAAACCGAACTGGCGTCATTGGAACTGAACATTCCTGACTGGTACAAAAAGGCCCCGGCGGCTGCAAAAGAGCGCATGAGTGCGATTCACGTGCGCAGCAGGAAGTCGTTGAATCAACTCGATCAGATGTTCAAGGAGTTGAAAGGGCCGGCCGAGTATGCCGAGCCGCTGTTAGCGGCCGCGATCGAAAAAAAATTCGGGCAGCGCCTGGATACCAGGCAGGTATTCTATGCCCGCAAGATGGAACAGAAAGAATGCGAAATCGGCCCCCAGGAAGTCTCGACCAGCCACTCCAGCCCACTGGCTTCGCAGTTCTATTTCTACCGGGGTACCAGCCTGCTGGAAGCCGCGCTGAACAACTTCACCGAGGCCGAAGCGACCGAACCGGTGTGCGCGGATTGCCACCTGATCACCCTTTACAACTTTTTTCGCTACCCAAGCACCCGGCTTCACCCTCCAGGTAACGTCCAATCCGTCACGCTGGGTATCAAGGCGCATGCGTTTGCCGCAATGTGCCGGGAACTGGACCTGGGCGACTCGTACTACGAGTATGTGCGAACCTACATCAATAGCCGGATTCATATCTCCACCACAGAAGCGGGAATCGGCAAGCTGTACAGCACCCTGATTCTGAGCCACCGGCATCAATTGGAACTCGCCGCAGAGGTTGCCTTGATGAAAGGCGACATCCAGTCCGACGGTCACCAGTTGATCATTGACCTTTTGCGAGACCAGTCGAAGGGCGAATGGGCAGGGGAAGAAGTAAGGTTTTCGCCGTTTCGGTTACTCGCCTTCGATATCGAAAATATTCTAATCATTGGCCCGGTCGAGTGGCGATCCAACCTTAGAAATGCTGAGTTGGTGCCTCACCCCTGTATCGTCTACATCCCGGGTGACCCACTTCATCCGCTCAAGGCCTATGACAATATCGCCGCGTTTACCGATTACCTGACGACACGCCTGTGTCGTGTCGAATATCGCACCTTCTTCAGCCAGTTCTTGCCTCTTGCCAGCCAGGATGCATTTTTCACCCGGCTCAAGGCGTTTCTGGACCCGGACGCTCGTTATACCGATAACGTGGATTTTGCCAGCGCACAAAAGAGCCGGGTCAATCATCAGGGCAGCTATGCGCCGTCATGGCGTGACGTCTGGTCGGATAGCGCTATAAGGCGGATGCGACTGACCGTGGAAAATGCGCGTACCAGCGTGGTGCCTACCGACGATGTCGATGAGCGTGTCTACAACGCCTGGCTGTGGTCGTTCGGCAGTCGTGCACTGGACATTCTCAATCTCGCCTCGTTCGTGGTGCCTTTCCTGGGCGAGGTCATGCTGGTCGTCGCCGCTGTACAGATGGCCTACGAGATAGGCGAAGGTATTGAAGCATGGTCGCACGACGATGCCCGAGAGGCCTGGGCACATTTTTCGGCGGTGGGACTCAACCTGGCAGGGCTTGCGGTGCCCAAAGTATTGTTGGCAGGCAAAGACACCTCTTTCATCAAGCACCTGGTGCATGTGGAGTTCGGTGGGCGTACGCGTTTGTATGCGTTCAACTCGGAACACTATCTGCACCGGATCACGTTGCCCGACGGGCAAAAGCCCACTGCGCAGGGCTTGTATCGGCATGAAGACGCGTTGTACCTGCCTGCACGGGACGGAGGTCATTACAAGGTCCGCGCCAGCAGCAAACCTAATGAGTTCAAGCTCCTGCACCCCGAAGGTGATTCACGTTATGCCCCCCGAATCCGACACAACGGGGAAGGGGCCTGGGTGCATGAATTCGAGCAGCCTTTGACCTGGGACCGCAAGACCCTGTTACGGCGCGTGGGTCATACCGTCGATCACCTGAGCGACAGCCAACTGGAGCAGGCCAGGGCGATCAGCGGCGTGTCTGATGATGAGTTGCGTCGTGTCTTCATTGAGCATCAAGCGCCCGCACCGCTGTTCAAGGACATGCTTCGTCGGTTTGAGTGCGCCGGCAGGTATCAGGCGGCTATGGACCAGTTAGCGCACCCAGACCCTGCGGTGTTTTGTCGTGTCGACTGGAAGATGCAGGTGCAGTTTTTGGTGGAGGGCGGGATGTGGCCTGAGTCTCGGGTATTGGTGGCGTTGGATGCAGAGGGGAATGAGGTCTGGCGTTCGGCTGCGCCGGAAGAGCCAGGCCAAGTGGTCCAGTTGGGGCACGAGCAACTGAACAGTGGTTTGCTGTTTCCATCGTTTGTTGAGCAATTGACGGAGCCTGAAATGCGTGAATTGTTGGGTGAGCGCGTGATTACGGAGCGGGAAATCGGCGAAGTTTACTTTCGTACCCGAGATGTCTTTGATAATGGCCCTTCCTCTCGTACCGTGTTGCCGGGTGATGAGAACGATCCATTGATGCAGCACTTACGCGGACCTTATGCAAGGGCCGTAAGGTATCGGGACCGCCTGCTGAGCGCGGGCAACAAAAGCCGAAGCACGCTTTTCAATCGCGATATCTCAGCCGGCGATGTGTCCACTGACGCCAACGTTAAACTGATCCAGCGCGACTTTCCCGGTATACCAAAACTGGTTGCCGAAGAACTGATGACCCATGCCAACAGTCAGGAACTGGCTCGCATGCAGTCCACCTCGCGTGTGCCGCTTCGGCTGGCAGAAGAGGCACGTGTTTACGTGCAGAAGGCGCGTGTTATGCGGGCACACGCTGATCTTCTGTTCGACAATCAGTTGACGCTGGATAGCGTCCACCTGGCGTTGCACAAAATGGCCTCCCTGCCTGGGGTGCTGGAGGGAACCTGCATCGAGCTGCGTGCGCAGACCTATGATGGTCTTTTGTTGGATCGGGTGGGCGATGTGGTGGCCCCCCGTCAACTTCGTCTTATCCATGCGGATTTGAAAGAGTGGAAGCTCTTGAGCAGCCCGGGAACAGTAGAGTACTGGCGCCGCGACAAGGATGCCTTCTTCAACGCCTTATGGATGGCAAGCAGTGGCAAGTTCACCGGGTGGCCGACGTTCAGCGCGGCAGCACAAAAGCTGAAAAGGCAGATTGCACAACAACCCCTGATTGACGTGGCGAGTCGGCGCGTACTGGGCTTGCGAGCGATCAGGCCCGGTTTCAAATCACCCATGCGTCTGGCTGACGGTCGCGTTGGTTATCCGCTCAGCCCGTTGGGTGGTGCTACCGAGCGACCGTCGGTGTGCCAAAGGGCGGCGATGGCGCTCTACCCCTCCAGGTCCACGGAGGAGGTTGAGGCAATGCTTGACCTGGTTGATGCGGACGATGCCGTGCTGCTGGCGAAGCTGACTCAACTTGAAAGGGAGTTTGCAGAGCTGGACACGGCGCTGACCAAGTGGCAGCAGGAAGGTGGGTCAGTCTATGCGAGTGCCAGGCGTAGGGTGTCGGGTACTCTCAAGGCCGTTTGGCGCAGAGTGGGTGCCGAGGCACTCGCAGGGGATGGAGCGCCGATCGGTCATGTGCTGGACCTGTCGGATGAGATGATCGGCGAGCTGCCCGCGATCAGCGCAAACATGGATCACATTGGTTGCCTGAAGCTGCGTCGAATGGCACTTTCAGACGAGTCCTTGCCTTTTCTGAGTGCGTTTGGCGGCGTGCGCTGGCTGGATATCGGGGAAAACAATCTGACCCAACTGCCAGAATTTGCGAACGGTGGGGCGAGGCTCACCAAACTGTACTTGAGTGGAAATGATATCCAGCTGACCGAACCAAGCCGCCTGCGCCTGGAGGGCATGCAGAGTCTGAAGATACTCAATCTTGAAGACAACCGTCGTTTGGGATGGCGCGCCGATTTGCGTGGTTTGCGAAATCTGAACCAGCTGTATCTGGCCAACACGGGCACGGACTCATTTCCTTCCGGTGCCGAGCACGCGCCTCGCCTGGCTCACATTGACCTGCATTCAAACCGGATCACCACGCTACCTGAATACGCTTATCAGCATCTTGAGCGCATCAATGTGCATGACAATCCCTTGTCAGCGGCCACGCTCGCCCGGTTGGGGCTGCCTTTCAATGTGGCGCAGTGGGGTGAGCACATCAGCGTGGACGAAGCGCGTGGCGTGTGGCTGGCAGGGTTGTCGCCCATGGAGTTGGCGCGGCGCGGCGCGATTTGGGATGAGCTCAGGGGCAGCCTGGGGTCAGCGGCTTTTTTTACAGTCATGGCCGATATTACCCGCAGTGCCGAGTACAGCAGCGAAGCGGCTCGCCCGGTACTGGTCGAGCGAGTGTGGGACATGTTGGAGGCTGTGGGCGAAAGACAGGGCATTCGTGAAGCGTTATTTACAGCCGCCGATGACCGGGTTACCTGCGGTGATGGCAGTTCGGTGGAGTTCATGAACCTTGAAAGTGAGCTGCTGGGGGCAAGGGCACTTGAGCTGGCAGAGACGGATAATGCCGAGGGTGCGTTGATTGCTACCGCCAGGAAGCTGTTCCGTTTAAACCTGGTAGACGCCCTTGCTCTAAGGGATGTTGCGGCGAGAGGGCCTGGGTTTACCGAGCAGGTTGAAGTCGTCCTGGCCTACCGGACGCGGCTTGCAGACCGACTGGCGTTGCCGGTCAAGTCACGCGGCATGTTGTTTCCCCGGCAGGCTGATGTGGCTCAGGCGGCTGTCGATGCCGCTTGTGAACAGGTGCTCAGGGACGAGCGCAGCCCTGCTGCTGAGGAGGCCTTTTTTGTCGGGCGCATGTTCTGGGAAACGCATCTTCGCGCTCGCTATCCTCAAGAGCTCAACGCGCTGATGGCGCCGGAGCTTGTGCTGATCGATGAGAAAAGTGCTGCGCTGTTCGAGCTGTCGGATTTGCAAGGCCAACAGGATGCAGGTGCTGACTGGCAGATCAAACATGATGAGGCCGCCGACCGGTTGGCACGCCTGTTAGGCAAGCGCAGGGATGAACTCCTGGTGAATGGCTCGATGCAAAGTGTATTTTACGAACAAGAGCTCAATCAGCTGGGGGCCGAACGGCAGGCGCTGGAGCAGAGGTCACTGAGGGTTTTGACGCGCAGGGTGTTGAACAACTTCGCAGCGGTAGAGGGAACATTGCTCTAAACGGTTATGTCAGACAGCACAAAGGGGACCCAAAGGTCCCCTTTAATTTGTCGTTGCGTGCTCTTTTTTTATTATTGAGGGGCGGTCTATTGTTGTTTTTGGCAACCGTTACCCTTTACCGCTGTTTTTGGCGACCCCCATCCGGGGTCAAGAGCAAACGTATTTTTTTGAGCGCTGATCTGCTTCTTCGTTACCGATCCAACCAGTGGGTAGCTACCTGAGGTAGTTTTATTTTTCTCTAACCGGTTGCGGGTTTCGGCATTGCCGTTCCCTGCGAAGCACATCTTCTCCAAAAAAATCTGTTAGCTGCGTCTCTGCCGTGTTGTTTTTGTTATGTCAGAGTCGTTTCGTCTTATTTTTATTAGGTTTGGCGCTTTTTATTCTTGTTATGCAATAGAGATAGCAGAAGCCGTGCCAACTTTTTAAATTCCTTTAAAATCAATAGGTTGTATTTTGTGAAGGAAATGCCCTACGGCAAATGCGACAAAATATGTTCCCGTGTTACTCGATAGGTAGGCGGGCGGTAACACATTGTCACGGCTAAGCTACTCAACCGGCGTTACGCGCCTTGGCCACGCGTGACCCGCTGGGCCGGCCCAGCACGCTGCTGATTTGCTGGCCCGCGCCAATCAATGCCTCCAGGTCGATACCGGTCTCGATGCCCAAGCCATTGAGCAGGTACACCACGTCTTCGGTGGCGACGTTACCGCTGGCGCCCTTGGCATAAGGGCAGCCGCCAAGGCCCGCGATGGAGCTGTCGAACACGTTGATCCCTTCCAGCAGGCTGGCGTAGATGTTCGCCACGGCCTGGCCATACGTGTCGTGGAAATGCCCCGCCAGTTTGTCCCGTGGCACTTGAGCGCCCACCACCTCGAACAACCGCCGCGTGGCGCCTGCGGTGCCGGTGCCGATGGTGTCGCCCAGCGACACTTCGTAGCAACCCATGGCATACAGTTCCCGCGCGACCGCCGCGACTTGCTCCGGGGCGATCTCACCCTCGTAGGGGCAACCCAAAACGCAGGACACATACCCACGCACACTGATGCCATGTCTCTTGGCCGCCGCCATGATCGGGGCGAAGCGCTCCAGGCTTTCACTGATGGAGCAATTGATGTTGCGCTGCGAAAACGCCTCGGACGCTGCTGCAAACACCGCGACTTCCTTGACGCCGGCCGCCAACGCGTCCTCAAAGCCACGCAGGTTCGGCGCCAGTGCGCCGTAGGTCACCCCGGGCTTGCGCTGGATCTGTGCAAACACCTCGGCAGAACCGGCCATTTGCGGTACCCATTTGGGCGAGACAAAACTGCCCACTTCGATATAGCTCAAGCCTGCGGCACTCAGCGCGTCCACCAACCGAACCTTGTCTGCCACGCTGATAGGTTGGGCTTCGTTCTGCAAACCGTCGCGCGGGCCGACTTCCACCAGGCGCACATGAGAGGGGAGGGACATGGCTGTTACCTTCTGATCAATGGCCAACCTGGCTCATGGTGTGGGCGAGGGCCTGGGTGCAGCGCTCTTCGGCGGTGTCCAACTCCAGCTTCATCTGTTCGATGTCCAGCAGTTGCTGTTCCAACTGCTCGCGACGCTCGGCGATCTTGCCCAGCATGCTGTTGAGTTGCACATGGTTGCCGCTGGTGGGGTCGTAGAGTTCGATGAGTTCGCGGCATTCGGCCAGGGAAAAACCGATGCGTTTACCGCGCAGGATCAGCTTGAGGCTGACCTTGTCCCGCGCCGAGTAGATGCGCTCCTGGCCCCGGCGTTCCGGGGCCAGCAGGCCTTGTTCTTCATAGAAGCGAATGGCGCGGGTGGTGATGTCGAGCTCGCGGGCGAGGTCGGAGATGCTATAGGTGGTGCTCATGGACGGCGCTCAAGAAAGTCTTGGCGTTAAGCTAAAGGCAGGTTGACGTTAACGTCAAGCCTGCTTGCCATCCAACTTCTTTTCATGGGCCGTGACCTGTTGGCACAACTCGATCATCTGCTCGCGCATCCAGCGGTTCGCCGGGTCCTGGTCGGTGCTTTCGTGCCAGTACAAATGGGTTTCCACGGGCGGCACGTCGTTCACCGGCAGGTTGAACCAATGCAGTTCGTGGCGGCGCGCGAAGCGTTCGGGCACGGTCATCACCATGTCGGTCTGCTGCAGCACCTGCGAGGCCATCAAGTAATGCTGGGAGCGCAGGGCGATCTTGCGTTGCAGGCCCATCTTGCCCAGAGCCAGGTCGACATGCCCCAGGCCGTTGCGGCGGCTGGAGATGTGAATGTGGGTCAGCCCGAGATAATCATCCAGCGTCAGCTTGTCCTTGCCCGCCAGCGGATGGCCCTTGCGCATCGCGCACACGTATCGGTCTTCCATCAGTTTGACGTGGCGCACCTGCGGGTCGGTGTTGAGCGGTGCATCTACGGCAAAATCCAGGCGCCCGGCGGCGAGTTCCTTGGTGGTTTCACGGCGTTTGGACAGGAAACTCTCGATCACCACCGTGGGCGCGAGGCGGCGCAGGCGCTGGAACAGCAGCGGCAAAATCACCGCTTCGGTAAGGTCCGTCATGCTGATGCGATAGGTCTTGGCCGCCTGCTGCGGGTTGAAGATGCGGCTTTCCTGCACCGACACCCGCAGCAACGACAGCGCGTTGCGCACTGGGCCGATGATGTTCTGCGCCATGGGCGTCGGCACCATGCCTTGGGCGGTGCGCACGAACAGCGGATCGTTGAAGGTCTCGCGCAGACGCGCCAGCGCGTTGGACACCGCCGGTTGAGTGATGCCCACAATCTGCCCGGCGCGGGTCAGGTTGGCTTCGGTGTAGATCGCGTCGAAGACGATAAAGAGGTTGAGGTCGACCTTGCTCAGATTCATTTTGTTGCGCTCTTATTGTTAGGTGGCCATACGTCGATCATATATCGGTGATGAATGTTAATACACGCCGAGAATAGGTTAGGTAAATTTTCGTAGCTCATCTAGCATCGAACTCATGACCTAAACAACCTCTCAGAGAAGGGAGCTGCTCATGGATTTCGCCTATTCGCCCAAGGTTCAGGAACTGCGTGAACGCGTCACCGCGTTTATGGACACTTACGTTTACCCGGCCGAGCCGGTGTTTGAGCGCCAGGTCAGCGAAGGCGACCGCTGGCAGCCCACCGCGATCATGGAAGAGTTGAAAGCGAAGGCGAAGGCCGAAGGCCTGTGGAACCTGTTCCTGCCGGAATCCGAGCTGGGTGCCGGCCTGACCAACCTCGAATACGCGCCGTTGGCCGAAATCATGGGCCGCTCGCTGCTGGGGCCGGAGCCGTTCAACTGCTCCGCACCTGACACCGGCAACATGGAAGTGTTGGTGCGCTACGCCAATGAAGAGCAAAAACAACGCTGGCTGGAGCCTCTGCTGCGCGGCGAGATCCGCTCGGCCTTCGCCATGACCGAGCCGGAAGTGGCCTCCTCAGACGCCACCAACATGGCTGCCCGCGCCGAGCGCCAGGGTGATGAGTGGGTGATCAACGGCAAAAAATGGTGGACCTCCGGTGCCTGCGACCCGCGCTGCAAGATCCTGATCTTCATGGGCTTGAGCAACCCCGATGCGCCGCGCCACCAGCAGCACTCGATGATCCTGGTGCCGGTGGACGCCCCCGGCGTGAAAATCGTGCGCCCGCTGCCGGTATTCGGCTACGACGACGCGCCTCACGGCCATGCCGAAGTACTGTTCGACAACGTGCGGGTGCCGTACGAAAACGTCCTGCTCGGCGAAGGCCGTGGCTTCGAAATCGCCCAAGGTCGCCTTGGCCCAGGCCGCATCCACCACTGCATGCGCTCTATCGGCATGGCCGAGCGCGCACTGGAGCTGATGTGCAAACGCTCCGTCAGCCGCACCGCGTTCGGCAAGCCGCTGGCCCGTCTGGGCGGCAATATCGACAAGATCGCCGACTCGCGCATGGAAATCGACATGGCGCGCCTGCTGACCCTGAAAGCGGCGTACATGATGGACACCGTGGGCAACAAAGTGGCGAAAAGCGAAATCGCCCAGATCAAGGTCGTCGCGCCGAACGTGGCATTGAAGGTGATCGACCGCGCGATCCAGATTCACGGCGGTGCCGGGGTTTCCAACGACTTCCCGCTGGCCTACATGTACGCCATGCAACGCACCCTGCGCCTGGCCGACGGCCCGGATGAAGTGCACCGGGCGGCGATTGGCAAGTTCGAGATTGGCAAGTATGTGCCTCGGGAATTGATGCGCAGCGGTCAGTAAGACCGCATCGCGGGCAAGCCCGCTCCCACACGTTGATTTGTGAACACATTCAAAATGTGGGAGCGGGCTTGCCCGCGATGAGGCCAGTGCCAACACCAGAAAACTTTCTGCCTCAGTACACCCAAACCTCCACCCGCCGATTCTTGATCCGCCCCTCATCCGCCGTATTCGCCGCCACCGGCATCTGCGCGCCAAACCCTTGGATATCCCTTAGCACCACGCCGTTCTTCACCAGCTCCCGGCGCACCGCCATCCCTCGCAACTTCGACAGCAACGCTGCGCGCTGCGGGTCATTCTTGGCGTCACCGAACCCCACCAGTGTCACCTGTTTGTCGAGCTTTCCGTGCTTCTTCAGATACGCCACTACCCGCTGCAAATCCTGGCGCGCCTTGTTGTCCAGGCTCGCGCTGCCTTCTTCAAAACGGAAGTTCACGGTCAGGCGCTGGGCATCCCGTGCGATGGCTTGATAACCCTCCGGCATCGACGGGCGCGGCTCTACAGCCATCGCCTGCACTTGCTGCGCGATAAACCCGCTGGCCGCGACAATCGCTTGGCCTTTGCTGCTCTGGGTAAAGTCCACCAGTGCCTTGGCCCAAGGGTTGTGGCCCGAAGGCGGCAGGTAGAAAAACAGCCGCCGTGACAACGGGTAATCCTCGGTGGCGATCAGGCTGTTCAAAGGCAGCATCGGTTGAGAGTCACCGTCGACAATCGCCACCGCTTTGGCCTGGCGCACATAGGGCAGGCCGATAAAGCCGATGCCCTGGGGGTCATGGCTCACTGCATCGGACAACTGCTCGCTGGACTCGAATCGCTTGGCCGCAACCGCCAAGGGCTTACCGCGCCGGCTCAGCACCAGCTCCTTGAAGGTGTCGTAGGTGCCGGACTGATCATCCCGAGCATATAAATGAATGCTTCCACCGACGCCGCCCAACGCTTCCCAGGTGCTGACCTCGCCATTGAAGATCTGCGCCAGTTGTTCGGTGTTCAGGGTATTCAACGGGTTTTGCGGGTTGAGGATGATCGCCAGGCCATCGATGGCAATGACTTGTTCGGCGTCGGGGCTTTTCAGGTCGCCCAGGGGTTCGAGGTCGACCAGCTCGCTGTCCTTGATCGGTCGGGAGGCTGCCGCCAGATCGGCAGTGGACTTTTTCAGCGCGCTGAACCCGGTGCTGGAACCGTGGGCCGCAACTTCGATCGTCACCGTCTTGCCCTGGCGAGTCTTGCCGAGCACGCGCTGTTCATTGGCGCCCGCACCGGGTTCACTGTGCACCGCCTGCAGGCCCTGATGCTCCATCAACCCTTTGACCAACGCAGGGCCGAGGGCGGCGCCAATGGTGTTGGAACCCTGGATGCGCAACGCGGGGCCTTGATCGGGAGCGGGTAGGGGGACAGCAACAGCGGACAGGGGGAACAGGACCAGCAGGAACAGAACGCGCAGCCTCATGCCGGCACCTTCTTAAGCCAAAGGGAGTGCCGCGAGAATAAGTCAGTAAGATTTCAGCAGTGTGACTGGCACACTGCTGATCAAAAAGGTTGTCAGCTCAGTTCTAGCCAGATCGGCGCATGGTCCGACGGCTTTTCCAGCCCGCGCAGCTCGTAATCCACTCCGGCATCCTTCACTCGTGGCAGCAAGCCATTAGACGCCAGGATCACATCAATGCGCAGCCCACGCTTGGGTTCATCCTCAAACCCACGGCTGCGGTAGTCAAACCAGCTGAAACGGTCGGCTACGTCCGGGTTGAGGTGGCGAAAGCTGTCCACCAGGCCCCAGTTTTTCAGGCGGGCCATCCACTCGCGCTCTTCCGGCAGGAAGCTGCACTTGCCGGTCTTGAGCCAGCGTTTGGCGTTGTCGGCACCGATGCCTATGTCGATATCTTCCGGGGAGATGTTGATGTCACCCATCACCACCAGCGGTTGCTCGTTGCTGAACTGGCTTTCCAGCAGTTGCTGCAGGTCCTCGTAGAAGCGCTGCTTGGCCGGGAACTTAGTCGGGTGGTCGCGGCTTTCGCCCTGAGGGAAGTAGCCGTTCATGATGGTAATCGGGTTGCCGTTTTCATCGGCGAAGCTGCCCCAGATAAACCGGCGCTGGGCGTCTTCTTCGTCGGTGGCAAACCCTTTGTGCACGCTCAGGGCTTCTTTGCGCGAGAGCAGCGCTACGCCGTAGTGGCCTTTCTGGCCGTGGTAGTACACGTGATAGCCCAGGGCTTGTACTTCGGCGAGCGGGAACTGGTCATCGTGGACCTTGGTTTCCTGCAGGCCGATCACATCCGGTTGGTGCTTCTCGATCAGTGCCGCCAGCTGATGAGGGCGCGCGCGCAGCCCGTTGATATTGAAGGAGACGATTTTCATGGTCGGCAGTCCAGTCTTGGCAAAAGGGCGATGCTAGCCGACAAGTCGGATGGGGGCCAGCGTGGCGGTAGGACAGTTGCACTGCTAATGTCTGGGAACGACTCGTGCTGTGTAGGTTCGTACCCATAAGAACGCTGCCTTTTGAGCAGCGCCCAGGGAGATTGACTGTATGCCGGACACTTCAACTGCACCCGCTGAAATTCGCCTGCTCAACAGCGGCTATTCCCGCGAAGCCCGTTCCCTGTTGTACCAGGCCTATCGGCATGAGCCGACCTTCGCCTACATCTTCGAAGCCGAGCGCCCAGGCTACGAACAACGGGTGCGGGCCACGGTGCGTGAACTGGTCAAGCAACATTTCTTTCAGAAACTTCCCGCCATCGGCCTGTTCGTCAACGACCGGTTGATCGGCATTGCGCTGATCGCGCCGCCGCAACGGCGCCTGGGCATTACTGAGAGTTGGGCCTGGCAACTGCGCATGTGGCTAAGCACCGGCGTACGCGGTACCCGACGCTATCTGGACTACCACCATGCGGTGCTGGCATGCCTGCCTAGCGAGTCGGTGCACGTGCTGCCATTGTTGGGCATTCACCCGCAGTTCCAGGGCAAGCACTACGGTGAACAGCTGCTGGAAGCGGTGCACAACTGGTGCGCCGAAGACCCGCATTCGTCCGGCGTGGTACTGGACACGGGGAACTCTCGCTACTTGGAGTTCTACAAACGCCAGGGTTATGAGGAGATCGGCGAGGTCGCCGTGGGACCTATCCTGGAGCATGTGTTTTTCCATCCCAACCCTCAGCCGTTACATGCTGCAACGCCTTGATCCAGAATTATTCAGATAAATCCAGGTTCAAAGAATCTCCCTTGCTCGTGTAGCATCCCCGCCTATGAAGTTTCCAGGAAGATACACCAGCGGCTTGATTCTGCTGTTCACAAGCTGCGGCGCGTTGGCGCAAAGCGAACTGGACGTGCGGATCAAGCCCTCAAACGACGCGTTGAAAGCCAACATCGAAGGCTACATCGGCGGGGTGGGCGATCGTGATGAAGAGGCGTTGCTGCGGTTCAGCCGCGGCGCCGAGGAGCAGGCGCGCAAAGCCGCCCAGGCTCTGGGCTTCTATCAGCCACAGATCGAAAGTGACGTGAAGGGCGGCAAGAACCCGCGCCTGATCCTCAGCATCGACCCCGGCGAACCGGTGCATTTGCGCAACGTGACCATTCGGGTCGACGGCGAGGCCGCGAACCTCAAGGCGTTTCGCGTGCCCGCCAGCGACGACCTCAAATCCGGTGCCGTGCTCAACCACGGCCATTACGAAGACGCCAAGCGTCTGATCCAGAACCAGGCCTCGCGCTACGGCTTTTTCAGTGGGCGCTTTACCCGCCAGAAGCTCTCGGTGGACCCGCAGGCCGGTGTGGCCGATATCGAACTGATCTACGACAGTGGCCCGCGCTATACATTGGGCAAGGTCAACTTCAAGGGCGATACACCCTTTGATGACGAACTGCTGCAACGCATGGTGCCGTTCAAAAGTGGCACCCCTTACGACTCCGAACTGATCGCCGAACTCAATCAGAACCTGCAAGGCAGTGGCTTCTTCGAAGGTGTGCGCGTGGACGCAGCGCCAGCCGCTTCGACCAACGATGTGATCCCGGTGGCGGTGCAACTGGAAACCCGCAAGCCGCGCACCATGGGCCTGGGCCTCGGTTACTCCACCGACGTCGGCCCGCGCGGCAAAGCCAACTGGACCCGGCACTGGGTCAACCCCCAGGGCCACAGCTATGGCTGGGAGGCCGAGTTGTCGGCGCCGCGCCAGAACGTCGGCCTGTGGTACGACATTCCACTGGACCCACCGCTCACAGACAAGCTGCGTTTTGCCGGTGGTTACCAGAACGAAGAAATCGCCAACACCGACACCGTGAGTAAATTGCTCACCCTCGGCCCTGAATGGCACAGCAAGTTGCCCAGCGGCTGGACCCGGGTGATCTCACTCAAATACCAGCGCGAAGAATATCGCCTGGGCAATGATTCCGGCCTCAGCAACCTGGTCATGCCGGGCGTCAGCTATTCCTACCTGCGCAGTGACAACCGCATCGACCCGCACAATGGCTATCGCCTGCAGTTCGATACCAAGGTGGCCAAGGAAGGGCTGGGCTCCGACACCAACCTGCTTTATGGCACGGCCATGATCAAGGGCCTGACCACCCTGTGGGATAACCACCGCTTCCTCGCGCGTGCGCAGTTCGGCGGCAGCGCCACCAATGGCTACAAGTCGGTGCCGCCGTCGCTGCGCTTCTTTGCCGGTGGCGACCAGAGCGTGCGCGGCTACGAGTATCAGACCTTGTCACCCGAGAACGATCGGGGCGACCGCATCGGTGGTCGCTACATGGTAGCCATGAGCGCCGAGTATCAATATTCCATCGCCGAAAAATGGCGGATCGCGACCTTCATCGACCAGGGCAACTCCTTCAACACCCTGGAAATGCCCAGTTTGAAAACCGGCGTCGGCGTCGGTATCCGCTGGGTTTCGCCGGTTGGCCCGATTCGCCTTGACCTGGCCCATGCCCTCGAAGATCCGGGCGGCATTCGTTTGCACTTTTCCATGGGGCCTGAGCTGTGATGCGTGGTTTGAAAGTAGCGGGGCTGGCCGTGTTGACCATCCTCGCGTTGGTGTTGCTGGCGCTGTGGACGGTACTCGGTACCCAGGCCGGCAGCCACTGGGCCCTGGGCCGCGTGCCGGGGTTGACCATCGAGAACTTCCAAGGCCACTTGGGTGGCCAGTGGAGCGCCGATCACCTGCTGTGGCAGCAGGATGGCAGCCGTGTCGAGCTCACCACGCCGACGTTTGATTGGTCGCCCGCGTGCCTGTTGCGCATGACCTTGTGCATCAATCAGTTGGATGTGGAGCAGGTCAGCCTGCAATTTCCTCCCAGCACCGAAGAAAGCAGCGGGCCGATCCAATTGCCCGAGCTGAAGCTGCCGGTTGCCATCCAGTTGGGCGACGTTCGCGTAGGTAGCCTGCTGTATAACGGCAGCGAAGAACTCAAGGGCCTGCAATTGGCGGCGCATTGGACCTCTGCTGGCATGCAGATCGACTCGGTGCACCTGCAACGCGATGGCCTTGTCTTGGACCTGGCCGGGTTGCTGCAACCTGTCGGCGATTGGCCGTTGATCGCCACCGGTAACCTGAGCCTGCCGTACGCGCCGGATGGCGCACCGTGGAAGGTCGCGCTCAAGGTCGATGGTGACCTGCTCAAGACCCTCAAGCTCGACGCCGACAGCAGCGGCTACCTGCCCGCCAAGCTCACCGGCGAGCTGCAACCGCTGGTTCAGAACCTGCCAGCTCAGGTGCATATTACCGCCGATGGCTTCAAGCCCAGCGCCGACCTGCCCGACACCCTGCAACTCAATCAACTGGACCTCACCGCCAAAGGCGACCTGAGCCGTGGCTATCAACTGCTGGGCAAAGCCGTGCTACCTGCGCAAAAGGGCCCGGTGGACCTGCTGCTGCAAGGCAAGGTCGACGCCAAGGGCGCGCAGATTGCCGGCTTGGACCTGACGGCAGGCGAAAAACAAAGCCTCAAACTCACCGCCCAATTGGACTGGCAGCAAGGTTTCAGCGCCGACGCCAAGATCGACTGGCTGGATTTCCCTTGGCATCGCCTCTATCCGCTGATCGACGAGCCTCAGGTCGCGTTGCGTACCTTTAATGGTGAGATTTCCTATAAAGACGGCAACTACCTGGGCAACCTCAAGGCCGACCTCGACGGCCCGGCGGGCAAGTTCAATGTGGTCACGCCGTTCAGTGGCGACCTCAAGCAAATCTTCCTGCCCGAGCTGAAACTCACGGCAGGCCAGGGCAAGGCCGAAGGCCACCTGAACGTCCAGTTCGCCGATGGCATCGCCTGGGATACGGCGCTGGACCTGTCGGCACTGAACCCGGCGTACTGGGTCGCCGAGTTGCCTGGCACCCTCGCCGGGCCGCTGCGCAGCAAGGGCGAGTTCAAGAGCGAGCAACTCAAGCTCAATGCCGACCTCGACCTCAAGGGTCGCCTGCGCGGGCAAACCGCTGTGCTGGCGGCCAAGGCCGAAGGCGCGGGTGAGCAGTGGACCCTGGCCAACCTGGATATTCGTCTGGGTGACAACCGCATCAACGGCAGCGGTAGCCTGCAACAACGCCTGGCCGGGCAGATTGATATCAAGTTGGCGCGCCTGGCCCAGTTGTGGCCGCAATTGCGCGGGCAGATCAATGGCCGTCTCGACGTTGCGGGCAGCCTCAAGGCACCGCAGGGCAAACTCGATCTCAAGGGCCAGCAACTGGCTTTCGCCGACAATCGCCTGCAAAACCTCACCCTCGACGCGACCCTCGATAACGCCCAGCGCGCGAAAATCGACCTCAAGGGCAGCGGCATTCAATCCGGCGACACTCAGGTCGGCACGCTCACCGCCAGCGCCCAAGGCGATATCAAGAGCCAGAAGGTGCAACTGGACCTGGCCGGACCGCTGGTCAAGTTGGCCCTGGCGTTGGACGGCAACCTCGACAAGGGTAATTGGCGCGGGCGCCTGGCCAGTGGCGATGTGCAGGCCGGTGGCCAGGACTGGAAGCTGCAAGCCCCAGCGAAGATCGAGCGCCTGGCTGACGGCAAGCTGACCTTCGCCGCACATTGCTGGGTGTCCGGCGCGGCGAGCCTGTGCGGTGAAGACCAGCGCCTGATGCCCGAGCCCAAGCTGCGTTACCACCTCAAGCAGTTCCCCATCGACAGCCTGGCGGCGTTCTTGCCCAAGGACTTCGCGTGGCAGGGCAAGCTCAACGCCGACGTGCAACTCGACCTGCCCGCCAGCGGCCCCAAAGGCGTGGTGTCGGTAGACGCCAGCGGCGGCACCCTGCGGGTCAAGGACAAGGACCAGTGGCTGGACTTTCCCTACGACACCCTGAAGCTGGAAACCACTCTTAACCCCAAGCGTATCGACACTCAGTTGAATTTCCGTGGCGGCAAGCTCGGCGAGCTGATGGTGCAGGCGCAGATCAACCCGCTGCCCAAGAACAAACCCATCACCGGCAATTTCAGCCTCACTGGCCTGGACCTCGCGGTGGCGCGGCCATTTGTGCCGATGGTGGAAAAACTCAACGGCAAGCTCAACGGTAACGGTCGCATCTCGGGTGGTCTGTTGGCGCCTCAGGTCAACGGCAATGTGAACTTGATCGGCGGTGAAGTCTCCGGCCCCGAGCTGCCCATCAGCCTGGAAGGCCTGAACGTGCAGGCGCTGATCGCCGGTGAAAGCGTGCAGCTCAATGGCGCGTGGCGCAGCGGCAAGGCCGGGCAGGGCAGCCTCAAGGGGCAGATCGATTGGGGCCAAGCGTTGGTGGTGGACCTCAGCCTTCAAGGCTCGCAGTTGCCGGTCACGGTGGAGCCCTACGCCGTGCTGGAAGTGGCGCCCGACCTGAAAATCAGCATGAAGAATGACAAGCTGGCCATCGCCGGCAAGGTGCAGATCCCGCGCGGCGATATCACCGTGCGCGAGCTGCCACCGTCCACCGTCAAGGTGTCGGATGACACCGTGATCGTCGGCAGCCAGACCGAGGAGGGCAAACCGCCGATGGCCATGGCCATGGATATCGACGTGGCAGTGGGTGAAGACCAGCTCAACTTCTCGGGCTTTGGCCTTACCGCCAAGGTCCAGGGCCACGTGCATATCGGTGACAACCTCGACACCCGAGGCGAGCTATGGCTTAACGATGGCCGCTACCGCGCCTACGGCCAGAAACTCGATGTGCGGCGTGCGCGCCTGCTGTTCGCCGGTCCGCTCGACCAGCCGTACCTCGACATCGAGGCCATCCGCAAGACCGACGACATCATCGCCGGTATCCGTCTGAGCGGCAGCGCCGAGCAGCCCACCACGCAGATCTTCTCGGAGCCGGCCATGAGCCAGGAGCAGGCGCTGTCCTACCTGGTGCTGGGCCGTCCGTTGAGCAGCACCGGTGAAGACAACAACATGCTCGCCCAAGCCGCATTGGGCCTGGGCTTGATGGGCAGCGCCGGGGTTACTTCGGACCTGGCCAAGAACCTGGGCATCCAGGACTTTGAACTCGACACCCAAGGCAGCGGCACCTCCACGGCGGTGGTGGCCAGCGGCAAGATCACCGAAAAGCTCAGCCTGCGTTATGGGGTGGGCGTGTTCGAACCAGCCAGCACGATCGCGTTGCGGTATTTGTTGAGCAAGAAGGTGTATCTGGAAGTGGCAAGTGGTGTGGCCAGCTCGCTGGATATCTTCTACAAACGGGATTTTTGAGGCTCACAGGCAAAGAAATGTGGGAGGAGGCTTGCCCCCTCCCACATTGATCAGGGGTGTTTCTAGAGTTTGGGAGCGCATGTCAGCGCAACCCGCTCATAGTTCAGCGCCTTATTGCGTTCCCCCAGCGCATAGCTTGCCTCGCATTGCCGCTCGGCCCACTTGATGATCAGCGTGCCGGTGTCCTGCTCAACCAACGCCAGCGCCTTGCCGCTGGGGTCGGCAATGGCTACCTGCTTGCCTGCACGGTCTTCCAGTGAGGCGCCGAACGGAATCGGTTGGTGTTGGGCATCAAACAACTCGAACTGCACCCGTCGCCCGCTCTTGCTGGCATAGCGTGCCAACACCACTGCCCCGCGTCGCGGCACCACTTGCTGGGTGGCGTTATCAATCTCGATGTCGCCGCCCAGGTCACGCGTGTCCAGGCTGATCCAGTTAACTCGGTAGGGTTGCGCATTCGGCACCACTGCATAGCCGTTTCCGGCGGTCTTTGCCCCGCTGAAACTGCCGATCTTCACCCCCGACACGCCTTCGACCTGCGCCAGTGCAAACGTCTCGCCCACGGTCTGCCCCAGGTTGATACCGCCCGCGTGGGCCACCACCGATCCTGCCACGTTGAGGTTCTGTGTGTTGTACCCACGGCCCTGGCTGTAGCCGCCGCTGATGTCCATCACCGAGGTGCGGGTGCTGAGGTTGGCTGAACCGGTACTGCCGCCGGAGCTGCTATAGCCGCCTTGCAACGAGTAATAGGTGTCGCTGTTCTGCGTCAGGTAGCCGTTGATGCCCATTTGCGTGGTGTCATTGTCTTTTTGCGTACTGGCAGAAACGAACGCCCTTGGCGCGCGCGGCGCCGAGCCCAGCGGGAAGGACAATGACAGGTTGACCAGAGTGTCGTTGTTCGCCGGTCCATAGTTGCCCACATCCTTGGTGTAGGTGGCGCCAAGGTTGTAGCTGACGTCGCCCCAGTAGTTGCTGTAGCCCGCCGACAGGCTTTGTGAACCGCCGCGGCCCCAGTAACGCTGGTCACTGGCGTTGACGTACACGCTGCCAAACTGCTGGTTGCGGCCCAGGCTCTGGTTGACGGTCAGGTCGGTACGGGTTTTCGAGTTGCCCGTGCGCTTCTGGCCCTCGTTGCTCAACTCGTCGACATGGTCGCTCAAGGTGCGGTAGCCCTCGGTGGAATACCGATAGGCCGCCAGGGTGAAGTTGGTGTCAGTGCCGGTAAAGGTCTTGGCATACAGCGCGCGCAGGCTGTTACCCGTGACCTGCTGGCCAAAGGTGCGGCTCACGGAGTGAGTCATGTCCAGTGACACTGCGCCAATCACCGTGTTGCGCCCGGCTCCGACCGACAGCGCCTGGAAGTCTTGGGTGGCTTGCACCCCGACAATCCCCGACAAGTTGCTGCTCACGCCATACGCAAGGGTGCTGCTGACAAACTGCGGCTTCTTTTGTGTATCGCTATTGCTGTTGTATTGGCCGGCCGAGACGCTGTATTTCAACTGGCCTTCACGCACCATGATCGGCAGGCTGGAAAACGCCTGCACGGTCACCCGACGTTGGCCATTGGCTTCGATCACGGTGATCTCGAGGTCACCGTTGGAGCCGCTGGGGTAGATGTCGCTGATCTCGAACGGGCCCGGCGGTACGTTGGCGGTGTAGAGGATGTAGTTGTTCTGGCGAATTTCCACGGTGGCGCTGGACTGCGCAATGCCACGGACGATCGGCGCGTAGCCGCGTTCGCTGTCAGCGCGCATGCCGTCATCGGAAGCCAGCTTCAGGCCGCGATATCGCACGCTGTCGAACAGGTCCGCATCCGAGAAAATATCCCCGGCACTGAACTGGCCCTTCAACACGGTCACGTCATGTTGCAGGTAACTGCGGTTGCTTTTGAACGTGCTGGGGCTACCGGTGCTGCTGTTGAAGTTCGACTCGTTGCGCAGCCGCCACGCGCCCAGGTTAATGCCGTTGCGCAGGCCCAGGTTATTTGAAAGCGTCGTGTCGGCGTCGGTGCTGCTGCGGTTGCTGCTCAGTTGGTAATTGATAAATGCAGCGGGTACGCCTTCGTCCCACAGGGCCGGGTCGACATAACCGCGACGGCCGCGCGCCATGGCGCGTTGCGGCACGCTGACCAGCAGGCGCAGGCGCGGTATGTCGTAGCGCACGCTGGCATGCTCGATCAGTGCGGGCAGGTCCAGGCAGGCATTCGGGTCGGTGTCGACGAGCTTGCCGCTGGCCTGCAAGGCATCGGTATCGACCCCCAGTTGTTGCAACATTTCCAGGGTCAGGCAGGCTTCTATTCGACCGTTGCCGGGGTTGCGGCGAAAGTCGATATCGCGCCGGCCCACCAGGATCTCGTTGCCGTAGAGGTCGACCCGGTAATTACCCGGCACCACACTGCTGCTGGAGAGCAGGGCGTGCAGGTCGACGGAAGAGGCCGCACCTTGTAAAAAAGACGTGTTGAACTGTTCATCGCCTTCTGCCTGGCACACCGAACTGAAGCCCAAGGCAATCAATAACGGTGCCAATCCATCGCGCTTAAATACAAACATGCAGGAACCCTATATCACCTCCGATACGAACTAGCGGAGCGAAGAGAAATACAGTGAAAGTGCGGCTGCGTTAAACGCAGGCGCGTTATGGCGACTCTTTGTTCAAGCCGGCCCGAGTGGGCGCGCTATTGGAAAGTTGCGCGGTGTAACGGTCTTGTGCGCCGTAGTCATTGATGCTGCTGAACTTCAACTGCAACGCCTGGGTGGACTTGAGTTGCTTGAGCACAAACTCTTTTCGTTCACCGGGCGCAATCATCATCGAATCGAACGGGTGTTCACTGACGGCACCGGCCTGTAGCGTGATGTCGGCAATCGACACGTGATAAACCCCGGGGTTGCTGACCTTGAGCACGGGCTTGCCATCAAGTTCGGCCAACTGCCAGGCCAGTTCGGTCGGTGCCAGGTAAGCGTTGTTGTTCAGCCCCGCTGGGCGGAAGAACACCTTGATGCGCTGGCGCACGGCAAGCTGCAAGGTGTTCTGGGTTTTCGAGGCCTGGGGGATTTCCTGCACGTTGAGCCACACCACCGACTCGCGGTCAGTGGGCATGCCCGTGCCTTCGTAGATCACCCGCAACAGTTGCTGCTCATTGTCCCGGACCCTTGCCAACGGCGGGGTCACGGCAAAGGGCACCGTGCTGGCATCCGCGGTGTCGACCCAGGACTGGATCAACACGTCTTCTCCGCTGTTGCGCACGGTGATCCCAGCTTCTTTGTGTTGTCCATCGAACACCAGGCGTGTGCTACTCAACGAAATACCGGCTGTGGCCTGGCCGACCGCAAGCAAACCGAGCAGGCCTGCGCAGAAGGACAGTGAAGGGCGAAAAAACATAATGGCTACCGCTAGGATCGAGAGATGTGCGAGGCCCGCAGGCCCCGCATCGGGCTGGAGTTATTCGTACTGCAGGGTGAACGGCAGGGTCGCGTCGCCGCGTCCGGCCACGGCAGAGGCCGCGTCGACGGTGGTGACATAGGCGGCCGAGAATTTCAGCGTGGTGTTACTGTCCTGCAGAGTGTTCTCGATCTTCGCGGTGCTCGGCGAGCTCAGGTCGATCAACGCACCGTTGGCATCCAGCAGGGCGATACCCACGTTCTTGGCAGCGCCCAGACCGTCGATCAGCTTCAGCACTTTGGTGCCGGTGACGATGCCGGAACCCGCGCCCTTGGTCGGCTCGAAAATCATCGCCACCTTGGTGCCAGCGTTGCAGTTGATCTTCATGTCGAAGTTCTCGGCGCTCAGGGTGCCGTTGCCTTTCGGCGCGGTCGCGGTGCCCATGTCCTTGATCGACACTTCGCCCATGTTCACCGAGATGGTTTTGTTAGCCCCGATACCCTCGACGGAGCAGGCATCGTTGTTGATGGATCCGGTAAAGTTGATGGTGCCGCTGCCGGCCTTGGTCGGTGTTACCGGAGGGTCGGCGGCGAACGCAGTGCCGGCGGAGAAGATCGACAGGGCCAGAAGAGTGCGAGACAGCTTCTTCATGTTGTTTTCCTTGGTGGGGTTAAAACAACACGATAAGGCGCCGGTGATTAGTAGGACATCAGACGATCCCTAGAAGTGAGTGTTAGTTGAACAAGTTGCGCTCTATGCAATAAGCCAACAAGTCTTGGTCGCTGCTGACTTCCAACTTGCGCATGGCCGCGACTTTTTGTGTGCTGATGGTTTTGGCACTGCGGTTCAACCCGCGTGCAATGTCATTGACACTTTGTCCTGATACAAACAAACGCAGAATTTCGTGTTCCTTAGGGGACAGCCGAGTGAAGCGCTCGTCAAGATCGGACGATTCCAGTACCGAGGTCGGTTGCGTGCCCTTGCTGCGAACCGGACTGCCTCGGGCAATGGCCTTCAGCGCCGCCTGGATCTCGTTGTGCAGTTGGTTTTTCTGGATCACCGCGAGCACGCCCAGCTCCTGCAAGCGCGTGAGGATCAACGGGTTGGAGATCATCGTCAGTACCAGCACGCGCACGTGGGGAAAGTGTCGCACCAGATACTCCACGAGCTTGAGGCCGTCGCCGTAGGGCGAGTCCGCGGGCATGTTGAAGTCGGTGATCACCAAGTCCACGGCGGTGCTTTGCAGCAGCTCGATCAGTTCGTTGGAACACACGGCTTCGCCCACCACGCGAAAGCGTTCATCGCGCTCGACCAGTTCCCGTACCCCGACCAGCACGATGGGGTGATCGTCTGCAATGACAACGTTGAGGGTTTCCATCGGTTGATTATCCAGAGTGAGGTTATTCAAGAGTGTCGAGCAACGCGGTGAGTCGAGCGAGGGTCTGCCGTACGTCCAGAGCCAGGGCCGGGGTGACCGCCATGCCAGTCAGGCGCAGTTCAAGCTCGACAAAGGCACCAGCCATGTCAGCGACCTGTACCGCGCCCAAGGCTCCGGCCATGCTGTGCAGTTGCTGCGCCGCGCCATTGGCGTCCCGATTGTCTAGCGCGGTCAAGGTGGCCTGCACATCCTGACGCAGCGTCGTGACAAACAGCTCGCGCATTCTGGGCGACAACGGCGGCATGTCGACGACGGCAGGCACCTCGATCTTGCAGTGTTTTTCCAACTGCGTGCGCAGAGTGGCTAGGTTCAGCGGCTTGACCATCCAGGCATTCATACCGACGGCTGCACACTGTTGGCCTTCTTCGCGCAGGGCATTGGCGGTGATCCCGATGATCGGCAGTGCGGTGTCTTGTCGGCGCAGTGCCTCGGTCAACTGATAGCCATTCATCACCGGCATGTTCACGTCGGTCAGCACCAGGTCAAAGCGCCCTGGCACCCACTGCATCAGCGCCTGTTCGCCGTTGGCAGCCAATGTCACCGTGCAGCCCAGCGCTTCCAGTTGTTCCTTGATGATTGCGGCGTTGATCACGTTGTCTTCGGCCACCAACACCTGCAGGTTCAACGGCCGTGCTGTGGCGGGTAGTGCAGGGCGGTGACCGCGGGTGGCACCTTGCTGTGCCAGGTGGACGGCCCAGGCGATCGCACGGATATCGTCAGCGTCGACGGCCCAATCGGCACCGCTTGGCTGCGCCGGGTTCGGCCCGCCTGCCGTGGCGAGAATGCGTGTGCCGGACCAAGCCAGGTCGTGGCCCAGATCAACCAGCAACGCGCCGGGCGGCATGTCGTTCGAAAACGCGCGGCCATCGAGCCCCAACCGCTTGAGCCAATTGACCAGGTGATGCACCCGTTCAGGCACTTGAGCGCGTACATACACGGCAGGCATGCCGGGGCTGAAGACGGGGCAGTCTGCCAGCGCGCCGGGGGCGGGTTCCAGGGCGATTTGCAGGGTAAAACTGCTGCCCAGGCCGGGTTCGCTCACCACGTTCAATTGGCCTTGCATCAGCTCGCACAGCCATTTGCAAATCGCCAGGCCCAGGCCGGCACCGGCCTGGCTGGTGGCATCTTCGGCCTGGTAGAACGGGTCGAACAGCTGTTGTTGCTGCGCCTGGGAAATGCCCACGCCCGAATCACTGACCTGCCAGTGCAGGCTCACCCGGCCCTCGGTATTGTCCAGGACGCGCAGGCGCAACACGACGTGGCCGTTATCGGTGAACTTGATCGCATTGCTCAGCAGGTTATTGAGGATCTGGCGGATGCGCAGTGGGTCACCGCGCAGCCGATCCGGCAGGCCTGCGTCGATACAGGCATACAGTTGCAAGCCCTTTGACCGGGCAAAGGCGCTGTAGGTACGCACACTGTCTTCGGTCAGTTCCAGCGGGCAGAACTCCTGGAGTTCGAGCGTCATCTGCCCGGCCTCGATCTTCGACACGTCCAGCACATCACTGATCAGTTGGAACAGGGTGGTGGAGGAGCGTTGGATGGTCTGCAGGTAATCCTGCTGACGCGGCGCGAGGGGCGTCAGGCCGAGTAGCTCCAACGTCCCAAGTACACCGTACAGCGGCGTGCGGATTTCATGGCTCATGGTCGCGAGAAAACGGCTCTTGGCCTGGTTCGCCGAGTCGGCAGCCTGGCGTGCGTCTTCCAGGGCGGCAGCGTCTTCAATATGCCGGGTCACGTCATGCATCGCGCACAGCCAAGCGTCCTGGCCCTGGTAGCGGGTGGGCAGGAAGGCGACATGCAAGTGACGGCCATCGCTCTCAAGGTCGGCCTGGCCGGGTGCAGTCGAGTGCTGTTGTTTGAGTAGGTCGAACAGCGGGCGCGCGTCTTGCCACTGCTGGGCGCGCTGGTTCTGCAAGAGCACGCGATGATCGCTGCGACGAATTACGCACAGGCCGGTGGGCGCGGTGTCGATGACGGCGCGGCTGAACGCTTCGCTTTCGGCGATGCTGGCATGGGCTTGATGGGCGGGCAGTACCACCCGCGCCCTGTACCAACGATTGAAAACGCGACCGCTGCCGAGTATCGCCAGCACCAGCGCCACCAGGCAGAGCAATGGCCACAGTGCGTAGTCGAGAAAACGTTGCAGGCTGATCACATAGATCGCCGTCCAGTGGTGTTCGCCCTGGCTGGTGAGCTTGAACACCAGGCCGTCGCGGTTGAAGTTCACGCCTTCCTGCAGTGCTTGGCCGGGTTTCACGGCACCTGTCAGGACTACGCCACCGGGGGTGATCAACGTGAAGTCGTCGTAGATCGACCATTGCATCAGCCGCTCGATGTTATTGACCTTGGACAGGTCCAGCAGCGAAGCCACCACCACCCAAGTGTTGGCGCCGTCGATGGTCAGCGCGGTCGACGCCAGGTTGATATCGACATAGCCCAACAGCATGGGGGCGTCCTTGCCATCGGGGGCGGTGTCATAGGGTTCCCAGTGCACGAGGTGATCCGTGAGTGATGCGTTCTGTACACGCAGGCGCTCATTCAATTGGGTCATCACGTCTACCAGCACGCCGATGTGCACGTGGCCGCCATCACGCAGTCGGCCAGTGGCGGGCACGCTGATGTCGAAATTATCCGGCCCGTTGACCACCACCACCTGCGGGGCCTGGTAATGGGACGCTGCCCAGAACGCGCTGTAGTACGCCGACAGGTAGGTGCCCAGGGCGAAGACTTTGGGGTATTGGTACGTGCTGATTTTGTCGGGGTTGATTTTCAGGCTGTAGGGCAAGGAGAACGGCAACCCACGGCCTTCATAAATATTCGGGCCTTCTTCAGGCAGCGGCTTTTGCATAAACGGCGGCAGCAGGGCGGAGGGGTTGAATTCGCCCTTGGTGCTTCCTTTTGAGATATCGCCGAGAAAGGCTTCCTGTTCGCGGATGTTTTCCATCAGCCGGGCGAAGTGAAACTGCAAGGTGTCGCGCTGCTCATCGACCATGCGCAGCACCCCCAGGTAGCTGATGCCCAGCAACAGCAGCACCAACGCGCCCAGCACCAGCAAGCCTTTATTCAGGCGCAGCGAACTGCTGGTGAGTTTCTCCAGAAAGGCGTTGGGGTGATGCATGACGCGGTGACCTCGCAAGCAAGCGGTGTTCGTTCACACCCGGCCAGCGGGTCAATAGGCACTCGCCGGCCCGTCCTGGGTCAGCAAGTACTGGAACTGATCCGAAGACACGGCGTGGGAGATCAGGAAACCTTGGACCTGAGTGCAGTCGATCTTACGCAACAGCGCAAGTTCTTGCGCGGTTTCCACCCCTTCGGCCACTACGGTCAAACCGAGCTGGCGGCCGAGGCTGACGATACTGGTCAGCGCCTGGGCCAATTCTTCGTTGGCGTTGCAGCCTTGCACCAGTGCCCGGTCGATCTTCAATTCGGTGAAAGGCGCCGACACCAGGTTCATGTACGAGCTGTAGCCCTTGCCGAAATCATCCTGGGACAAACCGAAGCCCTTGATCCGCAAGCGGCACGCCCCGGCGTAGAAGTTGCTGATGTCGTCGGGCACTGAGCACTCCATCAACTCGAAACAGATACGCGCGGGCAACCCCTGGTGCTTCAACACGAAGGCGAGGATACGGTCGGGCAGGTCGTGGCTGTTGAGCAAGTGCGTGGGCAGGTTCACCGATACCGGGATGTCATAGCCTTGTTGGCGCCATGCGGACTGGGCCGCCATCGCCTGTTTCAGCACGCACCACAGCAAGCGCTCCTCCAGCCCGCAGGCGATCAGCGCCGGCAGGAACGCACCGGGGAGCAACGTGCCATGTTCGGGGTGTACCCAGCGCACCAAGGCTTCGGCGGCGACGATGCGGCCATTGCTCAAGGCTTTCTTGGGCTGGAACCAGGCTTGCAGGGCGTCGTTATCCAGTGCCGTCACAATCGCCTGGCGGTCGATGCCGGGATGGCTGTCGACCAGAGCGACCTGGCGCAATGCCTGCAGTTGATCGGTCAGGCAACGCAGTGCGGCGGCATTCACCGGTTTGGAAATCAGCCCGATGACCTTTACCTGCAGGTTGCTGGCCACCAGGCTTGCGCCCATCAACATGCGCCGTGACGCGGCGCTCATGATTGCCAGGGCAGGGCGCGAAGGGTGCGCCGCGAGACCCTGGATAAATTGCACGCCGTCCATGCCCGGCATCAGCAGGTCGGTGAGCACCAGGTCAAAGTCCCGGTGTTTCAGGCAGGCCAGCGCTTCTTCGCCGTCCCTGGCGCACACCAGATCGAAATCCCCCAGCTCGTTGAACAGGTTCTGCAAATACACATGCTGAAAGGGGTGGTCTTCGACAATCAAAATGCTACAGGGCTTCATGGGTGACTCGTTCGTAGGGAGCCAGGACAGTGAACAAGGCTCGTAGCGTGAAGGGTTTGACCAGGCAGTGATCCATGCCGGCCGCCAGACACAAGGCATCTTCACCGCGCAGGGCGTTGGCGGTGGCGCCGATGATCGGGAGAGTGCAGCCCTGGCGTCGTAGGGCCTCGGCCAGTTCGTAGCCATTGAGACGGGGCATGTTGACGTCGCTGAGGACAATATCGAAGGTGCCGTCGTGCCAGCGCGACAAGGCGTCTTCGCCGTCACCGGCCAATTCCACCGTGCAGCCGAGCTCTTCGAGTTGGTCGCGCAGGATCAACTGATTGATGACGTTGTCTTCGGCCACCAGGATATGCAAGTGCAAGGGGCGCAGGTCGCGCAGTTCAAAGCGCTCCTGAGGCTGGGCCACTTGCCCGCCTTGGGCATGGTGTACTGCCTGTTGGATGGCGTTCAGGTCGTTGAGGTTGACCTGCCAGCTGTCGCCGCTGAGCTGTGGCGCGTGGGCGCCGTTGCAACTGGCAAGTACCCGCGGTCCCTGCCAGCTCAGGTCGATGCGGCGTTCGACCAGTTCCAGCAGTACAGACGACGTGGACAGGCCGGTACTGGACGGCAGGCCGACTTGCGCGCGGGCGCCCCAGCGCCGCAGCCACCCGCAAAGGCTGTCGGCCAGCTCAGGGATAGGCGAGAGCACGTAGACGGTGTCCGGCGCCAACGTCGGCAGGCTCGGCAACGGACGGCCGCACGGTTGTTCCAGCGGCACGGTCAAGGAAAAACTGCTGCCCAGGCCCGGCTCGCTGACCAGGCGCAGGTTGCCGTTCATCAAGTGGGTCAAGCGCAGGCAGATGGGCAGGCCCAGGCCGGTGCCGGCGACGACATTGGTGTTGCCTTCGGTCTGGTAGAACGGCTCGAAAATAGCCGCTTGGTCGTGATGGGCAATGCCTTTGCCGGTGTCCGAGACCTGCCATTGCAGGCATACCCGTTCGCCTTCGCGGCTCAGCGCCTTGACCCGCAGCACCACGCGCCCGGAGTCGGTGAACTTGACCGCGTTGCTCAGCAGGTTGTTGAGGATCTGGCGAACGCGGCTGGCATCGCCGATCAAGCGTTGCGGCAGGTGCGGGTCGAGACAGGCGTACAGCTGCAAACCCTTGCTCTGCGCCGCTGCTGCGTAGCCCTGCACCACTTCCTGCACCAGGGTTGGCACGCAGAACTCGCTCAACTCCAGGGCCAGTTGCCCGGCTTCGATCTTCGACACGTCCAGCACATCGCAAATCAATTGCAGCAAGGTGGCGGAGGACCCTTCGATGGCGTGCAGGTAGCTTTTCTGCTGGGCATCCAGGCGGGTGCGGCCGAGCAATTCCAGGGTGCCGAGCACGCCATACAACGGTGTGCGGATTTCGTGGCTCATGGTTGCCAGGAACAAGGTCTTGGCCTCATTGGCGGCATCGGCCGATTGGCGCGCCTGTTCCAGTGCCGCTTCGATTTGCGTGCGTGCACTGATGTCGCTGAAAGCACACAGCAGCACGTCTTCACCTTTGTAGCGGGTAGGCGCGCAACTCAGGTAAAGGTGGCGGCCGTCGGCGGCTTCGAAGTAATCGGTGAGGCATGGGGCGTCTGGGTCGAACGCATGGCGAATCCAGCCGGGGCCGAGGTGTGCGCCGCACTCACCGAGCCATTGCTGGGCGAGGGTGTTTTTCAGCACCACCGCGCCGTCGGTTCGCCGCAGCACGCACAGTGCCACGGGGGCGGTCTGGATCACGTCGCGGCTGAACAGCTCACTTTCCACCAGCGCCTGGATACGGTGGATCGCCGGGGTGATGAAGCGGTGCTCGAGGCGGCGAGTGAGCAGGCACACCAGGCTGATGCTCAGCAGGCAGAACGCCAATGCACCGAGCATCTGGGGCCAGAGCGCCGCCAGCACTGCGCGCAGGTCGATGGAGTAGGTGAGCTGCCAGTCCGACGACTTCAATTGTTTGCGCAACACCAATTGCTCGGGCAGCCAGCCGTCGCCGACAAAGCCGAAGAAGTCTTGCTGGTGCAGATGCGGCAGGTTTTGCCCGGGCGGCGGTTTGTGGCTGTTGCTGTTGCTGAACAATGGCATGCCTTGGGCATTGAACATGGTGAACTCGCCGGCGCTGTGGTCGCTCAAGGCGTTGGAGACTTCACGGTCATCCATCTCCAGGCCGAGCCAGCCGGAGTTCACGTCGCGTTCGTCCAGGCGGATGAAGATGTACAACTGCGAATGGTCGTCGGAGGCATGGGTCAGCCATAGCTCCTGCAAGGCGCCGGTAAGCTTGAGGGCTTCGAGTTGCTCCAGCAGGGCCAGGGGGAAGTCGCCGCTGACCGGGGTGGCGTTGTACAACCGCAGTACCTGGGCCTCGGGGCTGACATACAGCAGGTTCAGCTGCTTGGCCTTTAAATAGTCGCGCATGCGCTGGGTCAGCCAGATGCTCCACTGCTTGCCCGGGGTTTGCCCCAGCAGCAGGCGGATCTCTTCTTCGGACACCGGCAGGTTTGCGTCGGCCTTGCGTGTGGCCGACAGGCTGAGGCTTTCCAGCAAGGCTTCTCGGGTGGTGAAAAACGTATGGGCTTCTGCGATGGCGCTGCTCATGTAGCTGCGGCGTTGGGAGACTTCATTGTTGAAGGTAAACAGCAGGAAGCTGTACACGCCCCCCAGGATGCCCACCAGCAGCACCAACGCAAAAATGCGCAACAGGCGCCTTGCTGCATGGGGCGTGGACAGGACGGGGCTGATCTGATGAAGGTAGCTCTTTAGTCTCATCCGGGCACTCTATGGGCGGCCCGGCGTAGGGAAAATCAGACGATCCTTAATTTTTTACAGGTAGTTCACGATAAAGGTGACTTCGGTGTTGGCACTGCCGGCCTTGAGATCGCCGGTCGGCAGGCGGTAATACGCCGCGGACAAGGGGATCTTGAAACTAGTACCGGTGGTGGTGAAACCGTTGAAGGTGTAGTCAGTGCCGAATGCGACAGGTTGCCCGGTTTCGTTCATCAATTGCAGGCCGATGCCGGTGGCAGTGGAGCCGGCATTCAGCGCCACTACACCTTTTGTCGCGTCGATGACTGGTGTCGTGGCCTTGAGCGAATAGGTCACTTTTTTG
The DNA here is from genome assembly GCF_002255865.1 of Pseudomonas sp. PGPPP1. Lineage (NCBI taxonomy): Bacteria > Pseudomonadati > Pseudomonadota > Gammaproteobacteria > Pseudomonadales > Pseudomonadaceae > Pseudomonas > Pseudomonas sp. PGPPP1. Next base: position 85,786 of record NZ_NKIG01000013.1, on the reverse strand, counting down.
ATGCCGGTCTGGCACTGGTTCAAGCCGATGTTGAAGCGAATGGTCCGAGGGGTCGAGCCGGCATCGCGAAACTCCCAGAGCTGATAGTCGTCGCCCATGGCCACCGGTACGGACGGGGTTTGGCAGGACGCGGCGTTCAGCACGAGCGCGTTGGTCAGGTTGAACTTGGAGATGATCAGTTCGTCGTCTTTCAAGGTGGCCAGGTTGCCAGACGCAATCTTGACCTGTGAAGCCAGCGGCCCGGACTTGATGATTTCCAGCCGGACCGACCCCGCCTGAATGCCATAACCACCGGCCTTGAGGGTGAATGGCGCAGTCTCATAGCGACTCAGTGTGTCGATCCAGATCCGGAACGACAGCCCCGTCTTGCCCAGGGGGAAGGTCGACCCAGTGGTGACTGTGCCAAATACAGGGTTTATCACCATGCCGTATTGCGAGGCGGCACTGCAGCTCCAGCTGTTTTGAGCGGATTGCACGGTTTCCTGGTAAACCACCGTGCCGTCGGGTGTGTCAGCGGGAATTGTCAGGCTGCCGGTGGCCAGGCTTGCGCCGAAATTGAGGGTTTCATTGGTATTGACGCTGGCTGTGCAATTCGCGGCGAAGGCGGCGGGCGTGCCTATCAAAGTGAGCGCTGTGAGGCAGGTTAGCTGTTTCAAATAGGTCATGGGGAAAGGCGACAACGGTTGGCCAAGGGGTTATGAAGACTAATCGGCCGATGTGTTGTGGCCCATCAGGCAATCCCTAGAACGCCACCGCTCATCCGGCAATTAGCAAGCAAGCTAATTATTCCATTTGACATTCGCTGCCTAAGCAGTAACATCTGGTCATACTTTCACTGCCTAGGCAGTAATAAGGTGACTTCCAAATGAAACACTTCACCCCCGACAACTTCCACAACTGCCACCTCGGCCTGTTGCTGGGCCGCGCCGCATTGCTCAAAGACCGCATCATCGACACCCACATGGAGCCGTACGGCATCACCGCCGCGCAGTTCAAGGTGTTGGTGATCATGGCGCTCTACGGCATCGACACCCCGGCCGAGCTGTGTCGCCACCTGTCGCTGGACAGCGGCTCGATGACGCGCATGCTCGACCGCCTGGAGCAAAAGGGCCTGCTTGAGCGCCAACGCACCGCCCAGGACCGTCGCCAGGTTCAGCTCGTATTGACGGCCGAAGGCCAGAAACTCGCGGACACCTTGCCCCACGTCGGCACCGACGCCTTGAACCAATTGGCGGGCTCCCTGGAACCCGGCGAGCTGGAAGCCCTGGAACGGATTCTCAAGAAAATTCTGATAGCCGCAGGTGACTCGATCACGCTGTTGCGGGTAGGTAAATGATGAACACACGCGCACTTAGCCTCGTGTTGGTGGCCATGAGCATGGCCGGTTGCGCCAATTTCAGTGGTCTCGACACCCAGGGCCAGCGCCTTGATGCCAATACCCTGCAAACCGGCAAGTCGTTGAGCGGCGTAACCTTGTCGCAGGCTGCCTGGCCCACCGCCGACTGGTGGAAAAGCCTCGGCGACCCACAACTTGACGGCCTGATCCAGGAAGCCCTGCAGAACAGCCCCGACATGCAAGTGGCCAGCGCCCGTGCCCACCAGGCCGAAGCTGCGGCCTTTGCCGCCGACGCCGCGCGCATGCCGACCCTGGACGCCAGCGCCGGTATCAGCCGTTCGCGCCTGGCCAAGGACCAAGACCCGCTGGGGCAGGGCGATGCCTACGCCACCGTGCGTAACATCGGCGCCAGCTTCAATTACAACTTCGACCTGTGGGGTGGCCAGCGCGCCGCCTGGGAAGCCGCGCTGGGCCAGGCCCGCGCCGCCGAAGTCGACCAACAGGCCGCCCGCCTGACCCTGGCCGCCAACGTGGCCAAGGCCTACAGCGACCTGGGCCAGGCGCATATCGTGCGTGACCTGGCCAGCGATGACCTCAAGCGCACCCGCCAGATGCTCGACCTGGGCAAGCGTCGCTTGAGCTCGGGCATTGACAGCCAGTACCAGTACCAGCAGACCGAAAGCCTGGAAGCCAGCTCCCAGTCGCAATTGATCGACGCGGAAAAACAACTGTCGAGTGCCAAGATCGCCCTGGCCGTGTTGCTCGGCAAAGGCCCGGACCGTGGCAGCGAGTTGACCCGCCCCAACGTGCTCAAGCCTAGCGCCGTGGCCGTGCCTTCGGTGTTGCCTGCCGAACTGCTGGGTCGCCGCCCTGACCTGATCGCCGCCCGTTGGCGTGTCGAGGCCGCGAGCAAAAACGTGGCCGCGAGCAAGACCCGCTTCTACCCCAACCTCAACCTGAGCGCGAGCGCTGGGGCGGAGTCGTTGCTGGGGGATGCGATGTTCGGTTCGGCCAGCCGCTTCTTCAGTATTGCGCCGACCATTTCGCTGCCGATCTTCGACGGCGGTCGCCTGCGTGCTGACCTCGATGCGCGCGACGCCGACTACGACCTGGCCGTGGCCCAGTACAACAAAACCCTGGTGCAAGCCCTGGGCGATATTGGCAACACCCTTGCTCAGTTGCGCGACACCGGCCGGCAGATCCAGGCCCAGCAACATGCTGCCGACATTGCCCAGCAGTCCTACGACACCGGCGTGCAGCGCTACAGCTCCGGCATCGGTAACTACCTGGATGTGCTCAGCATCGAGCAGCAATTGCTGCAGGCCCAGCGTCAGCTGGCGACCTTGAATGCCGCGCAGATCGATCTGTCGATTCAATTGATGCAAGCCCTGGGTGGCGGGTTCAACGCCGCAAATGTGGCAGCGGCCACCCCAGCAACGCGTACGGAATAATTTGAGGTATTAGTCATGGCCACTGCCGACAGCAACGCCGCAACAGAAAAAGACACCAACCCACGCAAGCGCAAGGTCATGCTGATTGGCCTGGCGCTGATTGTCATCCTCGGCATCGTGGGCGTATGGGGCTGGTATGAGCTCTACGGGCGCTTCAGCGAAAGCACCGACGACGCCTACGTGAATGGCAACGTGGTGGAAATCACCCCGCTGGTCACCGGTACTGTGGTGAGCATCGGCGCCGACGATGGCGACCTGGTCCACGAAGGCCAGGTGCTGGTCAACTTCGACCCGAACGATGCGGCTGTCGGCCTGCAAAGTGCCCAGGCCAACCTGGCCCGCACCGTGCGCCAGGTGCGTGGTTTGTACAGCAACGTCGATGGCATGAAAGCCCAGGTATTGGCGCAACAAGCCAACGTGCAAAAGGCCCAGGACAACTACAACCGTCGTAAGAACCTTGCCGCCGGCGGCGCGATTTCCCAGGAAGAACTGTCCCACGCCCGTGACGACCTGACCTCGGCGCAAAACGCCCTGGCCAACGTGCAGCAGCAGTTCAAGACCAGCAGCGCGCTGGTGGATGACACCGTGATCTCGTCCCACCCGGACGTACAAGCCGCCGCAGCCCAATTGCGCCAGGCCTACCTGACCAATGCGCGCAGCACCTTGATCGCACCGGTCACCGGCTATGTGGCCAAACGCACCGTGCAGTTGGGCCAGCGCGTACAGCCAGGCACGGCCTTGATGGCCGTGATCCCGCTGGACCAACTGTGGATCGACGCCAACTTCAAGGAAACCCAGCTGCGCAATATGCGCATCGGCCAGCCAGTAGACATCGAGTCGGATATCTACGGCAGTGACGTCAAGTTCAGCGGCACCATCGACAGCCTTGGCGCCGGCACCGGCAGCGCGTTCGCCTTGCTGCCCGCGCAGAACGCCACCGGTAACTGGATCAAGATCGTGCAACGGGTACCGGTGCGCATCCACGTCAACGCCGACGAACTGGCCAAGCACCCACTGCGGGTAGGGCTGTCCACCGTGGTCAACGTCGACCTGCATGACCAGAGCGGCCCGGTGCTGGCGCAACAAGCGCCGCAAAAAGCCTCGTTCACCACCAACGTGTATGACCGCCAATTGGCCGAAGCCGACGCCATGATCACCCAGTTGATCCATGACAACAGCCTCGCCGCTCCCAAGGCTGTGCAACGCTAATGAGCAATAACGCCTCCTTCACGCCACCCAGCCTGTTGATGGCCACTATTGGCCTGTCGCTGGCGACCTTTATGCAGGTGCTCGACACCACCATCGCCAACGTGGCGTTGCCGACCATTTCCGGCAACCTCGGCGTGAGTTCGGAGCAGGGCACCTGGGTGATCACCTCGTTTGCGGTGAGCAACGCTATCGCCTTGCCGCTGACCGGTTGGCTGAGCCGCCGGTTTGGCGAGGTGAAGCTGTTCCTGTGGGCGACCATCCTGTTCGTTCTGGCCTCGTTCCTGTGCGGTATTTCCACGTCCATGCCCGAGCTGATCGGCTTTCGGGTGCTGCAAGGCTTGGTAGCGGGGCCGTTGTACCCGATGACCCAGACCTTGCTGATCGCGGTCTACCCACCCGCCAGGCGCGGCATGGCCCTGGCGTTATTGGCGATGGTCACGGTGGTCGCGCCTATTGCGGGGCCGATCCTCGGCGGTTGGATCACCGACAGCTACAGCTGGCCGTGGATCTTCTTCATCAACGTACCCATCGGCATTTTTGCGGTGATGGTGGTGCGTTCGCAGTTGAAGAAACGCCCGGTGGAAACCAGCTATCAGCCGATGGACTACGTCGGCCTGCTCAGCCTGATCGTCGGGGTGGGTGCCTTGCAGATCATCCTCGACAAGGGCAATGACCTGGACTGGTTCGAATCCAACTTCATCATCATTGGTGCGGCAATTTCGGTGATTGCCCTGGCGGTGTTCATCATCTGGGAGCTCACTGACAAGCACCCGGTGGTCAACCTGCGGCTGTTTGCTTATCGCAACTTCCGCATCGGTACCATCGTGTTGATCCTGGGGTATGCGGGCTTCTTCGGCATCAACCTGATCTTGCCGCAGTGGCTGCAAACCCAGATGGGCTACACCGCCACCTGGGCCGGGCTGGCGGTAGCGCCGATCGGTATCCTGCCGGTATTGATGTCGCCGTTCGTGGGCAAGTACGCGCACAAGTTCGACCTGCGCTTGCTGGCGGGCCTGGCGTTCCTGGCGATTGGCTTGAGCTGCTTCATGCGGGCCGGCTTTACCAATGAAGTGGACTTCCAGCATATCGCCCTGGTGCAGCTGTTCATGGGTATTGGCGTGGCGCTGTTCTTCATGCCCACCTTGACCATCCTGATGTCCGACCTGCCGCCGCACCAGATTGCCGACGGCGCTGGTTTGGCGACGTTCCTGCGGACCTTGGGCGGTAGCTTCGCGGCGTCCTTGACCACCTGGATCTGGATTCGCCGGGCTGACCAGCACCATGCGTACATGAGCGAGAACATGACCACCTACGACTCGGCGACTCGCGATGCGTTGCAGGCGCTGGGTGGGGCAGGGCACAAGGCCTACGCGCAACTGGACCAGATTCTCACCAGCCAGGCGTACATGATGTCCACCGTGGATTACTTCACGTTGCTGGGGTGGATGTTCATGGGGTTGATGTTGCTGGTGTGGTTGGCGAAGCCGCCGTTTACGGCGAAGGCGGGGCCAGCGGCTTCAGGCCACTGATCAACTAAGATTGGAATGCAATCCCCTGTGGGAGTTGGCTTGCCGGCGATAGCATCACCTCGGTCTATCAGATGTACCGAGGTGTCCGCATCGCAGGCAAGCCAGCTCCCACATTTTGATCAGTGTTGAGGCTGAGATTTAGGCGCCAGGCAACGCCAACTGCGGGTTCACAAAATCAAACGCCGCTAACTGAAACCCTTGCTCATCCACCTGCAACGCCCATCCTTGTTTGTCCCAGTCCCCCAGCACAATACGCTTGGCCGCTTGGTCGCCAATCTGCAGCTTATGAATGGCGGGGCGGTGGGTATGGCCGTGGACCAGAGTGCGCACGCCAAACTGTTGCATCACCCGTGGCACTTCCTCGGGGGTCACATCAACGATGTCGTTGGCCTTCATGCGCGTTTGCGCACGGCTCTCGCTGCGCAGCTTGCGCGCCAGTTTATGGCGGGTGCTGAGCGGCAGGTGTCGCAGGATAAACAGCACAATCGGGTTACGCAGGATGCGCCGCAGCTTCATATAGCCAACGTCGCGGGTGCAGAGGCTGTCGCCGTGCATCAACAGCACGGGTTCACCTGCCAACTGCACGACACTCGGGTCCTTGAGCAAGGTGGCACCTGCAGCTTTGCAGAACGCCTTGCCGATCAGGAAATCGCGGTTGCCATGCATGATGAAAATCGGGGTGCCGCTGTCGCTCAGTTCGCGCAGGGCTGCGCAAATCGAACGCTGAAAGGGTGTCATCCCATCGTCGCCAATCCAGGCTTCAAAAAAGTCCCCCAGAATGTACAACGCCTGGGCGCCACGGGCGCGGCCGTGGAGCAGATCCAGAAACGCCCGGGTGATGTCCGGGCGCTCCTCTTCCAGATGCAAGTCTGAAATCAGCAATATCACCCAACGATCTCGGCTTTCTCGACGATAACGTCTTCTACCGGAACGTCCTGGTGACCGGCTTTACCGGTGGTTTGCACGCCTTTGATCTTGTCGACGACGTCCTGGCCTTCGGTGACTTTACCGAATACCGCGTAGCCCCAACCCTGCACGTTCTTGCCGCTGTGGTTCAGGAAGGCGTTGTCGGCGACGTTGATGAAGAACTGCGCGGAGGCCGAATGCGGCTCCATGGTACGGGCCATGGCGACGGTGTACTTGTCGTTGGAAAGGCCGTTGTCCGCTTCGTTCTGGATGCTTGGGCGCTTGTCTTTCTTTTCTTTCATGCCAGGCTCAAAACCGCCGCCCTGGACCATGAAGTTGCCGATGACACGGTGGAAAACGGTGTTTTCGTAGTGGCCGGCGTTCACGTACTCGATGAAGTTGGCGACGGTGATCGGCGCTTTCTCGGCGTTCAGCTCGATGACGATGTCACCGTGGTTGGTGGTCAGTTTGACTTGAGTCATGGTCGTTTCTCTTTCAAGGAATTCGTGGGTGTGGACGCATGCAGCGCCTTACCGGTTTGGCGAAACTTGGGCCAAGGCGCGCAGTTTAGCGTGCCCAGCAGGAATTTCGAGGTGGTTTTTTATCGCGTTCGTCATTAAAGCAGTAATTAAAGCAGCAGTTTTTGGTCGCGACCTGTCAGTGTCTTGACCGCTTCGGCTATTATGAGCGCTTTGTTTTATCTGGCCCCAACCGGCCACGAACCTGTCTGTTCAAGGATCCTATGAGCAAGCCCACTGTCGACCCTACCTCGAACTCCAAGGCCGGACCTGCCGTCCCGGTCAATTTCCTGCGCCCGATCATCCAGGCGGACCTGGATTCGGGCAAGCACACGCAGATCGTCACCCGCTTCCCGCCAGAGCCCAACGGCTACCTGCACATCGGTCACGCCAAGTCGATCTGTGTGAACTTCGGCCTGGCCCAGGAGTTCGGTGGCGTCACGCACCTGCGTTTCGACGACACCAACCCGGCCAAGGAAGACCAGGAATACATCGACGCCATCGAAAGCGACGTGAAGTGGCTTGGCTTCGAATGGTCCGGTGAAGTGCGCTATGCCTCGCAATACTTCGACCAGTTGCACGACTGGGCCGTCGAGCTGATCAAGGCCGGCAAGGCCTACGTCGACGACCTGAGCCCGGAACAAGCCAAGGAATACCGCGGCAGCCTGACCGAGCCGGGCAAGAACAGCCCGTTCCGCGACCGCTCCGTAGAAGAGAACCTCGACTGGTTCGCCCGCATGCGTGCCGGTGAGTTCCCGGACGGTGCTCGCGTGCTGCGCGCCAAGATCGACATGGCCTCGCCGAACATGAACCTGCGCGACCCGATCATGTACCGCATTCGCCACGCCCATCACCACCAGACCGGTGACAAGTGGTGCATCTACCCGAACTACGACTTCACCCACGGTCAGTCGGACGCCATCGAAGGCATCACGCACTCCATTTGCACCTTGGAGTTCGAAAGCCATCGCCCGCTGTACGAATGGTTCCTCGAGCACCTGCCAGTGCCGGCGCAGCCGCGTCAGTACGAATTCAGCCGCCTGAACCTGAACTACACCATCACCAGCAAGCGCAAGCTCAAGCAACTGGTCGATGAAAAGCACGTGCATGGCTGGGACGACCCGCGCATGTCCACGCTGTCGGGCTTCCGTCGCCGTGGCTACACGCCTGCGTCGATCCGAAACTTCTGCGACATGGTCGGCACCAACCGTTCCGATGGCGTGGTGGATTTCGGCATGCTCGAATTCAGCATCCGCAACGACCTCGACCACAGCGCCCCACGCGCCATGTGCGTGCTGCGTCCGCTGAAAGTTGTGATCACCAACTACCCGGAAGACAAGGTCGACCACCTCGAACTGCCGCGTCATCCGCAAAAAGAAGAACTCGGCGTGCGCAAGCTGCCGTTCAGCCGTGAAATCTACATCGACCGCGATGACTTCATGGAAGAGCCGCCAAAAGGCTACAAGCGCCTGGAACCGGCGGGCGAAGTGCGCCTGCGCGGCAGCTACGTGATCCGTGCCGACGAAGCGATCAAGGACGCCGATGGCAACATCATCGAACTGCGTTGCTCCTACGACCCGGAAACCCTGGGCAAGAACCCGGAAGGCCGCAAGGTCAAAGGCGTGATCCACTGGGTGCCGGCTGCGGCCAGCATCGAGTGCGAAGTGCGCTTGTACGATCGCCTGTTCCGCTCGCCGAACCCTGAGAAGGCCGAAGACAGCGCGAGCTTCCTCGACAACATCAACCCTGACTCCCTGCAAGTTCTCACTGGTTGTCGTGCCGAACCCTCGTTGGGCGACGCACAGCCGGAAGACCGTTTCCAGTTCGAGCGCGAAGGTTACTTCTGCGCGGATATCAAGGACTCGAAACCAGGTAAACCGGTATTCAACCGTACCGTGACCTTGCGTGATTCGTGGGGCCAGTGATTAGTCAGAAGGGTTCATCGTGCTAACGATCTACAACACACTCAGCAAGACCAAAGAAGTCTTCAAGCCGCTCGATGGCAACAAGGTGCGCATGTACGTGTGCGGCATGACCGTGTACGACTACTGCCACATCGGCCACGGCCGCAGCATGGTTGCCTTCGACCTGGTGACCCGCTGGTTGCGTTTCAGCGGCTATGACTTGACGTACGTGCGCAACATCACCGACATCGACGACAAGATCATCAACCGCGCCAACGAAAACGGCGAGTCGTTCGATGCGCTGACCGAGCGCATGATCGCCGCCATGCACGAGGACGAGGCACGCCTCAACATCCTCAAGCCAGACATGGAGCCGCGTGCCACGGACCACATTCCGGGCATGCACGCCATGATCCAGACCCTGATCGACAAGGGTTACGCCTACGCCCCAGGCAATGGCGACGTGTACTACCGCGTCGCCAAGTTCATGGGCTACGGCAAGCTGTCGCGCAAAAAGATCGAAGACCTGCGCATTGGTGCACGGATCGAAGTCGACGAAGCCAAGCAAGACCCGCTGGACTTCGTGCTGTGGAAAGCCACCAAGCCGGGCGAGCCGAGCTGGGAGTCGCCGTGGGGCGCGGGCCGTCCGGGCTGGCACATCGAGTGCTCGGTGATGTCCACCTGCTGCCTGGGCGAGACCTTCGACATTCATGGCGGCGGCAGCGACCTTGAGTTCCCGCACCACGAAAACGAAATCGCCCAAAGCGAAGCCGCCACCGGCAAGACCTACGCCAACGCCTGGATGCACTGCGGCATGATCCGCATCAATGGCGAGAAGATGTCCAAGTCCTTGAACAACTTCTTCACCATTCGCGACGTGCTGGAAAAGTACCATCCTGAGGTTGTGCGTTACCTGCTGGTGTCGAGCCACTACCGCAGCGCGATCAACTACTCGGAAGATAACCTTAAGGACGCCAAAGGCGCCCTGGAGCGGTTCTACCATGCGTTGAAAGGCTTGCCTGTTGTCGCCCCAGCCGGCGGCGAAGCGTTCGTTGAGCGCTTCACCCAGGTGATGAACGACGACTTCGGCACTCCGGAAGCCTGCGCCGTACTGTTCGAAATGGTGCGTGAGATCAACCGCCTGCGCGAGAGCGATCTCGACGCAGCGGCAGGCCTTGCGGCGCGCCTGAAAGAACTGGCCAGCGTGCTGGGCGTGTTGCAGATGGAAGCCGATGACTTCCTGCAAGCCGGCGCTGAAGGGCGTGTGGATGCGGCAGAAGTGGATGCGCTGATCCAGGCGCGTTTGGCTGCACGTACCAACAAGGACTGGGCGGAATCCGACCGACTCCGCGACCAACTCACCGCCATGGGCGTGGTGTTGGAAGACGGTAAGGGTGGGACGACGTGGCGGTTGGCTGATCAGGCTTGATAGGTAAACGCTGAATAAAAAACGCCCCGACTGGTTCGGGGCGTTTTTTTTGCAAAATAGCGATGCCCCCCCTTAGCGTTTCCACCACCCATTTAAGTCACGCTTTACTGGGAATGCACTTGCATGCAACAGAAAACAGGTAAGTGCTAGCCATCCGATGAAGATGTGTTCGTTAATTATTTCAGGCCTGTGCCCTATGAGTGGATATTCATCAAATGCCGCAATTTTGTAATGTATTCTCATGGCGAGCATGTTCGGTATTAAACCTAAGAAAAGTCTTATGTATCCTAGATTTTGACTGGAGAGTATTACTCTCAGTGAGAATGCGCAGAGGACTCCAGTGATTGACAACAGAGGGAATAACCAGATAGTCATTTTTTTGTTTCCTGATACAGCTGTTCTAATGTAATGCTATCTATAATTGCTTCAGCTCCCAATGAACTTGGTCTCATGATTTTATAGGCGCGTATACGGTCGCTGTCGAGGTATCTGAATAAGCGCCAAGCATCTGGCTTTAACACATGCCTTACAACACTGTAGGCGGACAGTCCGATATCAACTGAGCCATAGGCCATATTAGCCTCTCGTTCACCGTGCCCCATAGCTAATGCAGCCGACTGATAAGCGCTGCGAACCGGACCCACCGTATCCGATTGCCCTGTCATCATGTTACGCCCACCCTCATATACGTTATTTGCACCATGCGCCATTAGCGGCACTCCCGCGATAAGGCAGAGCGTACCAACAGAGGCGTAGCAAACTCCGGCCCCCGTCGCTATTTGTAGCGCGCCCGCAACAACTCCGATGCCATTTCGTCCAATCGCTATGGATTGGTCCAGCAAGCTCCGCTGTTCTCGCTTTATTTCGGTGAGCCCTTCCGTGACAGTTTTTTTTCCCTGTTTTACATCGCCAACGATACTGCGCGCGTAATACGCAACTTCCCGATTGAATATTGACCGTGTCATACCATCCTGCAGATGGCGCGCGCTGATGGTGCACGCTTGGCTGGTGAGTCTTCCTGCAGCTTGGCTGACTTCCCATAAGTCTTGAAACGTTGGGGCCTGGTTTTTGCTTTTCGATGTCATCGCCCGGCTTCCCATGAGCCGTAACCACTGGTGCCCGCGAGATGATGGGTCCAGATGATCTCTCGATAACGAAGGGCCAGGTGTTCCTGCGCTTCTACATCGGTTAACAGGACAGCGTGCGGAACCTCGACCGTCAGGTTGGCGATGATGCAGCCCCTGATATCGACGGTGTAGTACTTCTCGCGCTGACCCGACGGCGACGTGCGATAAAAGTTAATTACGCAGTCCAGTTCTTCTCTGTTCGATAAAGCCACGGCTAATAAAGGCGATGATTTATCAATGTTTTTTGTGATGACCACCGGACCGTGGGTGGATGCCCTGACGTTGCCCGTATTGAGCATGTTGTGGTTATAGGACATCACCATGATTTCGTCTTTATGACCCTCCTGGCACTTATTGCCGATAGAGTCCTGGGTCGAACAGCCCGCCGAAATCAGGCCTTGGGATTGTCCTTTGATGGACATGTAGCCGTGGTATGCCATGGGGTAAACACTCTGAGTTGTCTGCCCCGAACATACGGAAAAAATGAAATAGGAAATATCGGACGCTTCGCTTTTTATAGTGCGAGTTGGATGTAGGAATGTTCGAGGTTTGCAGCTGGAAGTACGCAGGGCGCGCAGCTATCAACAGTTATGTGGATTCGCCTTTTCTGCCGCGCGGCGCACGTAATCCACCCACTCATATTCAAGGCCTTGGTGTTCCCTGACGCCATGACGGCAAACCTCGCTGAACTCACTCTCGAAGCTGGGGAATTTGGCCTCACCTTCATGATCATCATTGAAGAGGGTGAGGTACAGCCTGTCCACCTGGTCTATCACCTGGTCATAAAGCTCCGGCCCGCCGCCGATATGAATCTCTTCGGGCGCAAACGCCGCTGCGCATTCCAGGGCCGATGCCAAGGATTGGCAGATAATGGCGTGTTCGTGCCGATACGCAGGATTGCGCGTCAGCACGATATTGGGCCGATCCACAAGCGGTCGCCCGCTAAGCGCAATCACCGACTCAAATGTCTTGCGCCCCATGATCACCGGCTTGCCGATGGTCTTGGCAGCGAAGCGGCGCATGTCATCGGGGACATTGCGCAATAGCCCGCCGGCTTTGCCGATGGAGCGGTTGTGGCGGCCCATGCCGGCCACCAGTGCGAGGGGAATGCCCATCATGACGTCACTGCTTTCGCAATGGCATAGCGGCTCTGCACAAAACCGTTGTCCGACGCGTAGGTGCCGAGATGGCGAAGTTCATGCTCGCTGCCCACCTGGCTGAACAACGAAATCCCTTCGCCCAGCAACACCGGAATACGCGTGATGATCAACTCGTTGATCAACCCCGCTTCAAGAAACGCCTGGACCGTCTGCCCGCCGTCGATATACAGATGTTTCATGCCGCGCTCGGCCAACAGCTCGACCAGGGCGCTGACATCCGCCTCAAGTACTTCGACCTTGCCTTGCAAATGCGCGGGAATCTCCAGCGGTTGGTGAGACAACGCTATGACGGGCAAATCTTCATACGGCCACTCAGGAAACGACAGGACTTTCTCCAGGGTCTTGCGCCCCATGACCAATGTGTCGACGGTGGCGATGAAGCTTTCATACGTCACGCCGTTCAAGGCTGCGGTTTCGTATTCTGGGCGGTGTAGCCATTCGATGTCACCGTCTGGTCGTGCAATGAAACCGTCAACGCTGGCTGCGATAAATACGGAACACTTGATATCCATGGCGGGCTGAAACTCCTTTTGTTTTGACGTGTGCCGAATCCTAGCTTTAGATGATCGCCACGAGCAAACCCACGATTGAAATGGCAGTGATTAAAATGGATTGTATTTTCTGCAACATTGTCCGCAAAACCTCCCCAGCCCACATCCTCTGGGAAGACGACCAGCACATGGCCTTCCTCTCGATCTTCCCCAATACCCCCGGTTTCAGCGTGGTGATCCCCAAGCAGCATTACGGCAGTTACGCGTTTGCGCAGTCGGATGAGGTGCTGGCGGCGCTGGCGGTGGCGGCGAAGAAGACGGCCTTGCAAATCGACAGGGCGTTTCCTGATGTGGCGCGTACAGGGTTGATCATGGAGGGGTATGGCGTGGATCACCTGCATGCGAAGTTGTTTCCCATGCATGGGACGGGCTCGGACAGTACGTTCAAGCCGCTGAGTTCGAAGGTGGACAAGTTTTTTGAGGCGTATGAAGGCTATATATCGTCCCACGATCATGTGCGGGCGGATGATGCCGAGTTGGCAGAGTTGGCGGCCAAAATCCGATCTTTCGCCTAGCGCAAAGCCAAATGTGGGAGCGGGCTTGCTCGCGAATACGGTGTGTCAGTCAAAGATATATTCACTGATACACCGCATTCGCGAGCAAGCCCGCTCCCACATTTTGAACTGTGTTTGCCTGAGAAATCAGCGACGGCTGCTGACCTCGGCGGGCACATCATCACCCGCCATGCGCTTGCGGAACAACGCCGTACGCGCCAACAGCAACGTGGTCACCGGCACGGTGATCGACAACAAAATTGGAATCAACCAGCCGTGCAACACCGGCCCGGACTTGAGCACCGAGAAATACACAATCGACGCCAACGCCACGCACCAAGCCCCCAACGTCGAGGCCAGTGCCGGCGGGTGCATGCGCTGGAAGAAGTCTTTCATGCGCAGCAACCCAATCGCGCCAATCAACGCAAACACGCTGCTCAGCACCAACAGCACCGCCACGATCACTTCCACCCATAACGGCATCATTCAATCACCTCGCCACGCAGCAGGAATTTCGCCAGGGCAAATGAGCCCACAAAACCGAACAGCGCAATCAGCAGCGCCGCTTCAAAGTAGGTGTCACTGGCATAACGAATACCCAGCACCAGCATCATGAGCATCGCCAAGATGTACAGGTAGTCCAGCGCCAGTACGCGGTCCTGGGCCGACGGGCCTTTGAACAGGCGCACCAGGGTCAGCACCATGGCCAGGGAGAACAGGAACAGGCTGAACAGGATCGCATTGGAGAGCAGGGCACTCATTCGAAGATCTCCATCAAGGGCCGCTCGTAGGTGGTCTTGAAGTGCTCGATAAACGGCGCTTCATCCTCCAGGTCGAACACGTGCAAGAGCAAAATGCTGCGGTCCAACGCCAGTTCCGACCAGATGGTGCCGGGCACCACGGTAGTAATCATCGACAGGGCGGCAAGGCCGTTGGCGTCGCGCAGGTCCAGGGGGATCTTGATAAAGCGCGAGCGGGGCGGGCGTGAGCCGCAGGTCAGCACGCCCCAGGCCACTTGCAGGTTGGAGACGATCACGTCGCGGCCCACCAGGAAAAACAGGCGAATGATCACGCCAGGACGGCGGATGCGGATCGGCAACGGGCGCAGCGGCGCCATCAGCAGCGGCGCCAGAAAGCCCAGCAGCGCGCCCAGCAACAGGTTGCCGGGGCTTACCGACAGGTTCAGCACCAGCCATAACAACCACAACGCCAACGACAACCACGGGGCAGGGAACAGGCGTTTCATGGTTGCACCTCCAGCGCGGCGGCCTTGGCTTCAGGGCTAGGCACGGGACGCGTGGCCATCACCGCCATCACGTAGTGTTCCGGGTTGTTCAGGCTGACGGCGGTGTCCTGGGTGTAGCGCATCAGCGGTTCGGCCTTGAAGGTCAGCAAGATGCTCAGGCCCAGCAGGAAGAAGATCGGCACACACTCGTAGCGGCGCAGCAGCGGCGAGGGTCGCTCTTCCGGGGTCCAGAAGCGTTGGATGCCGAGGCGGGCGAAGGCGATCAGCGAGGCGAGGCCAGAGAGAATCAGCAGCGCCACCAGGCCCCACGCAGCAGGGCGGATCGGTGCGTCAACGCTGACTCCAAGGCCCAACGGATTGACCAGCGCACTCAACAAGCTGAGCTTGCCGATAAACCCGGACAGCGGCGGCATGCCGATGATCAGCAGGGCGCAGGCAATGAAGCTCAAGCCCAGGAATGCCATGGTCCAGGGAATCACCTGGCCAACCACCGCCTGTTGCTCATCGTCGAGGTTCACGCCAGGACGCGGATGCAGGGATTCCATGGCTTTAGGCAGCGCATCGATTTCTTCGTCCAGCGGCAGGTCGTTCGCCGAACGTGAACGCTCGATCAGTTCAGCCAGCAGGAATAGCGCGCTCAACGCCAGGGTTGAGCTGACCAGATAGAACAGTGCACCAGCGGTCAGGCTGGGTTGGGCGAAGCCGACGGCCGACAGCAAAATCCCCGCCGACACCAAAATGCTCAAGCTGGCCATGCGCTCCAGTCGCTGCGCCGCCACCATCGCCAACCCGGCGCAGATGATCGTCGCCATGCCGCCATACACCAGCCAGTCGCCGCCAAACAGCGCCGACGCACCGGCCTGGCCCGAGAACAGCAAGGTCCACAGGCGCAGCACGGTGTACACGCCGACCTTGGTCATGATCGCAAACATCGCCGCCACCGGCGCACTGGCCGAGGAGTAGGCGGGCGCCAGCCAGAAGTTCAGCGGCCACATGCCGGCCTTGGCCAGGAACGCCGTGGCAAGAATCGCCGCACCAGCATGCAACAGGCCGCGATCGGCTTCCGGCACCAACGGGATTTTCAATGCCAGGTCAGCAAAGTTCAGGGTGCCGGTGACGCCGTAGATCATGGCCGCGCCAATCAGGAACAGCGACGACGCCAACAGGTTGATCGCAATGTAGTGCAATCCCGCCGACACCCGTGCGCGGCCTGAACCGTGCAACATCAAGCCATACGACGCTGCCAGCAGCACCTCGAAGAACACGAACAGGTTGAACAGGTCGGCGGTGAGGAACGCGCCGTACAGGCCCATCATCTGCACTTGGAACAACGCATGGAAACTGGTGCCCGCGCGGTCCCAGCGGGCCATGGCGAACAGCAGCGCGCTCACGCCGATGATGCCGGTGAGCACCAGCATCAGCGCCGACAGTTGGTCCACCACCAGCACAATGCCGAACGGCACCTGCCAGTTGCCCGGCAGGTACACGCCAATCGAACCGGGGCCGCCTTTTTGCGTCCAGTACAGCAGCAGCACCGCGATGCCCAGGCCGATCAGGCTGGAGACCAGGTTGATCTTGGCCTTCAACGGCCGACGTTTTTCGCCGAGCATCAGCATCAATGCGGCGGTCAGCAACGGCAGCAGGATCGGCGCGACGATCAGTTGATTCATCCACGTCATTCCTTGGGCTCCCGGCCGTCTACATGGTCAGTGCCGGTCAAGCCCCGGGAGGCGAGCAGCACCACCAGGAACAAGGCCGTCATGGCGAAGCTGATCACGATCGCCGTGAGCACCAGGGCCTGGGGCAGGGGATCGGTGTAGTTGAGCAGGTCTTGCGGCACGCCGTCCTTGATGATCGGCTCCTTGCCGATAAACAGGCTGCCCATGCTGAAAATGAACAGGTTGACCCCGTACGACAACAGGCACAGGCCCATCACCACCTGGAATGTCCGTGGCCGCAGGATCAACCACACGCCGGAGGCCGCGAGGACCCCAATGGCGATTGCGATGACTTCTTCCATCAGGCGGCTCCTTCTGTTGCGGCAACCACTTTGGCCTGGTTGCTCGGTTTATGCGCGCGTACCGACTGGTGACCGAGGGCGGTGAGCATCAGCAGCGTCGAGCCGACGACCATGGCGTATACGCCGACGTCGAAGAACAAGGCGCTGGCGACATGAATATCCCCCAGCAGCGGCAGGCTGAAATGCCAGGTGTGTGTGGTGAGGAACGGGTAACCGGCAAACAGCGCACCGAGACCGGTAAGGGTCGCCGAGAACAGGCCGAAGCCCATCCAGCGCATCGGACGCAAACTCATCTGCGCCTCGACCCACTGCGTGCCCGCCACCATGTATTGCAGGATGAATGCTACGGACATCACCAGGCCGGCGACAAAGCCGCCGCCGGGTTGGTTGTGGCCGCGCATGAACAGGTAGAACGACACCACCAGCGCAATCGGCAGCAGCAGGCGCACCAGCACCGCCGGCACCATCATGAAACCCAAGGCGGTGTCGCTGGCCTGGCGCGGGTTGACCAGGTCGGTGGCCACGTCCGGCGCCAGTTGGCGCTGTTGGGCGGGCAGTTGCATGCTTTCTTTCGACGGGCGGAAGCGACGCAGCAGGGCGTATACGGTCAGCGCCACGGCGCCGAGTACGGTGATTTCGCCCAGGGTGTCGAAGCCCCGGAAGTCCACCAGCATCACGTTCACCACATTGCTACCGCCGCCTTCGGGCAGCGCGCGGCTGAGGTAGAACGAGGAGATGTCGTTGGGCGTCTGGCGCGTCAGCATCGCGTAGGACAGCAGTGCCATGCCGCCGCCCACCACGGTGGACAGCAGGAAGTCGCGCAGGCGGCGGATACGCGCCTTGCGCAGGGAGCTTGGCAGTGGCGAAACTTCTTCGATCCGCCGTGGCAGCCAGCGCAGGCCCAGCAGGATCAGCACGGTGGTCACCACTTCCACGACCAGTTGCGTCAGCGCCAGGTCCGGCGCCGAGAACCACACGAAGGTGATGCAGGTCATCAGGCCGCACACGCTGACCATGGTCAGGGCCGCCAGTCGGTGGTATTTGGCTTGCCAAGCAGCGCCCAGCGCGCAGGCAATCGCTAGCAGCCACAGGGTCACGAACACGATGGAACCCGGGATTTTCGGCCGGTCGCCCCAGCTGAGGCCGCTGTGCAACATTGGGATCACACCGGCGACCACCGCCGCCAGCACCAGCAGGAACAGCTGGGTTTGCAGGCGCTTGGTGCTGATGCGTTTTTCGATCTTGCGCACGCCGCGCATCATCACCACCAGGCAGCGCTCAAAACCACGCTTGCCGTTGAAGTAGCTGATCAGGGGCGGGTATTTGAAGCGGCCACGCTTGAGTTGCTTGCGCAGGATCAAATACAGCACCACGCCGCAGCTCATGGCCACCAGGCTCATGATCATCGGCGCGTTCCAGCCGTGCCAGATCGCCAGGCTGTATTCCGGCAGCACGCCGCCTACGACCGGCAGGGCGGCAGCGGCCAGGATCGAACCCACCACCTGCGCCGGAAAAATCCCTACCAGCAGGCAGGTAAATACCAGCAACTCCACCGGTGCGCGCATCCAGCGTGGAGGCTCATGGGGCGTGTGCGGCAAGTTGGTGGCGGTGGGGCCGAAGAACACATCAACGGTAAAGCGCAGCGCATAGACCACGCTGAACGTACCCGCGACGGTCGCGATCACCGGCAGGGCGAATTCCACCCAGGCCGTCGACGAGATAAACACGGTCTCGGCAAAGAACATCTCTTTGGACAGGAAGCCATTGAGCAATGGCACGCCGGCCATGGATGCACTGGCGACCATCGCCAGCGTTGCGGTAAACGGGATCAAGCGGACCAAACCACTGAGTTTGCGAATGTCCCGGGTGCCGCTTTCGTGGTCGATGATCCCCGCCGCCATGAACAGCGAAGCCTTGAAGGTGGCGTGGTTGAGGATGTGGAACACCGCGGCGACGGCGGCCAGCGGGCTGTTGAGACCCAGCAGCAAGGTAATCAAGCCCAGATGGCTGATGGTGGAATAGGCCAGCAGGCCCTTGAGATCGTTCTGAAAGATTGCGCAGTACGCGCCGAGGAGCAGGGTGATCGCGCCGGCACCGCCGACGATGTAGAACCATTCTTCGCTGCCGGACAGCGACGGCCACAGGCGGGCCAGCAGGAACACGCCGGCCTTCACCATCGTCGCCGAATGCAGGTACGCCGAAACCGGCGTCGGTGCCGCCATCGCGTGGGGCAGCCAGAAGTGGAAGGGGAATTGCGCGCTTTTGCTCAAGGCGCCGATCAGCACCAGGGCCAGCATGACCGGGTACAACGAATGCGCGCGAATCTGTTCGCCCGCCGCCAGTACCAGGTCCAGGTCGTAGCTGCCGACGATATGCCCCAGCAACATCACGCCCGCCAACAGGCACAAGCCGCCCGCGCCCGTGACCATCAACGCCATATAAGCGCCACGTCGCGCATCGGCGCGGTGGTGCCAATAACCGATCAACAGGAACGAGAACAGGCTGGTCAGTTCCCAGAAGAACACGATCTGGATCAGGTTGCCGGAGATCACCAGCCCGAGCATGGCGCCCATGAAGGCCAGGAAAAACGCAAAGAAGCGCGGCACCGGGTCGTCCGGCGACATGTAATAGCGTGCATACAGCGACACCAGCGTGCCGATGCCCAGCACCAGCATCGAGAACAGCCAGGCAAAACCGTCCATGCGCAGCACGAAGTTCAACCCAAGGCTGGGCAACCACATGAATTCTTCGCGGATCACGCCACCGTGGGCGATCTGGGGGTAGAGCAGGGCGACTTGAATGGTGCCGACCAGGGCCACAAGGCCGGCCAACAGGGATTCGGTGTTACGTGCATTGTGCGGCAGCAAGGCCGCCAGACAGCTGCCGAGAAACGGCAGAAGCAGTAGAACTATCAGGGACATAGGCTTCTAATCTGCGGGAGTTTGGGATGCATCATACGTGCCGCTTTCACGATCACCAAACGGCAACATGTGGCAGGATCCTACAAGGTAAGCCGAAAACTCGTATAACGCACTGACAGATAGATCGTTCCCACGCTCTGCGTGGGAGCGATCATCAGCTCTGACGTTCTTGCTCCAAGTCGCCTTGCGCCGCCAACGCCTTCCGCCCCTTGGTCTTCATCTCACTCACAATCACCGCCGCCACAATCAACGCCGCCCCCAGCATCGCAATCGGCGGGAAGCGCTCCCCGGCAATCCGCCCAACCACGCCTGCCCACACCGGTTCCCCGGCATAAATCAACGTCGCCCGTGTTGGCGAAACACTTTGCTGCGCCCAGTTCATCGCCACCTGAATCACCGCACTGGTCAAGCCCAGGCCCACTGCGCTGAACAGCAGCAACCACGAGAACCCCGGCAGCGCCTCACCCATTGGTACCACCATCATGAACGACAGCACCGAAGCCGTGGCCAGTTGCACCACGGTAACCCGGCGCACATCCACCTGGCCGGCAAAGGCGCCGATCAGGATGATCTCGGCGGCAATCGCCACCGCGCCGATCAGCGTGGCGATTTCACCAGGGCTGAAATTCAGCGAAGCGCCCGCAGGCCCGGTCAAGAGCATCAACCCGGTAAACGCCAGCATGATGCCAATGCTCGGCATCAACCCCGGGCGACGTCCCAGCACCAGCCACTGCAACAGAGGTACAAAGGGCACGTATAACGCGGTGATAAACGCCGACTGGCTGCTCAGGATCGTCTGCAGGCCAATGGTTTGCAGGCCGTAGCCAAACATGATCGCCACGCCGATAAACACCCCGGCCTTCAACTCGAATAAGGTCAGGTCACGCAGGGTGCGCAGCGAAAAGAAGCCGACCACGATGGCGGCGGCAGCAAAACGCAGGCCGACGAAGAACATCGGCCCGCTGACGGTCATGGCGTGCTGTACCAGCAAAAAGGTGCCGCCCCAGATCATGGTGATCACCACCAAGATGCATTCGGCTTTGCTGAAACGGTTGAAACGCGAAGGGGATTTTGGGGTGGTCATGGCGGCTCGGTCTTGCAAGGGAAAGGCACGGATCGCACAATGCGCCGCACGCTGGGCAGTATACTGCTCACACCCACCTGTTGAGCAATATAGTGCACAAAGAAAATCCGCAACGGGCCTCGGTCCTGCAGCACGTCAGCCAGAACGTTCGTCGCCTGCGCCACGCCGCCGACTTGAGCCAGACTGCGCTCTCGGAAAAGTCCGGGGTCAGCCGGCGCATGCTGGTGGCCATCGAGGCGGGGGAGAAAAACGTAAGCCTGTCCACATTGGACCGGGTGGCCGAAGCGTTGGACGTGGCTTTCAGTGACCTGATCCAGGCGCCTGACGTGCGCGACCACAGCCGCATCAACGAATTGGCTTGGGCAGGGGAGATCGATGGCAGCAAGGCGGTGTTGCTGGCCAAGGCCACCGCACGCCGCGAAGTGGAGTTGTGGGAATGGCGTCTGGAACCCGGCGACCGCTATTGCCCCGACCCCGATCTGGAAGGCTGGAGCGAACAATTATTTGTGTTCGAAGGCAGCCTGACCCTAGTGGTGGCAGGCGTGGAAAACCTGATCGGCGCCGGCGAGTTCTTTATGTTCGCCAGCCACCAGCACCACATCTATCGCAATGACGGTGACGTGGCTGTGCGCTTTATACGTAACGTGGTGATCTAACTGTTCGCCAGGCAACAGTGGATGGACACTTTGCTGGTTTGAAACGTCGCCCTTCACGCGATTTCATCGGCAACCTGCTGATTTTACTGACGATTCAATTCAGGCACGACTCCTGCAAACACTCCAGTATTCCTTCGGAGCCTGGAGTCGGCCCATGTCAGCCCACCCTCTACACCCTGCCCACATCATCCGTTCGGACGCGGAAGCCATCGAAGTCGCGACCCGTCTGGCCAAAAGCTTCGCCGTTGACGCCAGCGTGCGTGATCGCGAGCGCCGTTTACCGGTGGCCGAGCTTGACGAATTTTCCGCCAGTGGCCTGTGGGGCATCACCATTCCCAAAGCCTACGGTGGCGCCGAGGTGTCCTATGTGACGGTGGCCGAGGTGATCAAGTTGATCTCCGCCGCCGACCCGTCCCTGGGGCAGATTCCGCAAAACCACCTCGGCGTGGTGGACATCCTGCTGCAAACCGCCACCGAGGAACAAAAGCGTTACTACTTCGGCAAAGTCCTGGCTGGCTACCGTTTCGGCAACGCGTTCTCCGAAGCCAAGAGCAAGAACGCCGGCACCTTCGATACCCAGATTCGCTTCCACGGCGACACCGCGCAAATCAACGGTGAGAAGTTCTACTGCACCGGCGCGCTGTTCGCCCATATCGTGCCCACGGTGGGCAATAACGAAAAAGACCAGGCATTCATTGCCTTCGTCGAGCGTGACGCCCAAGGCTTGAGCGTGATCGACAGCTGGGACGGCTTTGGCCAGCGCACCACCGCCAGTGGCGGCGTGACGCTCGATGGCGTGACTGTGCCCCTGAGTGCGGTGATCCCGGCCCATCTGGCTTTTGACCAGCCCACTGCCAACGGCCCTATTTCACAGATCATCCAGGCAGCGGTTGATACCGGCATCGCCCTCGGCGCCCTTGAACAAGCCAAGATTTTTGCGCGCCAGGCCCGCCCCTGGATCGACAGCCAGCAGGATCACGGCTGGCAAGACCCGTTCACCATTGCCGCCATCGGCGACCTGGAGTGGCGCGTACACGGCACTGAGGCCATTCTCGCCAAAGCCGGAAAAGCTGTGGACCAGGCGCTCGCCGAACCCAGCGAAGACACCGTCGCCCACGCCTCACTGGTCGTAGCCCAAGCCAAAGTGCTGTCCGCCGAAACCGCCTTGCTCGCCAGCAGCAAACTGTTCGAACTGGCCGGCACCCGCTCCGTCACCGGCAAGCACAACCTCGACCGCTTCTGGCGCAACGCCCGCACCCACACCCTGCACGACCCGGCCCGCTGGAAATACCACCTGATCGGCAACTTCGTGCTCAACGGCGTGAAGCCTGCACGCCACGCCTGGAACTGAGGAGCTTACCCATGACCGCCCTGAACCTTGCGCGCCAACTACTGGACAGCACTCGCCGCCATGTGGAGACCAGCGCCGACCCCTACGTGATCAGCCGCTTTGGCGACCTGCAGATTCGCGTCGATGTGGCCGCCGCCTTGCTCGAACGCGCCGAAACCCACCCAAGCCCCGTGGCCGCGACCGAAGCACAAATCGCTGCTGCCGAAGCCTTGATTGCCGCCAGCAACGCCGAATTCGAACTCACCGGCCAACGCACTGCGCTGCCCTCGACCCTCGATGACCCCCTGCGCGCCAAATACCAGATTGTCGGCAACTACCACCTCAACGGAGTGCTTTGATGTCCCGTGAAATCCGCTTGAATGCCTTCGACATGAACTGTGTCGGCCACCAATCCCCCGGCCTGTGGGCACACCCGCGTGATCGCTCCTGGCAGTACAAGGACCTGGAATACTGGACCGACTTGGCCAAGATCCTTGAGCGTGGCAAGTTCGACGGGCTGTTTATCGCCGACGTGTTGGGCATCTACGACGTGTACAACGGCAACGGCGAAGCCGCCATCCGCCAGGCTACTCAAGTGCCGGTCAACGACCCGCTGTCGTTGATCGCACCGATGGCGCTGGTCACAGAACACTTGGGTTTTGGCCTGACCGCCTCGCTGTCTTTCGAGCACCCATACCCGTTTGCCCGCCGCCTCTCGACACTCGATCACCTGACCAAAGGGCGCATCGGCTGGAACATCGTCACGTCTTACCTGGAAAGCGGCGCAAAAAACATCGGCCAGAAAGCCCAGACCGAACACGATGCGCGCTACGACTACGCCGAGGAATACCTGGAGGTCTGCTACAAACTCTGGGAAGGCAGCTGGGAAGAGGGCGCGGTGCTGCGCGACCGCGAGCGGCGGATTTTCAGCGATCCGAGCAAAATTCATGAGATCCGCCACGTGGGCAAACACTTCCAGGTGCCCGGCATTCATCTGTGCGAACCGTCGCCGCAACGCACGCCGGTGCTGTACCAGGCCGGTGCGTCCAGCCGTGGCAAACAGTTCGCTGCCGAACAGGCCGAGTGCGTATTTGTTGCCGCGCCGTCCAAGGTGCTGCTGAAAAAAACCGTCGCCGACATCCGCCGCCGCGCCGCCGAGGCCGGGCGTGATCCAAAGAAAATCCTGATCTTCAACCTGCAGACGGTGATCGTCGACGAAACCGACGCCAAGGCCAAGGCCAAGTTCGAAGAGTACAAGTCCTACGTCAGCTACGAAGGCGCGATGGCGCTGATCTCCGGCTGGACCGGTATCGACTTCAGCCAGTTCAAACCGGATGAGCCGCTCAAACATGTGCACACCAACGCCATTCAGTCGGCGGTGGAGGCGTTCTCCACGGCCGATCCGAACAAGGTGTGGACGCCGAATGAACTGGCCGACTGGGTGGGTATCGGCGGCTTTGGCCCGTTGTTCGTCGGCGGCCCGGAAACCGTGGCGGACCTGTTGCAAGAGTGGGTCGAAGAGACCGACGTGGACGGCTTCAACCTTGCCTATGCGCTGACTCACGAGACCTTTGTCGACGCCGTTGAATGGCTGGTGCCGGAGTTGCAGAAACGTGGCGTGTACAAGACCGAATACGCCCAGGGCACGTTGCGCGAGAAGTTGTTTGGTGAGGGCGCGCGGTTGGGTGCCAATCACCCAGGCGCCGGCTATCGCGACCTCAGGGCCACCACCCTCTGATTGAAACACCTCGGTCAATGTGGGAGCTGGCTTGCCTGCGATAGCGGACTGTCAGTTGATACATTTGTAGCTGACCCATTGCTATCGCAGGCAAGCCAGCTCCCACATTTGATCTTCATTGTTTCATCTATATCGGCCAGCGGACCACCGCACGCACACCCCCCAATAGGAGCTTTACCCCTATGAGCGTGCATGAACTCAAACGCCCGCAGGTTTTGGAATGGCCTGCCGAACTGCTCGGCCATCTGCCCAAGGCACTGGAACAACTGCACCACTGGGCGCAGATCACGCCGCTGCACACCGCCCTGCGCCACAAACGCTACGGCCAGTGGTATGCATGGCGCTGGATCGACGTGTTACGTGATGTGGAGCGCCTGGCCGATGGCTTGCGCCAGCAGGGTTTCAGCGAGCAATCGCGGCTGGCCCTCAGCGGCGCCTTCGAACCGAACCTGCTGCTGTTGGCCCTGGCCGCCCAGACTATCGGCGGGCAGGTGCTGACGCTGGCCGACACACTTGAACCGGAGGCGTTGCAGCAGCACCTATGGCGTATCCGTCCCACCCATTCCTATACCCAAAACCGCCAACAGGCACGGCATTGGCAAACGGCCAACCTGTTGGATTTTGCCCAACTGCTCGGCCCGCTGGACCCGGCACAGCACCTCACACGTTGGTGGCAACCCAGCGGCGAAACCGCGTTGTGGAGTGAAGAGGGCACCGATTGGCAGGGCGGCCTGGCGGTGGTGCTGGAGCAGTGGTTGAACAGCGGCCACGGGTTGGCCTTCCCGGAAAGCCTGGGCTCGGCGCAACGTGATCGCCGGGAAGTGGCCCCCACCGGCCTGCTGTTGTCGCCCGCCCGCTTGCAGCATTTGGCCGATGAGATCGAAAGCCGCCTCGCACCCCACGGCACCTGGCGCCGACGCTTGTATGACTGGGCTATCGCCCACCCGCACAGCGGCCTGCGTCGCCTGCTGAAAAATCGCGTGCGCAAACTGCTGGGCTTCCAACGCCTGGCCTATATCTGGCAACCCCTTAAATCCAATCCTTCGCCTGCGTGGCTGGCTGAATTCAAACGGGATATCGCATGAGCCAAGCCATTCTCCAGGTGCGGGACATCTCGCTGTCGTTCAAAGGGGTCAAGGCCATCAATGCCTTGTCCTTCGACGTGCAGCGCGGTGAGATCTGCGCGCTGATCGGGCCTAACGGTGCGGGCAAGAGTTCGTTGCTCAATGTGCTCAACGGCGTGTATCGCTTTGATGCCGGCGAGATCGTTTTCGAAGATCAGCACTTTCACCGCATCGACCCGTTGGGCGCTGCTCGTCGTGGCATTGGCCGTACCTTCCAGAACAACGCGTTGTTCAAGAAGATGAGTGTGCTCGACAACATCCTCACCGGCCTGTCACGGCACATGCGCAGCACCTTTATCGAACAGGCCCTTGGCTTGCCCCGCGCCCGGCGTGAGGCGCAAGCCTTCCGCCAGCGCGCCCAGGGCATTCTCGAATTCCTCGAGTTGCAAGCTCATCGCGATGTGCTGGTGGGCAACCTGTCCTACGGCTTGCAAAAGCGCGTGGAGCTTGGCCGGGCGTTGATCGCCGGTCCCAGCTTGTTGCTGTTGGATGAACCGATGGCCGGGATGAACGCCGAGGAAAAACAGGAAATGGCGCGCTTCGTCGCCGACGTGAACCGCGACCTCGGCACCACGGTGGTGTTGATCGAACACGACATCGGCGTGGTGATGGGCCTGTCCGACCATGTGGTGGTACTCGATTACGGACGCAAGGTCGGCGACGGCACACCGGCCGAGGTCCAGGCCAACCCCGAGGTGATCGCCGCCTACCTGGGAGCCGTGCACTGATGACCTTCTTCTTTGAAACCCTGCTCGGTGGTCTGCTGGCCGGCACTATGTATTCGCTGGTCGCGATCGGTTTTGTACTGATCTACAAGGCCAGCGGTGTGTTCAATTTTGCCCAAGGCTCGATGCTGCTGTTTGCGGCGCTGACCTTTGTCAGCCTGCATGACCAGGGCGTGCCGTTTGCCTTGGCGCTGCTGCTCACGGTCATCGTGATGATCGTCGGCGCCTTGCTCATCGAACGCCTGGTGCTGCGGCCGTTGGTGAACCGTTCGCAGATCACCTTGTTCATGGCCACGCTGGGCCTGTCGTTCATCATCGAGGGCTTGGCCCAAGGTTTGATGGGCTCGCAGGTACGCGCCCTGGACCTGGGTATCGACGACGTGCCGTTGTTTGTCGGGCCGCTGATGCTCAGCCAATTCGACCTGATCGCCGCTGCCGCAGCGGTGGTGTTGGTGACGGTGTTGGCGCTGCTGTTCAACAAGACCCGCATCGGCGTATCGCTGCGCGCCGTGGCGGATGACACCACGGCGGCGCTGTCCATCGGCATCAACCTCAACCGTATCTGGCAGATCGTCTGGGCGGTGGCCGGTGTAGTCGGGCTGGTGGCCGGGTTGCTGTGGGGCGCACGCCAGGGCGTGCAGTTTTCGCTGTCGCTGGTGGTGCTCAAGGCGTTGCCGGTGTTGATCATCGGTGGTTTCACCTCGATTGGCGGAGCGATTGTCGGTGGGCTGATTGTCGGCGCGGCAGAGAACCTGGCCGAGGTGTATATCGGCCCGTTGATCGGCGGCGGCATCACGCCGTGGTTCGCTTATGTATTGGCCCTGGCCTTCCTGTATATCCGTCCCGCCGGCCTGTTCGGCGAGCGCGCCATCGAGCGAGTCTGAAACCATGTCGATCCCTATTGCTCAAGAAACCGCGCCGTTGCTGCTGGTCCAGCGGCGCATCCCTTGGGGCCTGCTCGGCCTGTTGGCCCTGGCGTTTATCGTGGTGCCGCTGTGGGGCAATGACTATTGGCTGAATGCGATCCTGATCCCGTTCCTGGTGCTGTCCCTGGCTGGGCTGGGGTTGAACCTGCTCACCGGTTACACCGGGCAAACCTCGGTGGGCGCGGCGGGGTTCATGGCCGTCGGCGCGTTTGCTACGTATGGATTCCTGCTGCGCCTGCCAGAGTTGGGCTTGCCGGTGGCGCTGCTGGGGGGCGGGATCATCAGCGCGTTGGTCGGCTTGCTGTTCGGCTTGCCCAGTTCGCGGATCAAGGGTTTCTACCTGATGGTCACCACGTTGGCCGCGCAGTTTTTCCTGGAGTGGCTGTTCGTCAAATTCCCTTGGTTTTACAACTATGGATCGTCCGGGACCATTTCCGCGCCAAAGCTTGCGCTGTTCGGCCATGACCTCAATACGCCGCTGGGCTGCTACTTGCTGACGTTGGTAACGGTGGTCGTGCTGACCTGGACCGCTATCAACCTGGTGCGCAGCCAAGTCGGGCGCAACTGGATGGCGATCCGCGACATGGACACCGCCGCCGCCGTGGTCGGCATCCCCGTGGTGCGCTACAAGCGCCTGGCGTTTGCGGTCAGCTCGTTCTACCTGGGCATTGCCGGTGCGCTGTGGGCCTTTGCCTACCTGGGCACGGCCAGCGCCAGCAGCTTCGATATCAATCGCTCGTTCCAGATCCTGTTCATCATCATCATCGGTGGCATGGGCAGCATCGCTGGCAACTTCGTCGGTGCGGCGTTTATCAGCCTGTTGCCGATCTTTCTCAGCCACGCCGGGCAGGCCTTGTTCGGCGGTTCGGTGGATGCGGGGCAGTTGCAGAACCTGCAAAAAATCATCTTTGGCGTGTTGATCATCGTGTTCCTGATCAAGGAACCCGAGGGCTTGATTCGCCTGTTGCACAACCTGCGTGACCGTGTGCGGCAGTGGCCGCTGCGTTTCTAACCCCACAAGAGAATCCTTCATGCGTGCATCTTTGAAACGTTCCTTCGCCGGTGCTGCCTTTGCACTGGCGGCATTGGCCGGTGCTGTGCCCCAGGCCGTGGCTTCGCCGGACCAGCAGTTCATTCCCCTGGCCACCTACCGCGTCGGCGCCTATGCCTCCAGCGGCGTGCAGGTGTGGGCCGGGATGATCGACTACCTGCGGTACATCAACGAGGTCGAAGGCGGCATCAACGGCGTCAAATTGGTATGGCAGGAATGCGAGACCGAGTGGACGGCAGAGAAGGGCATCGAGTGCTACGAGCGCTTCAAGAATGGCCTGGATGGCGCGCCGGTGGCGGTGTACCAGCCCAATGGCGCGCCGGCAGCCTATGCGCTGAGCGAGCGGGCGGAAGTGGACAAGATCCCGTTGATCACCCTCGGCTATGGCCGCACCGAAGCCACCGACGGCACGGTGTTCCCCTACAACTTCCCGGTGATGCTGACCTTCTACAGCGAGGCCTCGACCTTGGTGAACTACATCGCCCAGCGCGAGGGCGGGTTCGACAAGCTCAAGGGCAAGAAGATCGCCACGGTCTACCACGACTCGGCCTACGGCCGCGAAACCCTTGGCCCGCTGAAATTGCTCGCCGAAAAGTATGGCTTTGAAAACATCCAGATTCCGGTCGCCGATCCCGGCAACGAGCAATCCGCGCAATGGCGCCAGGTACGCCAGGCCAACCCGGATTGGGTGTTCCTGCGCACCTGGGGCGTATCCACCCCCGTCGCGGTGAAGACCGCTGCACGCTTCGGCTTCCCGGTGGACCATATCATTGGCGATATCTGGGCCAGTTCCAGCGAAGACGTATTGCCTGCCGGCGCCGCTGCCAAAGGCTACCTGGCGCTGACGCCGTACCCGGCAGGCAGCGACTTCGAGATCCACAAACGCCTCAAACAGTACGTCCTCGACAAGGGCCACAGCGACCTCAAGGATTTGAAAAACTTCGGCAGCGTCTACTACAACTCAGGCCTGGTGAACGCCGCCGTGGCGGTGGAAGCGATCCGCACCGGCCAAGCCAAGTTCGGCAAGCGCCCGCTCAATGGTGAAGAAGGCCGCTGGGGCCTGGAGCACCTGAATATCGATGACGCACGGTTGAAAGCCATGGGCTATCTGGGCCTGATGCAAAACCTCAAGCTTTCGTGCCGCGATCACGAAGGCGGCGGTTCGGCGCGGGTGCAGCAGTGGGACGGTGCCAACTGGACCCTGGTGAGCGAGTGGATTGCTGCCGACCGCGCATTACTGCGTCCGCTGATCGACGAAAAATCTGCCGCGTTTGCCAAGGAAAAAGGCCTGACGCCACGCACCTGCACCGGGGATGAATAAACCATGAGCCAGCCCGCCACCGACGCTGCGAACCCGTCGCTACTGACCGTCAACGACATTGAAGTGATCTACGACGGCGCGATCCTGGCGGTGGCCGGGGTGTCGTTGCAGGTGCCCAAGGGAGCCATCGTGGCCTTGCTCGGCGCCAATGGTGCGGGCAAGAGCACCACCCTCAAGGCCATTTCGGGGTTGGTGCGGGCCGAGCGCGCCGAGGTCAGCCGAGGGGTGATCGAATATGCAGGCCTGGACCTGGCGGGTGTCGACCCCAGCCAGCGCGTGCGCCAAGGCATGGTCCACGTGTTGGAAGGCCGCCATGTGTTCGGCCAACTGAGCGTGGAAGACAACCTGCGCAGCGGCGGCTTTGTACGGCGCCTGAGCCGCAAGGACATGGAGCACGACCTGGAACGTATCTACGCCTGGTTCCCAAGGCTCAAGACCAAACGTCACACCCGCGCCGGCCTGACCTCGGGCGGCGAGCAGCAAATGGTCGCCATTGGCCGTGCGTTGATGACCCGTCCTACTTTGGTACTGCTCGATGAACCGTCCATGGGTTTGGCGCCTATGATCGTGCAGGAGATTTTCGCGATCATCGCGCAGCTCAACCGCGAGCAGCAGGTGAGCTTTTTGATCGCCGAGCAGAACATCAACGTCGCGCTGAACTATGCGTCTCACGGTTACGTGCTGGATACTGGCCGAGTGGCCTTGAGTGGCAGCGCCGCCGAATTGCTGGCGCGGGGCGATTTGCATGACATTTATCTGGGTAAACAGTAAAGGCGAACTTGCATGACTGAATCCATCCGCAACGCTGATGTCCTGATCATCGGCGGCGGGCTAAGCGGCACGATGCTCGCGGTACAACTGTTACGCCTGCCGGGCCAGCGCGAGATCCTGGTGATCGAACCGCGCGCCGAGCTTGGCCGGGGCGAGGCCTACAGCGCCGTCGAACTGGGCCACACCCTGAACGGCAATGCGGCGCGCATGAGCGTCGATCCCGACAACCCTGACGACCTGACGCAATGGCTCACCGACTACATCGGCGCCGGTGGCTGGCCGGAGTCGGACCAGCAGCATGTGCCGATCAGCGAATTGTTCCCGCCTCGCGGGATCTTTGGCTTATATGCGCAGCAACGGCTGGCCGAAGCCAAGGCGCTGTCGGCGTCCACGGTTGCGCATGTGCGCGGCGAAGTGGTCGACCTGCAAGTCGATGAAGCCTCGACGCTGCTGACCCTCGATAACGGCCAGCAACTGCGTGGTGCGTTTGCTGTATTGGCCACCGGTATGTTCCCGGCGGCGCGCACGCCACAGACCGAGTCCAGCGGTTTGAACGCGGCGGCGGTAGACCCTTGGGACGTGCAAACCATGACGCGGATCGACCCGCACGCCACGGTGCTGATCATTGGTTCCGGACTGACCATGGTGGATGCCGTGGTGTCCCTGGAACAGGCTGGCCATCGCGGGCCGATCGAGATTTTTTCGCGCCACGGCCTGCTGCCCCATGTGCGTCGGCAACCGCCGAGCTGGGTCGACTTTCTGGGCGAAGACCACAGCCTGCGCAGCCCTAGGCAGTTGCTGCGCGAGGTGCGCCGCCAATGCCGGATTGCGCAGGCGCAGGGCATTGATTGGCAGTCGCCGCTGGACACGGTTCGCGCGCATATCGGCCGCTTGTGGAGCCAGGCCAGCGAGCGTGAAAAACGTCAGTTCGTGCGGCATGTGCGACCGTGGTGGGAAAGCCATCACCACCGTTCGCCACCGCTGAGTGCGCAGTTGGTGGCACGCTTGCATGAAGCGGGGCGGTTGCGGATTCGCGCTGCGTCGTTCAAGGGGCTTGAGCCTTCGTCCGACGGCGTGACCATCCGCTTGCGTCACCGTGGCGAGCACGCCGTTACGCAGGTGTCAGGTGCGGCGCTGATCAATTCCAGCGGCATCGAATACGACTGGCGCCGCGTGGCCCGGCCGTTGCCGCAGCAGTTGCTCAAGCGTGGGCTGATCCAGCCCGGGCCGTTGGCGTTGGGGATTGCGGCGGATAAGTCGGGGGCGGTAGTGGATGCGGCGGGGCAGGTGAGCCAAAGACTGTTTGCCATGGGCCCGCCATTGCGCGGGATGTGGTGGGAAAGCACGGCGGTGACCGACGTGGCGATCCAGGCCAAGGCGCTGGCCCTGAGGCTGACAGAAGTCTGAATGTGGGAGCTGGCTTGCCTGCGATGGCGGTGGTTCAGTTGAAGGTGTATCTACTGACAGCCCGCCATCGCAGGCAAGCCAGCTCCCACAATTGATCGGTGTTTCAACTCCCTACCTTCACAAATCCAGCCTTCAAGCCAAACACCTCAACGCCCTGCGGAGTTGACTGCCCGGTGGTGACTTTCACCCGCTCCACCGGCTTGTCCATCGTTTCCCGATATTCCACCTCACCCCCCGTGATCGCTTGCGCCGGCACTACAATCGCCTGCTCATTGTTGTAGGTCACAATGGTCAACCGCGCGCTCATGCCCAACCGCACGCGCTGCAACTGCTGCGGCGTGAGCTTGGGAATCGACAGGGTCACCGGAAACTGCGCACTGCCCGGGCTATCGTTGGCAATCGCCAGCCCACTCACCACGCTGACAGACCCCGTCAGCCGTTCGCCATCGAAGCCGTCACCCAGCACTTCCACCGCCTGGCCCTGATGCAGCTGGTTGATGTCCAGCTCCGACACCTTTGCGGTGATTTTAAGCCGCTCGATATTGGCCAGGCCAAACAGCACCTGACCCTGGCTGACCTTGCTGCCGGCCTGGACCGGGGCGTTGTTGTTGCCTCCGCCCTGGGACGAGGAGCTATTGCCCGGTGCAGGCACCACGATGCCGGAGAACGGCGCCTTCACCTCCCTGCCATCAAGCAACTGGTGCAGCGCGTCGTATCGCACGGTGGCGTTGGTCAATTCCATGTCGGCGATCTGGCGGTATTCGCCTTTGCCTTGGTCGAGGGCCTGTTGCAGCTCGCTGCGGGCCGAGACGAGGTCCAGCTGTTGTTGCTGGGTTTGTTGCTTGAGGTCGTCCAGTTCGTTGCGCGGGATGATGCCGCGTTGAAACAGGTTTTCACTTTCGGTGAGTTTGCGCTGAGTGTTGCCGGCGGTCATTTCAGCGGTGCGCAGGGTGCGGCGGGCGCGGGCGACGGCGGGGCTGCTGTCCCAGTCTTGCATCTCTTGCACGGTGCGCCGCGCCTTGAGCTGGGTGGACAGGGCGTCACGCAGTTGCACTTCAAGGGTGGATGGGTCCATGCGCAACAGCACTTGGCCGGCCTCGACGCGTTGGCCTTGCTCCACCAGGTTGGCCTGCACATTGCCGTCGAACGGCGCGGTGAGGGTGATGGTGGTGTCGGGCTCGATCTTGCCCACCAGGCCGATCTGGTGCACCAGCGGGTCAGGTTTGACTGCCAGCCATTGCTCGGCCGTGTTGGACGATTCGGTGGCCGGACTGCGCAGGCCGAGTAGCCCGACAGCGACAAGCACTAGCACCACGGCAGCGCCGAGCAGGCGTTTTTTATTAGTAGTCATTGAGGGCGATTTCCCAACTTTCCAGCGTCATGCCCAGGGTCAAGTCGAGCTGGGTCTGGGCGTTCAGGTAAGCGATCAGCGCATTGAGCTGCGCGTTTTCGGCGTTGCGCAAATCAGTCTCGAAACTCAGCACCTGGAAGTTGGTGGAGCGCCCGGCGCTGAGTTTTTCCCGTTCGATCTCGATCTTGCGCCGTGACAACTCCACGGCGCGCTGGGAGATTTCATATTGGCGCCAACGCGTGCCCAGGTCGCGCACCACGTCGTTGACGTTGCGTT
The DNA here is from genome assembly GCF_002255865.1 of Pseudomonas sp. PGPPP1. Lineage (NCBI taxonomy): Bacteria > Pseudomonadati > Pseudomonadota > Gammaproteobacteria > Pseudomonadales > Pseudomonadaceae > Pseudomonas > Pseudomonas sp. PGPPP1. Next base: position 52,225 of record NZ_NKIG01000013.1, on the reverse strand, counting down.
CCAGTGCCTGGCGGGCGTCGGTGATGCGGATCTCCTGGTCTTCCACGTTGACGCGGGCGCGCACCTCGGCCTGGCGCGTGCTGATATCGCCGATAGGGATTTGTACCTGTACACCGGCATAGCTGTCCCAGGTGCGATTGTTGCTGCTGCCGGCGTCGTTGTTGTAGGCATCACGGACCTGGTTTGCACCCGCCACCAAATCGACCTGCCAACGCCCGGAATCCTTGGCGATCACCAGGTTAAGGTCCGCCTGCTGGCTGCCGAGCAGGGCGGCGAGGTATTCCGGTTGCTGGTTTTGCGCCAGGTTGAACGCCTGGCGTTTGTCGATCTGCATAGGCTTGGCTTCCAGGGCTTCGCTGGCGCGAACCGGCGTGGACAGGTCCAGGGCCAGCAGGCGCAGCAGGGACAAGCGGCTGGTGTCGAGTTGGTTCTGCGCTTCTTCCACACCCAATTGCTGGGTGGCGATATCGGCCTCGGTCTGCACGATTTCGAATTCGGCCATGCGCCCGGCTGCGATCAGTGCCTTGTTCACTTCCAGCAAGGTGCCCGAGCGTTTGAGCGCGTCCTGCACGATGGTCAGTTGTTCCTGGGCGCGCAACAGCTCGCGGTAGGTGGCGATGATCTGGCTGATGGTCTGCGCCACGGTGGCCTTGAGGTTCAGCCGGTTGGCTTGCTCCGACAGGCGCGACAGGCGCAGCGGCGCGGTGGTCGCGTCCCAGCCGGCACCACGCATCAAGGGCTGGATGATCGCCAGGTCGAGGCCATCGCTGCGGTAACGGCCGGCGCGGTCGGCGTTGTTCAGTTGCTGGGTCCAGGCCATGCTCAGGCGGGTGCCGTACTCGCCGAGCAGGCTGGTGGCGGGTGCCACATTGGCGTTGCGCGCGTTGTCGGCCGAGCCTCGGGTATTGCGGTAGTAACTGTTGAGGGTGAGCTTGGGGTTGAAGACGTCTTCGGCCACGCGCAGGTCGAACTTCTGTGCGACCCGTTGCAAGTAGGCACTGCGAATCGCCGGATTGTTGCGCAGGCCCAGGTAGACCGCATCCCCCAAGGTCATGGTGGTGACCTGGGCATTCAACGACACGCCACGGTCGTAGCCGCTGCGGGTGCTGCTGGGCGCCGAAGGGTTGATCACCACGTTGGTGGCCATGGCAGGCAGGCTTACAAAGGTCAGCAGTACGAGCCATTTATTCATCGCGCAGGGCCTCCACCGGTTGCAACCGTGAGGCTGACACCGCCGGGTAGATGCCAAAGAACAATCCCACCAGCAAGGTACTGCCCACCCCCAAGGGCAGCGCGGCGACCGCCAGGGAGAACGCCCAACCCGACAGCCACGCGTAGAACCACGCGGCGGTCATGCCCAGCACCGCGCCGCACAGTGCACCGACGGCGGTGAGCGTGACGGCTTCAAGCAGGAACAGGTTGCGGATATCTCGCTGGCGCGCACCCAGGGCCATGCGGATGCCGATCTCGCGGCGACGCTCCGAGACGTTCATCAACATCACATTCATCACCCCGACGCCGCCGCCCACCAGGGAAATCGCCCCCAGCGCCAGCAACAGGTAGGCGAAGGTGCGGCTTTGGCGGGTCATGCCGTCGATCATTTGCTGGGGCACCTGGATGTCGACTGTGTGGTCGGGGAGCTGGCGTTGCAGCGCTGCCGCTGCGTCCTCTGCCATGCGTTCCATGTCTTGGCCGGGCAGGGCGCGGATGATGACGTTGCCGATCTGCGGGGCGGCGTAGATGCGGCGCATGCCTTCGGCGGGCATGAACAATGATTCGCCGCCCTGAATGGGCATCAGCAGCGCGCGGGGTTGGTCGTGCAGGATGCCGATAATCAGGAACAGGTAATCGTTGATGCGCACTCGGTCGCCCAGCTTCAACGGGGCGCCGGGGGAGCTCAGGGCTTGAGCGACTTGGGCACCGATCACGGCGTAGGTTTCATTGGCGTCGAAGTGCGACAGGAAGCGGCCTTCGCTCAAGGTCAGGCGCATGGCCTGTTGGATGTCGGACGTGCTGCCGACAAAGTTGGCATTGGTGGTGCGCCCATTGAACACCGCAGGCCCGCTGAACAGGCTGATTGCGCCGATATGGGCGATGCCCGGCACGGCTTGGCGCACGGCGTCGAGGTCCAGGTGCGTGCGCATGGGGCGGTTGCTGCCGACTTTGCTAGGGAACTGTGCCACCAGGGTGTCGGTGCCCATGTCCTTGAAGATCATGGCAGCATCCACCGCCGCGTTGTGGCCGATGTTGATCAGCGCCACCACCGACGAGCTGCCGATCACGATGCCCAGCAGGGCCAGCACCGAGCGCTTGCCCAGGGTGCGCAGGCTGACGAACGCTTCATGCAGCAATTGGCTGAGGCTCTGCTCGACCCGCAGGCTCATGGGCGTGCGTCCTCATGGACGACGCCGTTGCGCACCAGAATCTTGCGTTCCAGGCGCTCGGCAATATGCGGGTCGTGGGTGACGATGATCAGCGTGACCTGTTGCTCACGGTTCAGCGCCAGGAGCAGGTCCATGATGTCCTGCGCGGTGGTGCTGTCGAGGTTGCCGGTGGGTTCGTCGGCGAGGATCACTGAGGGCTTGCCGACTAACGCGCGAGCGATGGCGACCCGTTGGCGTTGGCCGCCGGAGAGGTCGGCAGGGCGATGATGGGCGCGGTCGGCCAGGCCGACCTGATCGAGCATGCGCAGGGCTTGCTCCACCGACTCATGGCGCGACACGCCGCGATAACTCAACGGCAGGGCGACGTTATCCAGGGCGCTCAGGCGCGGCAGCAGGTTGAAACTCTGGAAGACGAAGCCGATCTGCTGGTTACGAATCGCGGCCAATTCATCCGGGGTGGCGTTGAAAATGTCGTGGCCGGCAAAGTGATACTGGCCGCAGTTGGGCAAGTCCAGCAGGCCGAGGATATTGAGCAGGGTACTTTTGCCCGAGCCGGAGGCGCCGAGGATGCCGCAGCTGTCGCCACTGTCGATAGACAGGCAGACGTCATTGAGAATGGATAGGTGTTGCCCGGCCAGCTGATAGCTTTTGCCGATGCCCTGCAGGGAAATCAAGCCTGGGTGCGCGGGGGTATCTGTCATCATGACTACGCCTTCAGTCTCGACGGTGCCGTCATGCCCCCGGTAAAGGCTTGTAACAAGTTCGGGAGCTGCCTGGTACGCGTCACGGACTGGTTTTGTTTCTTGTTTTTAAAATATTGTTTGAATAGTAACTGCCTTCCCTGCGGTTCGCCAGCCGTGGAGGTAGAGCGGTTTTACCCTTTGAAACGATTTTTCCAGAGGCATTACGGGCCTTCCAAAACCCCTTCGACTACCCTCAGCGAGCCCGCAGGCAAGGGCTTTGGATAATATGGCGGTGTGTCACTACTTGCTTTCGACGGACGGCCCCGGTATAAAAAATCAAATTATTTTTTAAAACAATATTTCCGTCGTGGAACTCTTATGGTCGCGAAGAAACTCAGCGCTCCAAACGTTACCAAAACTCGATTGCTGGATGCGACTGAGGCCCTCTTCATTAAGTACGGATACGACGCGGTTTTGTTACGCCAGATTACTGAGCGTGCCCAGGTCAACCTGGCCGCCGTGAACTACCACTTCGGGGATAAGGACTCCCTGATGCAAACCCTGCTGAAACAGCGCCTGGAGCCGCTCAACGAGCAGCGCCTGGAACTGTTGGCGCGCTGCGAGGCCGAGTCCGACGGCCCGCTGGACTGCGACACGCTGTTGGGTGTGCTATTTGCTCCGGCGATGGGCCTGGAGCGCAGTGATCCGGCCGGAGCCAATGGGGAAGGGCGTTCGTTCATCCGCTTCCTGGGCCGCGTCTACAGCGACACATCGCCGTTTATCCAGGAATACCTCAAGGTGCACTACCAGCCGGTGTTCCAGCGCTTCTTCGAAGCCTTCGCCCTGGCTTTGCCAGACCTGCCGCGTAACGAACTGGGGGTGCGCCTGCAGTTTGCCCTCAAGGCGATCTCCGGCGTGATGGCCGGTACTGAGTTGCGCCTGCTCATGAACTCCATGAGCCTGGGCCGCCCGGCCACGGATGCCGAGGTGATGGCCAAGCTGATCACCCTGGTGTCGGCGGCGATTCGCGTGCCACAACAAAGCCCGGAAGCCGAAAATGCGTTGGCCAAGGTACTGGATACCCAGCGGGCCATTCGTGAACAAGCGGCGGTGCCCACCGCTGTAAAGGCGACGCGATAAGCCAAATTCGAGGCAAAAAAAACCCGCTGGGGCGGCGGGTTTGATGTGCAACATTTGTAACGGATGAGGCTTCACACTACGTTCCGGGATGTGAATAAAACGTGAAAACTTTGTAAGGCAAAGTGTGAAAAGTTTGAGAATTGTAAAAAAGTCGGAAGTTTACGATTGCGCCTGTCGGGTTCAGATTTTCCAGTGGCCAGCGCTCTTGGCCAGCCGCTGACGCATGCCATCCACATTCTGCGCCAGCTGCAACGTCAATAGCCGGTAGCCATCCAATGCGCTGTAAACCGGTGCATCCAGCGCGGGTTCAATGGCGGCGTGACTCGGCCGCTCCAGCCGCTCGGTCACCCCCGACTTCAGCGCCCGCGCCATTCCCACCAGTTGCACTCGGATCTGCCGGTGCTCGGCTTTCAGCATCACCTGCATCCGTGCCATCGCCTGTTCGTCACGAGGGTCGGGGCGCGTGTTGCCGAGAATCTCCAGGGTGCTGATGCACATGCGCAGATGGCGTTGGATGGCATCCAGCTCCGTCATGGAGATGCGCACTTCCTTGGACACCGAGGGCATCAGCGAGCGTAGTTGCAGCATCGCCGCATTCAAACGGTTGAGCAGCTTGAAGTGTTCATCATCAGTCACCGACCGGCCACTGATGATCCGGCTATAGATCTCGGCGCAATCACGCAATGCACTGGCCAGGTTGTAGCGCCACGAATACACGGCGTACAGCGGCAAGGCGAACGAGAAGGCCAGGGCCAATACAATGCCGATCAGGATATCCACGGTACGCCACAGCCCGTCCGACACCGGGTTGTCGCCATGCCCGGCGACGATAAACACCGTGATCGCCGACAGCAGCGCGATGTAGCCGCCCTTGCCGATGGCGTGATAGGAAAAGAACCCGCACACCACAGACATCAGCAGATACGTCAGCAGCGGCTGGCCCAGGTAAGCCTGTTGCACCACCAACAGCAAACCCACGCTGGCGCCGATCAACGTGCCATAGGCGCGCTCCACGGCTTTTTTGCCGATGTTGCCGTGGTGCTGCAAGCCGCCGATCACGATCAGCATGGTCACCGACGCCCACTCGCCGTGGGGCAGGTTGATGCCGGTGGTCAGCAGGATCGTCGCCAGCAGGCCGATGGACACGCGCACCGCGTGGATCAGCTTGGCGTGGCGGTAGCGGCGGTACGGGTCGAGCAGCGGGCGCAACAGGCGCCGGGCAAACATGGGCAGGTTCATCGGTAGTAAAGGGGCCTCGATATCAGGGATGTGCTCGATCTAAATGTTGGAGCAGGCTTGTGTGGGAGCTGGCTTGCCTGCGATAGCATCAACTTGATCTCATGCAAAGACCGAGGTGCCTGCATCGCGGGCAAGCCCGGCTCCCACACTAGCCCGACTCCTGCCTTGAGTACGGCGTCGCTTTTAGAATATGTAGTCGGTCGTCAGGAAGCTCGAGTCACGGTTTCGCAAGATATCGCTGACCAACGCCTTGTTGCTCTCCTGGAACTTGGTCGCCACCAGGGTACGGATCGAGAACACGCGCAAGGCGTCATGTACCGACAGCGTGCCTTCGGCCGAGTTCTTGCGGCCGTTGAACGGGAAGGTGTCCGGCCCGCGCTGGCACTGGGCGTTGATATTGATACGGCCCACTTGGTTGGCGAAGGTGTCGACCAAGCGCCCGACTTCCTCAGGGTTGGTGCCGAAAATGCTGAGCTGCTGGCCGAAATCCGAGTCCAGTACGTATTCGGTCACCGTCTCCAGGTCACGGTAAGGCACGATCGGCACCACGGGGCCAAACTGTTCCTCGTGGTACACGCGCATCTGCGGGTTCACCGGGTACAGCACCGCCGGGTAGAAGAACGAACCTCGGCTGGTGCCGCCATTGTCATTCACCACCTGCGCGCCGTGCTGCGCAGCATCGGCCACCAGGCCATTGAGGTAATCCACCTTGCCCACTTCCGGCAACGGGGTCAGCGACACACCGTCTTCCCAAGGCATACCGGGCTTGAGTGTGGCCAGTTTCTTGTTGAATTTCTCGATGAAGCTGGCAACCACGTCTTCGTGCACAAACAGGATTTTCAACGCGGTGCAGCGCTGGCCATTGAACGACAGGGAGCCGGTGACTGCCTCGCTCACGGCATTGTCCAGGTCCACCTCAGGCAGCACGATGCCGGGGTTTTTCGCGTCCAGGCCCAATGCCGCGCGCAAGCGGTGGGGCTTGGGGTGCAGCTTTTTCAAGTCACTGGCGGCCTTGTTGGTGCCGATAAACGCAAAGATGTCGATCTTGCCGCTGGCCATCAACGCGCTGACGGTTTCGCGGCCGCTGCCGTAGATCACGTTGATCACCCCGGCCGGGAAGCTGTCGCGGAACGCTTCGAGCAATGGGCGTATCAACAGCACGCCCAGCTTGGCCGGCTTGAACACCACGGTGTTGCCCATGATCAGCGCCGGGATCAAGGTGGTGAACGTCTCGTTCAGCGGATAGTTGTAAGGGCCCATGCACAACGCCACGCCCAACGGCACGCGGCGGATTTGACCGAGGGTGTCCTGTTCCAGCTCGAAGCGGCTGGAGCGGCGGTCGAGTTCCTTGAGCGCATTGATAGTGTCGGTGATGTAGTCGCAGGTGCGGTCGAACTCTTTCTGCGAGTCCTTGAGGTTCTTGCCGATCTCCCACATCAGCAGCTTGACCACCGCGTCGCGTTGTTCACGCATGCGGCGCAAGAACGCCTCGACGTGCTGGATACGATCGGCCACGCGCATTGTCGGCCACTCTCCCTGGCCTCGGTCGTAGGCGCGCACGGCAGCGTCGAGGGCGGTGAGGGCGGTCTCGGCATCCAGCAGCGGCGTGCTGCCGATATGCACCCGCGTGTCGCCAAGTTGCACCGGGCTCTGCACTTGGGCCAACGGGCCGTTCCACACCTGCAACTGGCCGTCGACCAGGTAATCACGCTGTTCAATGGGCGCCGCCAGGCGGAATTGTTCGGGAATATCGGCGGCGGAGGCTGGAAACAGCTGTGCGAGCAAGTTGCTGGTGGTCATGTCGCTACCCCTGGAATAGTTGCAAAACATGACTAGAGAGTCACCCAACACAGGGCTCTATGGCAAGGCTTGTGCGCTTTCTCCTACGCAGCGCGCTGATCGCCGGTTAAACTGCGCGGCTTTCTTGAAGGAGTTCACATGAGTCACTACCAGCCGGGCATTCTTGCCGCACCGGTGCCGTTGCAGGCACGCCATCTGTTTTTTGCCGTGGATTCCCTGGCTGCCGTACCCGCTGCGCTGGACGCGCTGGTGCAGTTGACCGATTCGGCGGCAGTGGTCGGTTTTGGCGAGCCGCTGGTAACCGCACTGGGTGCACGCATCGACGGCCTACGCAGCTTCCCTGCCGTCAGTGGGCCCGGCGCGCATAACCCATCTACCCAGCACGCGTTGTGGGTGTGGTTGCACGGTGTAGACCGCGGTGAACTGTTGCTGCGCAGCCGCGCGTTTGAAAAAGCCCTGGCCCCGGCGTTCAGCCTGGTGCAGATGACCGAAGGCTTCCGTTACAAGACCGGTTTCGACCTCACCGACTACGAAGACGGCACCGAAAACCCCCACGACGATGCCGCCATTGAAGCCGCCCTGACCGACAGTGGCGCCAGCTTCGCCGCGATCCAGCAGTGGCAGCACGACCTCGACGGTTTCGCCGCACTGCCGGCCCAGGAGCGCGACCACATCATCGGCCGCCGCCATGGCGACAACGAAGAACTCGACGACGCCCCTGAATCCGCGCACACCAAGCGCACCGCCCAGGAAAGCTTCACTCCGGAAGCCTTCGTGGTGCGCCGCTCGATGCCATGGGCCGAGAACGGCCAGGCCGGGTTGATGTTCCTCGCGTTCGGTCATTCGTTTGATGCATTCGAAGCGCAATTGCGCCGCATGAGCGGGCTGGAAGACGGGATCGTCGACGGCCTGTATCGCATCAGCACGCCGTTGACCGGTGGCTACTACTGGTGCCCGCCGATCAACGCGGGGCGCCTGGACCTGAGTGCACTGGCAAGCTGATCACTCAACCCAAGCCCTGACAGAACGCGCCATGACCCCGACGGTCATGGCGCGTTTTTTTATGGCTGTGTATCACACTGTGTCCCCGGGCCTCTCTGATACACCGCCATGATCTTGCTGGCAGTTCGCGACACAGACCGGATACACGCCTGGCTTTAAATCTGCCTACCAGCTGGCGCACCTACCGCGCCCTGGTTTCTTCAGACAAGCCAGGAGACTCACCCCATGAAGCGTCCTTACGCTGCCCTCGCTGCAACCCTCGCCCTGTCCCTCAGCGCCTTCGCGGCGGTGGCCCATGCCGATGAGGCCAAGCCCCAGGAAAAATGCTTCGGCGTGTCCCTGGCCGGTGCCAACGATTGCGCCGCCGGCAAGGGTACCTCGTGCGCCGGCACCGCCACCGCCGACTACCAGGGCAACGCCTGGGTGCTGGTGGACAAAGGCACCTGCACCCAGATCAAGACCCCCAAAGGCTACGGCAGCCTGACGGAGCAACCGTGATCCAGCGGCTGTTGCCCGAAGCGCTGCTGTTGCTGGTGGCGCGCGTGGGGATCGCGGCGGTGTTCTTCCTGTCGGGGCGCACCAAGGTCACCGGGTTTATTGAGCTTAAGCCGTCGACCTACACGCTGTTCCGTTCGGAATACGCCTTGCCGCTGATCCCGCCGGAGTGGGCGGCGCACCTGGCGACCTACGCCGAGCACCTGTTCCCGCTGTTGCTGGTGTTGGGGCTGCTGACCCGCCCGGCAGCCGCTGCGCTGCTGGGCATGACGCTGGTGATCGAGGTGTTTGTGTACCCCGATGCCTGGCCGGTGCACCTGACCTGGGCAGGCCTGTTGCTGCCGTTGCTGGCGAAGGGCGGTGGGGCTTGGTCGCTGGATCGCCTGTTAGCGGGCAAACGTTTATCACTTTGATGGAGACTTCTTATGCGCATGCTTTCTTCCCTGGCCCTTGCCGTGGCCATGACTGTTCCCGTACTGGCACAGGCCGCTGATGCGCCGCAGCCCGGCACCGGTAAAAGCGTGGTGATCGTGCCCGGCTCGTTTGTCGACGGTTCCGGCTGGCGGGTGGTGCACGACATCCTGATTCACAAGGGCTACAAGGTCACCGTGGTGCACCAGGGCCACGAGAGCCTGGCCGCCGATGTGGCCGAGGCGCGCGAGGTGCTGGAGCAACAAGTGGGCCCAGTGGTGCTGGTGGGCCACAGTTCCGGCGGCGGGGTGATCTCGATTGCCGGCGACCGTGGCAAGGTCAAGTCGCTGGTCTACGTCTCGGCCCTGCAACCGGAAGTAGGCGAGAACATGGCCCAGTTGATCGGCTCCATGCCGTCCCCAAGCGATGACATCAAGCCGAGCCGTGACGGCCACCTGTTTTTCGATCGCGCCAAGTTCAACGCGGATTTCGCCGCCGACCTGACCACCAATCGAACCGACTTCATGGCCGCCTCGCAAGTGCCGGCCACCGCCACGCTGTTCGGCGGCACCGTGTGGGCCGCCGCCTGGCATAACAAACCGACCTACGCCGTGGTGTCCACCGAAGACCGCGCCTTGAGCCCCGACCTACAACGTTGGATGTACAAGCGCGCCGGTTCCAAGGTCACCGAAATCAAAGCCAGCCACGCGGTGTACATCTCCCAGCCTGAGGCTGTGGCGAAGGTCATCGAAGACGCGGCTTCCGTTATCAAATAACCCATCACACCCTGGAGCAATACCCATGAACACTGAACTTAAATCCCGCTTGAGCCTCGCTGCTGCCGCAGCCTTGATCGCCATGGCGTCTGCGTCGTTCGCCACGGCTGCCAGCGCCGCCGACCAGCAGGAAAAACCCGGCCGTTGCTACGGCGTCAACACCTGCAAAGGCACCAGCCTGTGTGCCACCGCCAAGAACGACTGCAAGGGCCTCAACAGCTGCAAGGGCGAGGGCGTGATCGTCAAGACGCCGTCCGAGTGCCTCAAGGCTGGCGGCACCCTGACTGAGCCGAAATAACTCAACCTCCACCAGGGGCGGTTTTTTGTGGTGAGGGCGCCACAAAGAGCTCGCCCTACAGGTTCAATCGAGAATCCCTCATGCCGACACCCAACCCACACTTTTCAGGCTACGGCCTGGGGCTGCGCAAGGAGCATTACTGCGATTTCCTGGAAACCACCGTGCCTGTGGATTTTGTCGAAGTGATCTCCGAGAACTTCATGGTCGCCGGTGGCCAGCCCAGGCACATCCTGCGTCAGGTCCGCGAGCGCTACCCGGTGGCGCTGCATGGCGTGTCGATGTCCATCGGCACTGCCGAAGGACTCGATGCCGACTACCTGCGCCGCCTCAAAGCGTTGGTCGATGAAATCGACCCGCTGTTTGTTTCCGATCACTTGAGCTGGTCACGCAGTGGCGCCTTCAACTCCCATGACTTGCTGCCCGTGCCTTATACCGACGAAGCGTTGGACCGGGTGTGCGCCAATATCCATCAAGCCCAGGACCTGCTGGGCCGCACGATGCTGTTTGAAAACCCGTCCAGCTACCTCGCCTTCGAGGGCGCGTCCATGAGCGAGTGGGAATTTATCGCCGCTATGGCCAAACGCACCGGCTGCGAACTGTTGCTGGACGTCAACAATGTGTTTGTCAGCGCCAGTAACCATGGCTTCGATGCGCTGGCGTTTCTGGATGGCATCCCTGCCGAGCGGGTGCGTCAGGTACATCTGGCTGGGCATAGCCAGGGCCGCGGGCTGTTGATCGACAGCCATGACAGCCCGGTGTGCGCAAGCGTCTGGGAACTGTATGCCCAGGCCATGGCCAGGCTGGGCCCGGTGGCAACCATGATCGAGCGCGATGATGAAATCCCGCCGCTGGGCGCGTTGCTGCAAGAGCTGGGCATGGCCCGAGCCTTGGGAGCGCAGCGATGAACCTGGCGCAGTGGCAACACACGTTTCGCCATTGGTTGGTGAGTGCGGCGGATGAGTCTGCACAGCGCCTGGGCAATAACCACGCAGGCCTGGCGGTGTACCAGAACAACTACCGCGCGCAGTTGGTGGGGTGCCTGGAGCAAGCGTTTCCTAACGTGCGGCGCTGGGTTGGCGAGGAGGCGTTTTTGACAGCCTGCATTACGCATATCGACCAGCAACCGCCCCATGCCTGGACGCTTGACGCCTATCCCGAAGGGTTTCACTCGACCTTGAACATGATGTTTCCCCATAACCCGGACGTACTGGAGTTGGCCTGGATCGAAGGGGCATTGAATGAAGCGTTTGTCGCCGCCGATGCCCAGGCCTTGCCGCTGGAAACCTTGGCCAGCGTGGATTGGGACACGGCAGTGTTGCAACTGACACCGTCGCTGCGTTGCCGCGCCTTGACCACCAACGCTGAAGCCATCTGGTCGGCGCTGTGGCAGGAAGCATCGGCGCCCGAGGCGGTGATGTTGGCGCAGGCCGGTGGGCTGCTGGTCTGGCGCCGCCAGTTCACCTCGCGCCTACGTCAGGTGGATACCCTGGAGTTGCAGGCCTTGTTGCACCTGCAGGGCGACGGCAGCTTCGCGGGCCTGTGTGAGTTTCTGGTGACGCACCTGGGCGAAGCGGCAGGCGTAGCGCAAGCCGGTGAATACTTGGCCACTTGGCTGGGCAGTGAATTGATCGTGGGAGTGAGTGATGTTTGATCGTCGTGGTTTTTTGCTGTTGGCAGCCGTGGTGGCAGCGGCACCGGCATTGGCGGTGCAGCGGGTGAGTACCGACGATGACCGGGAGATCCGCTATGAGCAGTTCGGACCGGAGGAAGGGCGCGCGATTATCCTGTTGGCGGCAGATGGGCAGGTGTTTGCCCAGGTGACTGCACCGTTGGCGGCCCAGGGGTTTCGGGTGATTGTTCCGTACCTGCGTGAGCAGGACGATGCGGTGCTTGGCCAGGATGTGCTTGAGCTGATGAACGCCCTGCATATCCCTGAAGCCGTGCTGGCCGGAGTCGAGCAGGGTGGGCGTGTGGCTATCCGAGCGGCTGGCTTGAAACCGAGCCGCTGCGTGGCGCTGTTGACGTTGAACAGCGCACCCCTGGCGGGTTTTGCCGAGGCGGTCGGGCTGATGGCCAAGGCCGGATACTGGCGGACCTGATTAGGCGATCAACTCCACGGCGCCGCTGTGCAGCCGGTAAATGCCGCCGACGATACTGAGCTTTCCTGCGCCAAGGGCATCGGCCAGCAGCTGGGATTCACTGTTGAGCCGGGCCACAGTGTCCCGGACGTTCTGCGCAATCGCGTTATCCAGCAGAGTGCCGGGAGCTTGCAACACCTTGCTCACCGAGGGTTTGAGCGCATCGGCCAGGCCCTGGATCTTGCCGGGGAAGGTGGCGTTGTCCTTGACGGCCTTGACCCCGGCAGCAACGGCGCCACAACTGTCATGCCCCAGCACCAGGATCAGCGGCGTACCGAGTACCGCGATGGCATATTCAAGGCTGGCGAGCCCTTCGTCAGTGACGAAATTGCCCGCAACCCGGACCGAAAACAGCTCGCCCAGGCCGGTGTCGAACACGTATTCGGGGGCGATCCTCGAGTCCGCGCAGGCCAGCACCGCCGCGAAGGGGTGCTGGCTGTCTAACAGCGCGACGCGCTCGACCATCAGGTCACGGCGCTTTGTCACGTCGGCGGCATAACGCTTGTTGCCCTCCATCAGCCGTGCCAAGGCTTGCTCCGGGTTGACTACCGTGAGTGGCGTGGGCGCCGCTGCATGGGCGATAGCGTTCGGCAGCGCCCCCGACAACAGCAGGGCCCCGGCGCTGGCAGTGGCCAGGCGCAAGAAGTTTCGACGATCGTCAGAAGGAGCCTTGTCGCGATTGTTACGCATCGGTTGGGTTCTCGGGGGGAGGGGGAGACGCGCCAAGGTTGCAAACAATGCTGCGCAAAAAATGTAGGGGGTTTCCTTTAATAAACGTCCAGGGTTGTAGGGCTTGAACATGAAAAATCCGACAGCCAAGCAATCCCTCACTGAAAAAAATCGCCACTCCCCGTAATCTAATGGCCTTTGTTACCTGCGCGGACCATTCATGTCTTCTGTTGCCGATGGGTTGCCCCTGAACAAACGCCTGCCGGCTGTGATCGCGATCTCCCTGGGGATCGGCATGGCGACCCTGGACACGGCCATCGTCAACACCGCATTGCCTACTCTGGCCGAGGGCATCGGCACGGACTCCGCCTCGGTGATCTGGGTGGTCAATGCGTACCAGCTGGCGACTATCGCCATGGTGCTGCCGTTCGCGTCGTTAAGCGAAGCGCTGGGCCATCGCCGCGTGTACCTCGGTGGGCTGCTGGTGTTTATCGTTGCGTCGCTGTTCTGCGGGTTGGCCGGCTCGCTGGTCACCCTGACCGTTGCCCGAGTGATGCAGGGGCTGGGGGCGGCGGCGATCATGAGCGTGAACACTGCGCTGCTGCGGCATATCTACCCGTCGAAAATGCTCGGGCGGGGCCTGGGTTACAACTCGCTGGTGGTGGGGCTGGCGTTTACGCTGGGGCCGACTGTTGCCTCGGCGATTCTGTCGGTCGCGACCTGGCATTGGCTGTACCTGATCAATGTGCCGTTGGGGGTGTTGGCGTTGGTACTGGGCGTGCGCTCACTGCCGGCTTTGCCGATCACCGGACACGCGTTCGACCGTTTCGCCGCGTTGCTGTGTGCTGGGTTGTTTGCCTTGCTGGTGCTGGGCTTGGGGTCTGCGGTGCACGGCGCCCAAGGCGCGTTGACGCTGGGCCTGATCGCTGTGGCGCTGGTGTGCGGCGCGTTGCTATTGCGTCGTCAGGCCGATCACCCGGCGCCGATGTTGGCCGTGGACTTGTTCAAGCGGCCACTCTTTGCGTTGTCTTCCCTTACCGCAATCTGCGCGTTCGCCGCTCAGGGGTTGGCGTTTGTGTCGCTGCCGTTCCTGTTGCAGACGGTGCTGGGGCACAGCCAGGTGGAAACTGGTTTTCTGATGACGCCTTGGCCGGCCGTTGTTGCGGTGATGGCGCTGGTGGCGGGGCGCCTGGCGGATCGCATGTCGTTGGGCGTGTTGTGTGGCATCGGGTTGTTGCTGCTCAGCGCGGGCATGGCGACGTTGGCCACGTTGGAAAGCGGCGCCTCGGCTTTCGATATCGGTTGGCGCATGGCGTTGTGCGGCGCCGGTTTCGGCTTCTTCCAGTCGCCTAATCTCAAGGCGTTGATGACCAGCGCACCGCTCGCCCGCAGTGGCGGGGCCAGTGGCATCGTGGCGGTTTCGCGCCTACTGGGGCAGACGCTGGGGGCGTCGTTGGTGGCGCTGTGTTTCCACTTGTCCCTGGGCAGCGGCCCGCAATATGCCCTGTGGTTGGGCTGCGGATTTGCGTTGGTGGGCGCTGCTGCCAGTGGTTTGCGCTTGCTGCCCTATGGGAAAAGGGCGTGATTAAGGCTACCGTGGCGGCCTGAATATTTCGGGATGTTTCAGAATTATGACCAGCCAGGCCCTTCGCACCGCCGACACCCAGTCCCGCCGCGCCGCGCTGACCCTGGCGCTGTGCTTGCCCAGCGACGTGTTGCTCTACCTGCTGCTGCCCATGGAATCCCAGGCCTTCGGTATCACCTTGGCCCAGGCGGGTGTGCTGCTGGCCGCCAACCGCCTGGTGCGGATTTTCGGTTACCGGCATGTGCTCAATTTCTACGCGCGCAACGGTGACCGTCTCACCTGCATGATCGCCGCCGGCGCCGCAACGCTGTGTGCCGTGGGTAACTCGATGTTGTCCGGCTTCGCCGCGTTGCTCGGCCTGCGATTGGTGTGGGGCCTGTGTTTTGCAGCGCTGAACCTGTCGACCCAGGTATTGGCCACTTCAGAACCGACGGGCGCCGCACGTAGAGCCGGGCGTTCGCGGGCATTGATCGCCCTTGGGCCGATGCTCGCGCTGCCCCTGGGTGGGTGGCTGACACTGTGGGCCGGGCCACGTCCAATTTTTCTGATCCTGGCGGGTTGCTGCCTGGTGGGTTTGTGGATGGCGCGCGGCTTGCCGGCACTCGGCCACAACCTGCACAGCACGCCGGGACGGCGCTTCAAGTGGCCGGACAGCGTGGCAATGTGGTCGTTTATCGAAGGCGTGGCACTGGATGGGCTGTTTATCTTCGGCTTGTCGATCCAGGCGCAGAAACTGCTTGGTGGCGATGCGGTGCTGATCGCCGGCGGCTTGATGGCGCTGCGGTATGTCTCTGAAATGCTTCTGAGCCCGTTGGGCGGCAGGGCGGCACAGCGCTTTGGCGCCACGTCGATGCTGTTGCTGTTTTCGTTCCTCAGCGCCCTGGCCCTGAGCGCATTTGGCAGTTACTGGGTGATTTTCGGCGCAGCGGCGGTGCTGGTACTGCGTGCGTTGCAACTGCCATTGGTGACGACGTTGGTGGCCGAGCGTAACCCGGGGTCGATGCGTGTCTCGGCACTGGCGTCCAACGCGGTGTGGCGGGATATCGGTGCAGGCCTGGGGCCGTTGCTGGCCGGCCTGCTATTGCCGATAGCCTCGGCGCCCTGGGTGTTCGGCGTGGCCGGCGCAGCGATTGCCGTGAGCGCGGTGTTCTGCTGGCGAGCAAAGGTTTCCACGCCGTAATCGTTGGTGCCGACACTTCACGCCGCCATCATTCAAGCGTTTTTCAAACCGTCGATCCACGCGGGGTCAAAGCGTGTTTGCTCGGTATCGATGCCCAACGCCTGCATCTTCGCCTTATGCGCCTCGATCTCACCCACCATCTGCGCCTGGGCGCTGGAGTTCGCGTCCAGTTCGTGCATTTGCGTCAGCCCCAGATGATAGAAACGCAGCACTTTGATCGCCGTCGGATCATTGGCCTGCACCCGCTCAGTGACCTTGTGCATCACATTGGTCACGCTCATCAGGCAGCGCTTGAGCTGCCAGCCGTACACCGCCGCCGCCAGCCACGGCTGTGTCCAGAACGGGCCCCGTACCAGCGCCACGGTAATCAGCACGCCGGCAAATACACCGCCCACATTGAAGCGAAAGTTATCGCCGCCAGGTTCACCGAACAGCATCACTGCCAGGGTCGACAGCACCATGGCCAGCACCAGGAACAGCACGGCCACGATCAACGTGCTGCGGCGGGTTTGCTGGCGGAAGGTGACGGGGTCGCAGGGTTTGAGTTCGAACATCCGGTTCAAGTCTCCAGAAGGGGCGGGGTGGCATCTTCGCATGTCTGGGCAATCAAGTTGAACGATGCCTCATCGCGGTTTCTCTAAACCTGTGTAGACCCATTGAGGTGAACCATCATGGCCGAATACAAACAGCCGCCACCCGGCACCCCGAATCCTGACCGCACACCCGGCGAAGAGGAGCGCGACAACGATGCGTTGCGTCCCAACGACCCGGCGGAGCGTCAGAACGACGACGTGGAGCAAGTCGAGGAAAACCTGGAAAACCTGCACGACAAGGCCCGTCCACTGTAAGCGAGGAGATTGCTGTGAATAATCCTGCGAAAGGCCCGCATTCGGGTGAGCATGGGAGTGGTAAGGATGAGCTGGGGTTTGATCCGGATTCGCCGGATGTATCCGATCCTCAGGTGGACCCGGTCGGTCCGGCCATCGCGCCGTTGGACAAGCAACAGGCGCCTCAAAAAAAGCCGCCCTACGATCCGTTGGGCGACCTGAAGAAGTAAGCCAAGCCCCGCCGTCGTGCGGGGCTTGTGGTTCATTTAGGTGCGATCCACGTGACCTCGGTAATTCCAAACTTTTCTGCCCAAGGTCGAGTCGTTTTCTTCACCTGTTCATGCCCAACGCGCCCTACGCGGCTCACATGCGCAATATCCGCATCCACCGCCGCCCAGTGCCAGGCCTCGGCGTTGTTCATCACCTCGGCGCGCACCACAAAGGACTTCGGTTGACCGTGCAGTTGATAGTTAATGGTGTAGATTTTCGCGGTGCTCATGTTGCCTCCCTGTGTTGTTATCAATGGATAGGGAAGTCTTTGAAAAGGTTCATTCAAAATGACAACCTGCGTGCTGGCGCGGCATAGTGATGCCTTCGCCCTGTGCCCAAGGATCGCGCAATGTCCCGCCTGACCCATCGCTCGCTCTACCTTCAACGCCTGGGCTACGACGCGCCGCCGCCGCCCACCCTGCAAACCCTGCAGGATCTGCAACTGCGCCACGTCTGCACCTTTGCGTTTGAAAGCCTGTCGACGCTGCTGCACCTGCCGGTCCCCATCGATCTGCCCAGCGTGGAGCAGAAAGTGCTGCTGGATGGACGGGGCGGCTATTGCTATGAGTTGAACCAGATGTTCCTGACGTTGCTGCAGGAACTGGGTTTCGACGCCCGTGGTATCACCGGCCGAGTAGTGATGGGCGGTCCGGCAGATGCGCACACGGCGCGTACTCATCGCCTGAGTCTGGTGACTCTGGACGGTGTGCGCTACATCACGGATGTCGGCTTTGGCGGCATGGTGCCCAGCACTCCGTTGTTGCTGGACAGCGAAGCGGTGCAGGCCACGGCCCATGAGCCGTATCGGCTGACGTTCGACGGGCAGGGCAGTTACACCTTGTGGGCGCAGGTCGCCGAGGAGTGGCGTGGGCTGTATGTGTTCGACCTGCAAATGCAGGGGGATATCGACTACACCATCGGCAACTGGTACGTGTCCACGCACCCGGAGTCACCGTTCGTAGGCCAGCTCAAGGTTGCACGCTTGGCCGAGGGTAAACGCCATACCCTGAACAATGCCAACTACGCCGTGCACTACCTGGATCGGCCGAGCGAGAAATACACGGCCCAGAGTGCCGATGAGCTGCTGACCTTGCTGCAGGAGACTTTTGGCATTCGCTTACCCGCCCATTCCCACCTTCGGCAAACGCTGGATGCACTCGTTATGCCTAAGTACTGAGCGCGTCGAAATAGAGCCTTCGCTGAGCTTTCGTCCCCTGTTTGCAATACCACGCTAACGCGCGACGAATGCAATATAGCGCTCTGGCCCGAATCTTTACTTACCTTTACGCAGAGTTAAGTCCCACAACTCTGCATGATTCCACCTACATTTCTTCGTAGCCCATTGACCTATAAATCCCAACCGAGCTTGTTCTACTTCCAGAACACGTTGAACGAGGGATTTGAGATGGGCCTGCCCACCAACGCTCAACCATTGGATTTCACCGCGCTTGCCCAGCCCTTGGGTGAGGTCGATGGCGGTGGCCAGAACCTTGAATATGCCCCCGAATTCCTGGAACTGGAAGAGGAGGTCCTGGGTAAGCCCGAGGTGCAATACGGCGACACCATCACCCAGGCCATCGACCCCAATTGGCAGCGGGTGACACTGCTCGCCTTGCCGCTGCTGGAGAGCAGCCGTGACTTGCGACTGGCCATCTGGTTGACCCGTGCGCAGCTCAACGTGCACGGCATTGCGGGCCTGGCTGCCGGCCTGCAGTTGATCCATGGGTTGCTGGATAACTGCTGGGACGGTCTGCACCCCCAACTCGACCCCCTCGACAATAACGATCCGCTGCTGCGCATCAATATCCTGGCGTTCCTGTGCGAGCCCGGCGGTCTGCTGCGTGACCTGCTGGATGCGCCACTGGTTCGCGCCCGCAGTGTGGGGACGCTGAATCTGCGGCAGATCGATCTGGCCAACGATGAGCTAACCGGTGACCTCAGCCCGGCCTTGCTTGAGGGCGCCCTGGCCGAGGCTGACCCGCGCGAGCTGGGCGCTACCGCCCAGGCTTTGGCACAGGCCCTGGCCCTGAGCGTGCAGATCGAACATTTACTGACGGAGAAGGTTGGCGTCGGCCGCGCCATCGATTTGAGCCGTCTGGTCACACTGTTGCGGCGTGCGGCGCACGTCACTCGGCGTGACCCACCGCAAATCGATGTGCCTGCGGTTGGCGTTGCTATGCCGACGACGCGGCTCATCCGTGACGAGATCAACAGCCGTGAAGACGCGCGCCAAGCCATCGACCGCGTGTGTCGCTACTTCCAGGTTCACGAGCCTGCCAGCCCGGTGCCGTTTTTGCTGCTGCGGGCCAAGCAGTTGATCGACAAGAACTTCATGGAATTGCTGCAGGACCTCGCTCCCGACGGTCTTGCCCAGTTGGCGGTGGTCAGCGGTATGCGTGACAGCGGCAACTGATCCCTTTGCATCAGCCTCACTCAACGGAGCCAGTCCTGTGGCTAAAGAAAGCAGTCAGAAATTCATCGCGCGCAACCGGGCGCCACGTGTCCAGATCGAATATGACGTGGAGATCTACGGCGCGGAGAAAACCGTGCAGTTGCCTTTTGTCATGGGTGTGTTCTCCGATCTTTCAGGTAAACCTGCCGAGCCCTTGCCGCCGGTGGCTGAGCGCAAGTTCCTTGAGGTCGATGTCGACAATTTCGACGAACGCCTCAAGTCCATGAAACCTCGCGTGGCATTCCAGGTGCCCAACACCCTGAGCGGCGAAGGCAACCTGCCGGTAGAAATCACCTTCGAATCGATGGACGACTTCAGCCCGGCCGCCATCGCCCGCAAGGTGCCAAGCCTCAACCAATTGCTCACCGCCCGTAGCCAACTATCGAACCTGTTGACCTACATGGACGGCAAGGTCGGCGCCGAGGCGTTGTTGGCCGGCGTGCTGGCCGATCCAAGTGTGATGCAAGCCTTGAGCGCTGCGCCCAACCAACCGGAATAACCGACTGACTGCTCACCTTGCCGGAGCCTCGTTTGCCCCGGCACGAGGACGCTTTTGCCCAAAATTGGAGGATAACGTCATGTCCGCTACGCAATCGGAACAGACCGGACAGTCGCCGGTCACTGCTGAGTTCGATACCGGCGACTTCGCAAGCCTGTTGCAAAGAGAGTTCAAGCCCAAGACCGACAGGGCCCAGGAAGCCGTGGAAACTGCCGTGCGTACCTTGGCTGAGCAGGCATTGCAAGGCACCTGCCTGATACCCAATGACGTATTGGGCACTATCGAGGGGTTGATCGCTGCGCTGGACCAGAAACTCACTGAACAGATCAATCACATCCTCCATCACGAGGAATTCCAGGGCGTTGAAAGTGCCTGGCGTGGCCTGCATTACCTGGTCAACAACACCGAGACCGACGAGTCGTTGAAGATCCGGGTGATGAATATTTCCAAGAGCGAAGCGCACAAGACCTTGCGCAAGTTCAAGGGGGTGGCCTGGGACCAGAGCCCGCTCTTCAAGAAACTCTATGAAGAGGAATACGGCCAGTTCGGCGGTGAGCCCTACGGTGCGTTCGTCGCCGATTACTACTTCAACAACAGCGCGCCGGATGTGGAGTTGTTGACCCAGATGGCGCGCGTCAGTGCTGCGGCCCACTGCCCGTTGATCACCGCCGCCGACCCCAGCGTGATGCTCATGGAGTCGTGGCAGGAACTGGCCAACCCGCGTGACCTGACCAAGCTCTTCCAGACCCCGGAGCACGCAGCCTGGCGCAGTTTTCGCGACAGTGAGGACTCGCGCTATGTGGGCCTTGCAATGCCGCGCTTTCTCGCCCGTGCGCCTTATGGTGCCAAGACCAACCCGGTGGACGCGTTCGACTTCGAAGAAACCACCAGCGCCACTGGTGCCAAGGACTTCACCTGGGCCAACGCCGCCTACGCGATGGCGGTGAACATCAACCGTTCGTTCAAGCACTACGGCTGGTGCTCGCAGATTCGCGGTATCGAATCCGGTGGTGTCGTGGAGGGGCTGCCGGTGCATACCTTCCCGACCGACGACGGCGGTGTGGACATGACCTGCCCAACCGAAATCGCCATCAGCGACCGCCGTGAAGCGGAGCTGGCGAAGAACGGCTTCATGCCCCTGGTGCACAAGAAAAACAGCGACCTGGCGGCCTTTATCGGCGCGCAGTCGATGCACCGACCCGCCGAGTACGACGACCCAGACGCCAGTGCCAACGCCAACCTGGCCGCGCGCCTGCCGTACCTGTTTGCCACTTGCCGTTTCGCGCATTACTTGAAGTGCATCGTGCGCGACAAGATCGGCTCGTTCAAAGAGCGTGACGACATGCAGACCTGGCTCAACAACTGGATCGGTCGCTACGTGGAGCACAACCCGGCCACGGCCTCGGACGCTGACAAGGCGCGCAAACCGCTGGCCGGTGCCGAAGTGGTGGTGGAGGAAATCGAAGGCAACCCAGGCTACTACAGCGCCAAGTTTTTCCTACGCCCGCACTACCAGCTTGAAGGCCTGACCGTGTCGTTGCGGTTGGTTTCGAAGCTGCCTTCTACCCAATCAAATTAACCCACCTGAAAGGTAATCCGCATGATCCTGATGAACTTCACTGGCACCCCAATCAAAGGCACCTCCACTGTTGACGCGCACAAAGACTGGATCACCCTCGACGCGCTTCAAATGGGCGTGGGCCGGGCGATTTCCACCAGTGGCGGCGGCGACCGTGACACCAGCAATCCATCGTTTTCGGAAATCTCCCTGACCCGGGTTACGGACCTGTCTTCCGCCGACCTGTTTATGCAAGCAGTCTGCGGCAAGAGCCTGGGGGATGCCGAGATCCACTTCATCCAGACCGGCGGTTCGGACAAGAAACAGCAGGTGTTTCTCAAGCTCATCCTGGGCGGCGCGATCATCAGCGCCTACTCCGCCAGCAGTAACGGCGAGCGCCCGACTGAAACCATCGCCATCAACTTCACCACCATCAGCTACGAGTTCAACGCCTTTGCCGGCGACACCGTGAAAACCGGCACGCCGAAGAAGTGGGACCTGGAAAAGAACCAACCCATCTGAGCCTTGTAGTGAGCGGGCTTGTCCCGCGCTGGGCTGCGAAGCAGCCCTAATTTGGCCGACGCGCTCTGCCAGGTAGAGCCCAGTTTTCCGGTTTTGGAGCCGCTTCGCCCCCCAGCGCGGGCGGTGCGACGATTCGACAAGCCCGCTCACTACAGGAGCAATAAATCATGGGGGAGCTGACCAGTCGGGAGCGCCTGCAACCGTCGTTGCTTGACCGTCTGAGCGATGACGACCGCGAGCAGGTCGTAGAGCCACGGGACAAACGCGTGTTGTCCATGCGCGATTTGCGCAAGGCGGTGCTGCGCGATCTCGGCTGGCTGCTCAACAGCAGCAGCCTGGGCAGTTTTCGCGACCTCAGTGCCTACCCGTTGGCCAGTCAATCGGTGCTCAATTTTGGCCTGTTGGACTTGGCCGGCAAAACCGCCGCTGGGTTGGATCGTGAAGCGTTGGGGCGGCGTATTCGTCAGGCAATCTGGGATTTTGAACCACGCATTTTGCGTGACAGCGTGCGCGTGATACCGGTCGCACCGTCCGGCAAAACAGCGGGCCCGAACCAGATGGCCTTTGAAATTCACGGCGAACTTTGGGGCCAACCGTTGCCCGAGCGCCTGTACCTCAAGACCGAACTCGACCTGGAAGCAGGTGAGGCTCGGCTATTCGATATCGAGACAAGGGACGTGCGGTGAACGCCAAACTGCTGCGCTACTACGAACGTGAACTGGCTCACCTACGGGAAGGTGGCGCTGAATTCGCCCGCGAATACCCCAAGGTCGCCGGTCGCCTGGGCCTGGAAACCTACGCCTGCGCCGATCCCTATGTGGAGCGCTTGCTGGAGGGGTTCAGCTTTCTGGCGGCGCGGGTGCAGTTGAAGATCGATGCCGAGTTCCCGCGTTTTACCAATCACCTGCTGGAACTGGTCTACCCGCAATACTTGGCGCCCACGCCATCGATGGCGGTGGTGCAGCTTCAGCCGGACCTGAGCGAGGGTAGCCTGGCCGCCGGTTTCAAGGTGCCCCGTGGCACTGCACTGCACAGCCAACTGGGCAAAGGCGAGCAAACAGCCTGCGAGTTTCGCACCGCCCACGACGTGACCCTGTGGCCAGTAGAGCTGGTAGAGGCGCGCTACTTTGCCTGTGGCGGGCAAGTCGCGGGTGTCGACCTGTCGCGTCTCGGCCCGGTCAATGCCGCCTTGCGCCTGCGCCTTCGCACCGGTGCCGGCCTGGCATTCAGCGACCTGGCGCTTGATCAGTTGCCGCTGCACATGCGTGGCGGCGATGCCATGCCCGCGCGCATCCTCGAACACCTGTTGGCCCAGGCGGTCGGGGTGCTGGTGATGCCGGTGAAGACGCCTGCGGACTGGCACCACTTCTTGCCCAAAAGTGCGATTCGCAGCGCCGGGTACAGTGATAGCGAAGCGTTGCTGCCCTGCGGCCCGCGTTCGTTTCAGGGCTATCGGCTGCTGCAAGAGTACTTCGCCATGCCCGAGCGTTTCATGTTTGCGCAAGTGACCGGGCTGGCAAGCAGCATCAGCCGGTGCGCTGATGAACAACTGGACGTGATCGTGTTGTTCAAGAAACTCGACCCGTTGCTGGAGCAAGGCCTCAGCGCCGCCAACTTCGCCTTGTACTGCACCCCGGCGATCAACCTGTTCCCGATGCGCGCCGAGCGCGTGCACCTGTCCGATCAGCAAGCGGAGTACCACGTGGTCCCCGACCGTACCCGTCCGATGGATTACGAGATCTACCAGATCCAAGGCGTGACCGGTTATGGCAATGATACCCAGGCCAGCCAAACCTTCGAGTCGTTCTACCGCGCCAATGACCTGCAAGGGCACACACCGCCGAACGCCTATTACCAGGTGCGCCGCGATGCGCGGGTATTGTCCGAGCAGCAGCAACGTCAGGGCCCGCGCTCCAGCTACCTGGGCAGCGAAGTGTTCCTGTCCCTGGTGGACGCGTTTGACGCCCCTCACAGCAGTGATCTGCGCCAGTTGGGCATCGACACACTGTGCAGTAACCGCGACTTGGTGCTGAGCATGCCGGTGGGCGGGGGCCGTACCGATTTCAGTGTCGAGTCCGGCGCGCCAGTGCAGGCGGTGCGTTGCATGACCGGGCCGACGATGCCCGCGCCATCCTTCGCCGAAGGCGAGACGGCGTGGCGGCTGGTCAGCCACTTGTCCCTCAATTACCTGTCGTTGCTGGGCCAGGACAAAGGGCAGGGCGCCAACGCCTTTCGCGACCTGTTGCGGCTGTATTGCCGTGTCGAAGATGAGGTGGCCCACAAGCAGATCGAGGGCCTGTGCTCGGTGAGTGCCCAGAGCATTGTGCGGCGCCTGCCATTGCCGGGGCCGATCAGTTACGGGCGGGGTTTGCAGGTCTGCGTGACCCTGGACGAAGCGGCGTTCGAAGGTGCCGGCGTGTTTGTTCTGGGGGCGGTGCTGGAGCAGTTTTTTGCCAGGTACGTGTCGCTTAATAGCTTCACCGAAACACTGATCAAAAGCACCACGCGTGGAGTGATCATGCAGTGGCCAGCACGGGTGGGCCGATGCGAGATCCTCTGACCTTGCTCGATGCCCTTGAAGCGCACCCGGCACGTTTTGATTTCTACGCGGCTTTGCGCCAGTTGGAGTGTGCATTCCCGCACTTGCCGCGGATCGGTCAGGCTGCGCGTTCTGCGGATGAGACGGTGCGATTTGGCCAGCAACCGTCACTGGCGTTCGAACCGGCGATGCTCGCAGCGCTCAAGCCGGGTAACACGCCTAAGCTGCTGCTGAATTTCTTCGGCCTGATGGGCGCCAATGGCCCCTTGCCGATTCACTTGACCGAATACGTTCGTGACCGCCAGCGCAATCGGAATGACCCGACGCCCGCTGCATTTTTCGATGTATTCCATCACCGCATGATCAGCCTGTTCTACCGCGCCTGGGCCAGCGCCCAACCGGCGGTGAGCCTGGACCGGCCAGGGGCAGATCGGTTCGCCCAGTACCTGGGGTCATTGATAGGGATCGGCCAGGCATCGTTGCTGGGTCGCGACACGCTGCCGGACGTGGCCAAGCTGCATTTTGCCGGACGCCTGGGGCCCCAGGTGCGCAATGCCGAAGGCCTCGCTGCGTTGCTGGGTGATTACCTTGGGATGCCCGTGCAGGTGAAGCAGTTTGTTGGCCACTGGATGAAGTTGCCCGAGGATGGCCTGTGTGTGTTGCGCAGCGGCCCGCAAGCCGCTGTGCTCGGCCAGGACACGGTCATGGGCAGGAAGGTCTGGAATGCCCAGCACAAATTCCGCCTGGAGATCGGCCCTCTGGACCTGGCACAAACCCGGCGCCTGCTGCCCGGCGGTGACAGCTTGCCCCGGGTGCGGGACTGGGTCCGCCAGTACGCCGGCCTGGTGATGGACTGGGATATCAACCTGATCGTCAAGAAACAACACCTGCCAGGCTTGCGCCTCGGTTCCGCGCCCTTGGGCCGCATCAGTTGGCTGAGAAGCATGGCCCCTTTGGCAGATGACCGGCAGTTGCTGATCAATCCACGTCTCTCTTTTACTTCACAAGGACCTGACCATGGCTGATATCAGTCGCGTCGCGCTGTTCGGCAAACTCAACAGCCTGTGCTATCGGGCGATTGAAAGCAGCACAGTGTTCTGCAAGCTGCGTGGCAACCCCTATGTGGAACTGGTGCATTGGCTGCAGCAGTTGCTGCAACTGGCCGACTGCGACCTGTTGCGGCTGGTGCGTCACTACGGCCTTGACACGAGCGTACTGGCACGCGACCTGGCGGCGGCTCTAGACCGTTTGCCCCGGGGTTCCACTTCGGTTACCGACCTTTCTTCACAGGTGGAAGAAACCGTCGAGCGCGCGTGGGTCTACGCCACGCTGATGCTCGGTGAGACCCAGGTACGCTCCGGTCATTTACTGCTGGCACTGCTGAAAACCCCGGCCCTGCGCAATGGGTTGTATGGCGTGTCCCGTGAGTTCAACAAGGTCGGGGTCGATGACCTGAGCGAGCAGTTCGACACCTTGCTCAATGGCTCTCCCGAAGCGTTGATGGAGGCTCGCGAGGGGCATCAAATGCCGGGCGAAGACCTCGGGGCGCTGGCTCCCGCAAATCAGCAGGCAGCGTTGAAGCGTTTTACCGTCGACCTCACTGAGCAAGCCCGCAACGGCAAGATGGACCCCATCGTCGGCCGTGATCCAGAGATCCGCCAGGTGATCGACATCCTCATGCGCCGCCGGCAGAACAACCCGATCCTGGTGGGCGAGGCGGGCGTGGGCAAGACCGCCATCGCTGAAGGGCTTGCCCAACGCATCGCCCGTGGCGATGTACCGCCCAGCCTGAAAGACGTGCAACTGCTCGCCCTTGACGTTGGCTTGTTGCAGGCGGGCGCCAGCATGAAAGGCGAGTTCGAACAGCGCCTGCGTTCGGTGATCGATGAAGTACACGCCAGTGTCAAACCGGTGGTGTTGTTTATCGACGAAACCCACACCCTGGTGGGCGCCGGTGGGGCGGCGGGCACGGGGGATGCAGCTAACCTGCTCAAGCCGGCACTGGCCCGTGGCACCTTGCGCACGGTGGGCGCCACGACGTTTGCCGAGTACAAGAAGCACATCGAAAAAGACCCGGCGCTGACACGGCGTTTCCAGGTCGTGCAAGTGGATGAGCCCGACGAGGCGCGAGCTCTGTTGATGCTGCGTGGCCTTGCCGAAACCCTGCAGGATCACCACCAAGTGCACATTCTTGATTCGGCGCTGGAAGCCGCCGTGCGCCTGTCCAACCGCTATATCCCGGCGCGGCAGTTGCCGGACAAGGCGGTCAGCCTGATCGACACCGCTTGCGCCCGTGTTGCCATCAGCCTGCACGCCACTCCGGCTGAGGTGGACGACAGCCGTCGACGTATCGATTCCCTGGAAACCGAGTTGACAATCATCGAGCGTGAGACGGCCATTGGCGTGGACACCCTCAGCCGCCGCGTTTCGGTGCAAGCGTTACTGGCGAGCGAACGCCAACGTCTGGATGAGGTAGAAGGGCGCTGGAATAACGAGCGGGCCCTGGTGGAGCAGATTCAGCACCTGCGCCGCCAACTGGGCGAAGCGACTGATTGCGCCGACGGCCTGGCGCAACTGCGCCAGTTGCAGGACCAGTTGGCAACCCTGCAAGGCGAGCATCCGCTGGTGCTGACCTGCGTAGACGAACAGGCCGTTGCTTCTGTAGTACAGGACTGGACGGGTATTCCCGTGGGTCGCATGGTCAAGAATGAAATCGACAACGTGCTGCGCCTGGCCGAGCGCCTGGGCCAGCGGATTATTGGCCAGGATCACGCGCTGGAGATGATCGCGCGACGCATCCAGACCTCCCGCGCTGGCCTCGACAACCCCGGCAAACCGGTGGGTGTGTTCATGCTCGCGGGCACCTCCGGGGTGGGCAAGACCGAGACCGCCCTGGCCCTGGCCGAGTCGTTGTATGGCGGCGAACAGAACGTCATCACGATCAACATGAGCGAGTACCAGGAAGCCCACAGCGTTTCCACCCTAAAGGGCGCGCCGCCCGGCTACGTGGGCTATGGCGAAGGGGGTGTGCTCACCGAAGCGGTGCGGCGCAAGCCCTACAGCGTGGTGTTGTTGGATGAAGTGGAGAAGGCCCATTCGGATGTACACGAGCTGTTTTTCCAGGTGTTCGACAAGGGCTGGATGGAGGACGGCGAAGGCCGAATCATCGACTTCAAGAACACGTTGATCCTGCTCACCACCAACGTCGGCACGCCGCTGATCAGCCGCCTGTGCCGTGATCCGCAGGCCGTTCCAGCCCCGGATGCGATAGCCAAGGCTCTGCGCGAACCGCTGTTGCAGGTATTTCCTCCCGCGTTGCTCGGGCGCCTGGTAGTCATCCCTTATTACCCACTGAGCGACGTCATGCTAGGCAGCATCATCCGCCTGCAATTGGGGCGGATCGAACAACGCATCGCCGCTGCTCACAAGGTGCCGTTCACCTACAGCGAAGCGGTGGTGCAACTGATCGCCAGTCGTTGCACCGAACTGGAAAGCGGCGGGCGGATGATTGACGCGATTCTGACTCATTCGATGTTGCCGGCTATCAGTACTGAATTTCTCAATCGCTTGTTACTCGGGACACCGGCAACCCAGGTTCAGGTTCGTGTAGAAAACGGTGAGTTTGCCTATGTCTTTTCCGAGTCCGCGAGGTAACGCCCTATGGCAACGACACAGACTCACCGTGAAATACAGGTCACCAGTGTCTTGGGCGCCGATGCGCTGCTGTTTCGACGCATGCAGGCCCGCGAGGGGTTGTCCGAGCTCAGCGAGTACCAACTCGAATTGTTCAGCGAGCGCGCCGACCTGAATATCGATGATGTGCTGGCCACCCAGATGAGTATCGCAGTGGACCTGCCCACGGGTGGCAGTCGCTACTTCAGTGGGCATGTCAGCCAGTTTGCATTCACCGGTCGTCAGGGCCGCTACGCCACTTACACGGCGGTGCTGCGCCCGTGGTTGTGGTTTCTGAGCTTGGCCAGCGATTGCCGGATCTTCCAGGCGCTGAGTGTGCCGCAGATTCTCAAGCAGGTATTCGCGCCCTACAGCATTGCCGATGTCGATACGTCGGGTCTCAGTGCCAGCTACGCGGAGCTGACCTACTGCGTGCAGTACCGTGAGAGCGATTTGAACTTCGTCAGCCGCCTGATGGAGCAAGAGGGGATTTACTACTACTTCAAGAGCGCCGCCGGGCGACACACCTTGGTATTGGTCGACGCCTACGGCGTGCACTCGCCAGCTCCTGGATACGCGCAGATGCCCTACAGGCCTGGCGCAAGCGAGGCAATTTATGACTGGTGCATGAGCGGTGAGGTGCAACCGGGTGGCTACACGCTGCAAGACTTCGACTTTGAAAAGCCCACCGCCAACCTGTTGGCGAAGTCGGTGCTGGCCGGCAACTACCCGCAATCGCGCCATGAGCGCTACGACTACCCGGGCAAATATACAGAGCGCAAGAACGGTGAGTCCTATGCGCGCACCTTGATTGAGTCCTTGCACACAGGCGCCCAGCGCGCCACGGGTGTCACGCACGCGCGGGGCCTGTTTCCCGGGGCGTTGATGACCCTCACCGAGCACCCGCGCAGCGAGCAGAATGCGCACTATTTATTGCTGGAGGCACGTTATGAGTTGTCGTCGGACACCTACGAGCCAGCGCCGCCGGATAATCCTGCGCCCGTGATGAAGTGCACATTCGTCGCGCTGTCCCGCCAGCAGCCATTCCGTGCGCCGTGCCTGTCGCGCAAACCGCTGATGCACGGTCCGCAAACGGCAATAGTGGTGGGCAAGCAGGGCGAGGAGATCTGGACCGACAAGTACGGACGCATCAAGGTGCAGTTCCATTGGGACCGCGAGGGCCAGCGTGACGAAAACAGTTCGTGCTGGGTTCGCGTGGCCCAGGGTTGGGCCGGCAAACGCTGGGGCAGCCTGTACACGCCGCGCATCGGCCAGGAAGTGGTGGTCAGTTTTCTTGAAGGTGATCCCGACCAACCGTTGGTGACCGGCAGCGTCTACAACGCCGACACGATGCCCCCCTGCACGCTGCCGGAACACGCCACGCGCTCGACGATCAAGAGCCGTTCATCCAAGGGGGGAGGTGGGTACAACGAGCTGCGTTTCGAAGACAAAAAGGGCGCGGAGCAAGTGTTCCTGCATGCGCAGAAGAATCTCGACCAACGTGTGCTCAAGGACTCCCTGGACTGGGTCGGCGGTGACCGCCACTCCAAGGTCGACCAGGACCTGCGCGAGCAGGTGGGCGGCGACCGGCACTCGGCGGTGGGGGGTAATCGCCATGAGAAGGCCGGCGGTGATGTGTCGTTGGCGACCGAGGCCAACATGATCATCAGCGGCGGGCTGAAAACCGGCATCACTGCAGACCAGGGCATCTACATCAAGGGCGGCGACAACGTGGTGATCGAGGCCGGCTCGGCCATCACGCTGAAAGTCGGCGGGACGTTCCTGACCCTGACGCCGGCAATGGTGGCGGCATCCATGCTCGCTGCTTCGATTATCCCGCAGCCCCAGCCCGGCGCCGCCTCGGCCGCCACCGCCTTGGCCCTTGCCGCTGCCACCGGGCCGGCGAGCGAGCCGTTACCGCCCAACGCGGCCGATGACGGCCAGTAGCGCTGCCCCTATCAAGAGAACCTCCTATGTCCTGGAATAACAAAGTCGTCTGGACCGAAGGCATGCTGTTGCAGCCTCAACACCTGCAACAGCATGACCGCTTCCTGCAAACCCAACTGGAGGCCCGGGTCTTTAACCTGCGCGCCTATGGCTGGGGCTTTTCCAGATTGGAAATCGACCCGCAGCAGTTGGCGATGGGCAAGGTGTCGTTGCTGACGTATAGCGCCGTGATGCCGGATGGCACGCCGGTCGGTTTGCCCTTTGGCGATGAAATGCCGTTGCCCCTGGACATACCGGCTGACGCACGTGACCTGAAGGTAGTGCTGGCATTACCCAGCCTGCGCCTTGGTGTGCCAGAGGTGGACGATAATCCCGGTGTTGAAAATTGTGCTCGCTATCGCTGCGGCGAATACGAAGCCTGGGACAGCAATGGTTTGGACAGCAGCGCCTTGATGAGCGTCGGCAAACTGCGCCTGCGCCTGGCCTTTGAAAAGGATGTTGCCGATACCTGCACCACCCTTGGCATTGCCCATGTGGTGGAGAAACGTGCCGATAGCAGCGTGCTACTCGACCGTGACTACTGCCCACCGTGCCTGGATATTCGCGCGGCGACGCGCTTGGTCGGGCATGTCGATGAGCTGTTGGGCCTGGTGCCGCAACGGATCGAAGTCCTGGCTGCGCGCCTGAACCAGCCGGAAGGTAGCAACGCGGCGCAAATTGCGGACTTCTTGTTGTTGCAGGTGCTCAACCGTTGCTTGCCGTTGGTGCGCCACCTGTCGACGATGACCGGCCTGCACCCGGAGCAGCTGTACCGCGATCTCGCCTCGTTGGCGGGTGAATTGGCGACCTTTACCCGCAACGACAGGCGCACTACCACCTACCCGGTGTACCGTCACACGGCGCTGGCGCAAACCTTTGCCCCGGTGTTGCTCGACCTGCGTCGTGCATTGTCCCAGGTGATGGATGCGCGGGCCATCGCCATCCCCCTGGAAGAGCGGGAATATGGCATTCGCGTAGCGGTGCTGCCCGACCGTGAACTGTTGCGCTCGGCCACCTTCATCCTGGCCGTGCAGGCGCAGATGCCGGCCGAAAGCGTGCGCAGTGGTTTTGCACCTCAGGTCAAGATCGGCTCGGTGGAGAAGATCCGTGACTTGGTCAACCTGCAACTGCCGGGTATTGGCCTGCGGCCCCTGTCGGTATCGCCACGGCAGTTGCCGTTCAATGCCGACTTCACCTATTTCGAGCTCGACCGTAACAGCGAGTATTGGCAATTACTCAGCCATTCGGCGGGCTTCGCGATGCATATCGCAGGGGCGTTTCCGGGGCTTGAGCTGCAGTTTTGGGCTATTCGGGATTAAGAGAAGCTGGCAGGAGGGGGCGTTTACGAAAATGTCTGTAGCGCAGTGCGTTGCATGAAAAAGCCCCGGACTTGCCGGGGCTTTGCTTATCAATTTAGTGCGGCAAGTTGCGCCACGGTTTCTGGAAATCGCGCCACCAGACGAATCAAGGTCGTGGCCTGGGCATTGGGTTTGGCCCGCCCTTGCTCCCAGTTCTCGAGCGTGCGGGTATTGGTCCGCAGGTACATGGCGAATACGGCGCGGGACAGGTTGAGCTGTTGACGTACAGCGATCACTTCCTCAGCGGTGAGTGGTGCCAGCTTTTTGAGATGAACCTTATGTGTTCGTAGGGTGACTTTGCCTTGACGCTCGTCTGCGAGGGCGTCGAAGCCTTCGACCAGTTCGGAAAAGATTTCACGTTTCATGATGTGTTCTCGCTTTGATTTCCCTGTCCAGCATGTGTTTGAGGGCTTTACTCAGAGAGTCCTTGCGATGCCGTTCGAGGGCGGGCAGTTCAATAAATAGAGCATCCATGTTCTGTACGTAGTCTGCGTATAGTTTGGTGGCCCACTCGCTATGGGTCAAGTGACCCGGCTGTGGGAACTTTCCTAAAACGCAGACACCTTACGGCGCACTCAAGCGGGTAGATGCCAGATGAAGCAGGCAAGGCCAAGAGGAGTTTTCAGCAAGCGATGAAGGGGAGCGTATCGGTTCCCGCAAATGCAAAACGGCGCCCTAAGGCGCCGTTTTGTTTACCGCATTATGCTAAGCGATCAAACACCCAACACCGCGTGCTGCACCAGGGTGAGCAACGGTTGCGGGTACACGCCCAGGAAGAACGCGAGCAGGGCGATGGCCAGCAGCATCACGCCACCTGCTTTCTGTTCCCAATGCAGCTCGGCATCCACACGGCGCAGGTTTGGCTCGATCAGGTACAGGGTGACCATCACGCGCAGGTAGTAGAACACGCCGATGGCGCTGCCCAGTACCAGGGAGGCAACCAGCCACCATTCGTGCGCTTCAACACCGGTTGCGACGATGTAGAACTTGCCGATGAAACCGGCGGTCAGCGGGATACCGGCCAGGGACAACATCATCACGGTCAGTACGGCAGTCAGGTACGGACGGCGCCAGAACAGGCCGCGGTATTCGTACAGGGCGTCGGCGTCACGGCCTTTGAATGGCGAGGACATCAGCGTGATCACGCCGAATGCGCCGAGGCTGGTGATGACGTAGGTGACCAGGTACACGCCCATGGCTTCCACGGCCAGGCCTTTGCTCGCCACCAGGGCGATCAGCAGGTAGCCGAAGTGAGCGATGGAGGAGTAACCCAGCAGACGCTTGAGGTTGTTCTGGGTCAGGGCCAGCAGGTTGCCGAACAGGATCGACGCAATGGCGATCACGGTCAGCACATTGCTCAGCACACCGGTGTTGGCGGCAGGGGAGATCTGGAACAGACGCACCATCACCGCAAACACTGCAACCTTCGACGCGGTCGCCAGGAACGCAGCCACCGGCGCCGGGGCGCCTTCGTACACGTCTGGGGTCCACAGGTGGAACGGTACCAGCGACAGCTTGAATGCCAGGCCGATCAGCATCATCGCCAGGCCCAGTTGGGCAATCGGCGCAGGCATGCTGGTGGCAGCCAGGGCGTGGCCGATACCGGTGAAGCTCAGGCTACCGGCTTCGGCATAGAGCAAAGCCATACCGAACAACAGGAACGCAGAACCGGCCGCCGACAGCACCATGTACTTGATGCCGGCTTCCAGGGAGCGCTTGTTGAAGAACGCGTATGCCACCAGGCCGTAGGTCGGGATCGACAGCAGTTCCAGACCAATGAACAGGCCGGCCAGGTGCTGAGCGCTGACCAGCACGATACCGCCGGCCGCAGCCAGCAGGATCAGCAGGTACAGCTCTTCCTTGTTGCCTGGGTAACCGGTGCCGCCTTCGCCCATGTAGGCGTGGGCGAGGGTGACGCAAGCCAAAGTCGCGACCAGGATCAGCGCGATGTACAGCAGTGCGAAGTCATCGACCATCATCAGAGGCGTAACCGCCAGTGGCGCGACCTTGAGGGCCGGGATGATCGACAGCAGCGCCAGGTTCAAACCGGCACAGGACAGCAGGAACGTTTGCGAATGATTGCGGCGCCAGGCGATGGCCAGCATCACCGCAACAACGGTGAGGCTGGTAATCAGCAGCGGCGCAAGCGCGATAAAGTGTTGGATCGTGAATTCCATAGCGCTCTTACCGGGCCGAAGCGAGTTGAGAGAAGGCGGTGCCGAACCACTGCTGCACGCCATGCATCGTCGCGGCAGAAGTGTCCAGGAACGGTTGCGGGTACACGCCGATGTAGATCAGCAGGACCGCAAGGCCGAGCACCATGATCAGTTCGCGAGCATCCATCCCTTGCAGGACGGTGTCGGACTTGGCCGGGCCGAAGTAGGCGCGGTGGATCATGATCAACGAGTAAACCGAACCGAATACCAGGCCGGAGGTAGCAATGGCGCTGATCCATGGCGTTTGCACGAAGGCACCCATGAGGATCAGGAACTCGCCGATGAAGTTACCGGTACCCGGCAAGCCCAATGACGCTGCGGCGAAGAACAGGCTGATCGCCGGCAGGTAGGCAATACGCGACCACACGCCACCCATTTCACGCATGTCACGGGTGTGCAGGCGCTCGTACAGCTGGCCACTCAGGATAAACAGGGCAGCGGCCGACACACCGTGGGCCAACATCTGGATCACTGCACCTTGCAGTGCCAGTTGGCTGCCGGAGTAGATGCCGATCAGTACGAAACCCATGTGGGAAACGGACGAGAAGGCGATCAGACGCTTGATGTCGGTTTGGGCGAAGGCCAGGAACGCACCGTAGAAGATCCCGATCAGACCCAGGGTCATGGCGATCGGCGCGAACTCGGCCGAGGCATTCGGGAACAACGGCAGGGCGAAACGCAGCAGGCCGTAGGCCGCCGTCTTCAACAGGATACCGGCCAGGTCCACGGAACCCGCAGTCGGCGCCTGGGCGTGAGCATCCGGCAGCCAGGAGTGGAACGGCACCACCGGCAGCTTCACCGCGAACGCGATGAAGAAGCCCAGCATCAGGATGTACTCGGTGGTCAGGGACATCTTGGTTTTCAACAGGTCGGCGTAGTTGAAGGTGATCACGCCAGTGTTGTTGAAGTTGACCAGTACCAGACCCAGGATCGCCACCAACATGATCAGGCCGGAAGCCTGGGTGAAGATGAAGAACTTGGTCGCCGCGTAGATCCGGGTTTTCTTGCCGTCCGAAGAACTGTGACCCCAGAGCGCGATGAGGAAGTACATCGGCACCAGCATCATTTCCCAGAAGAAGAAGAACATGAACAGGTCGAGGGCGAGGAACACGCCCACCACACCGCCCAAAATCCACATCAGGTTCAGGTGGAAGAAGCCCACGTGACGCTGAATCTCTTTCCAGGAGCAGAGTACCGAAAGGATACCCAGCAGGCCGGTCAGCAGGATCATCAACAGCGACAGGCCGTCGAGGGCCAGGTGCACGTTGATGCCGAAGCGTTGGATCCACACGTGCTTGAATTCAAGCGCGAAGGTGGGATCGACACCCGGTGCCGGAGCAAATGAATAGTCGCCATGGGCCCACAGCCAGAGGCCGAGTGCGAGTTCCAGGGACATGGTCAGCAACGCAATCCAGCGGGGGAGGGTGGCGCCGAAGCGTTCACCCATCCAGCAGAGCAGGCCGCCGATAAAGGGGATCAGGATTAGCCAGGGCAGAATCATGACAGGCTCGTTTCCTTTCGCAAGTTCGCAAAGATCGCAATGTTCATAGTCATACCGCTACCACAACGATGGCGCCGATCACCAGCACGGCACCGGCCGCCATCGACGCTGCATACCAACGCAGTTGACCGGTCTCGCTGCGGCTCAGGGCGGTGTGACCGGCCTTGGCGGCGCGCGGGATCAAACCGATGGTCTGATCGAGCGGGTCTTTGCGCAGTACATGGCTGATGGCCAGGTAAGGCTTGACGAACAGTTTGTCGTAGATCCAGTCGAAGCCCCAGGCAGCGAACCACCAGGCTGACAGGAAGCGGCCAATGCCACTGTTGGCAACCGCAGTCACGAAGCGACGCTTGCCAAGGAACAACAGCGCGGCCAGCAAGATACCTGCGATGGCGATAGCGCCCGAGGCGATTTCCAGGCTGTGCTTCGCAGCGCCGCCGGCATGCCCAGCGCTTTCCGGCAGTACGCCGGCCAACGGTGGAGTGATCATGGCGCCGATGAAGGTCGACAGCACGATCAGGACCGACAGTGGCAGCCAATGCGAGATGCCGTGGCCTGCGTGCGCTTCGGTCTTGGCTTCACCGTGGAAGGTGATGAAGATCAGGCGGAAGGTGTACAGCGAGGTCATGAACGCACCCACCAGGCCTGCGTACAGCAGGTTCTGGTTACCGCTGGCAAAGGCTTCCCAGAGGATTTCATCTTTCGAGTAGAAACCGGCGGTCACCAACGGCAGGGCGGCCAGGGCGGCACCACCGACGATGAAGCTGGCGTAGGCCAGTGGCAGTTTCTTCCACAGGCCGCCCATCTTGAAGATGTTCTGCTCGTGGTGGCAGGCAACGATCACCGCACCGGAAGCAAGGAACAACAGGGCCTTGAAGAAGGCGTGGGTCATCAGGTGGAAGATCGCCGCGTCCCAGGCGCCAACGCCCAGGGCCAGGAACATGTAGCCGATCTGGCTCATGGTCGAGTAGGCGAGGATACGCTTGATGTCGGTCTGAACCAGCGCGGCGAAGCCGGCCAGCACCAGGGTCACGCCGCCAACCAGGCCTACCAGGTGCAGGATTTCCGGCGCCAGGGTGAACAGGCCGTGGGTACGGGCGATCAGGTAGACACCGGCGGTTACCATCGTTGCGGCGTGGATCAGTGCCGACACCGGGGTAGGACCGGCCATCGCATCCGCCAGCCAGGTTTGCAGCGGCAGTTGCGCGGATTTACCCACAGCGCCACCCAGCAGCATCAGGGTAGCCAGGGTGATCCAGAAGTCGCCAACCTGGAACTTCTGCGGTGCCAGCACCAACAGTTCCTGGATGTTCAGCGTGCCCACTTGTTGGAACAGGATGAACAGGCCGATGGCCATGAACACGTCGCCGATACGGGTCACGATGAAGGCTTTAAGGGCTGCGTTACCGT
Source organism: Pseudomonas sp. PGPPP1 (assembly GCF_002255865.1). NCBI lineage: Bacteria > Pseudomonadati > Pseudomonadota > Gammaproteobacteria > Pseudomonadales > Pseudomonadaceae > Pseudomonas > Pseudomonas sp. PGPPP1. The sequence continues at coordinate 15,615 of NZ_NKIG01000013.1, read as the reverse complement.
TGTTGCGGTTGCTGTAGTAGAAACCGATCAACAGGTACGAGCAAAGGCCCACGCCTTCCCAACCGAAGTACAGAAACAACAGGTTATCGCCCAGCACCAGGAACAGCATGCTGGCGATAAACAGGTTGGTGTACGAGAAGAAGCGCGAGTAACCGGCTTCACCGCGCATGTACCAGGACGCGAACAGGTGGATCAGGAAGCCTACACCCACCACCACGCCAAGCATGGTGATCGACAGGCCGTCGACGTAGAGGGCGAAGTTGGGCTTGAAGCCCTCCACCGACATCCACTGCCACAGCACCAGGGTGTAGTGACCGCCTTCCGGCGGCGCCACGTTGAATTGCCAGATGACGTAGGCGGCCACGATGGCCGACAGGCCAATGGAACCCACGCCAACCAGGGCAGAGAGGTTTTCCGACCAGCGCCCGCGAGAGAACGACAGCAGCAGGAAACCGATCAGGGGAAATACGAAAGTCAGAAAGATCATGTTCATCCGCGCATCTCACTGGCAGCGTCGATATCAAGCGTGTGGAAGCGACGATACAGTTGCAGCAGGATCGCCAGGCCAATACTGGCCTCGGCGGCTGCCAGGCTGATCACCAGGATGAACATGACTTGTCCATCCGGCTGGCCCCAACGTGCACCGGCAACGATGAAGGCCAATGCCGCAGCGTTCATCATGATTTCCAGGCTCATCAACACGAACAGAATGTTACGGCGAACCATCAGGCCGACCAGGCCAAGGCAGAACAGGATGCCGGCGACCGCCAGACCATGCTCCAAAGGGATAGCAGGCATCGTCATTGCTCCTTGGCTTCGTTGCGGCCCAAGTGGAAGGCGGTGACGGCTGCAGCGAGCAGCAGCATCGACGCCAGTTCGACCACCAGCAGGTACGGGCCGAACAGGCTGATGCCCACGGCCTTGGCGTCTACGGTGGTGTGGCCGATGGCCTGGCCGCTCTGGTGAGCGAACAGCACATACAGCAGTTCACCCAGCAGCAGGGCTGCCAGCACAACCGGGCCGAGCCAGATGCCGGGCTTGAGCCAGACGCGCTCCTGGGCGACCGAGGCCGGTCCCAGGTTGAGCATCATCACCACAAACACGAACAGCACCATGATGGCGCCCGCGTAGGCGATCACTTCCAGCACACCGGCGAACGGTGCGCCGAGGCTGAAAAAGGTCATGGCCACGGCGATCAACGAAATGATCAGGTAGAGCAGGGCGTGCACAGGATTGGTGTTGGTGATCACGCGAAGCGTGGACACCACTGCAATACCGGACGCGAAATAGAAAGCGAATTCCATCTTTCTTCCTTAAGGCAGCAAGCTCTTCACGTTGATCGGCTCGGCTTCGTTTTGTGCGGCGCCTTTCGGCTTACCGGCAACGGCCATACCTGCAACACGATAGAAGTTGTAATCAGGGTTTTTACCGGGACCAGAGATCAACAGATCTTCTTTCTCGTACACCAGGTCCTGACGTTTGAACTCGGCCATCTCGAAATCCGGTGTGAGCTGGATTGCGGTGGTCGGGCAAGCTTCCTCGCAGAGGCCGCAGAAAATGCAGCGCGAGAAGTTGATGCGGAAGAAGTCCGGGTACCAGCGACCGTCTTCGGTTTCAGCTTTCTGCAGGGAGATGCAACCCACCGGGCAGGCCACGGCGCACAGGTTGCAGGCTACGCAGCGTTCTTCGCCATCGGGGTCGCGGGTCAGTACGATACGGCCGCGATAACGTGGCGGCAGGTACACCGCTTCTTCCGGGTATTGCAGGGTGTCGCGTTTGCGAAAGCCGTGACCGAACACCATCACCAGGCTTCGCAACTGGGTACCGGTACCCTTAACGATGTCGCCAATATATTTGAACATGGGTCAAATCCTCACTGAACCGCGCCGGCGGGCGTGTTCAACAACACAACGGCAGCCGTCACCAGCAAATTGATCAGGGTCAGCGGCAGGCAGAAGCGCCAGCTGAAATCCATCACCTGGTCGTATCGTGGACGCGGAATGGAAGCGCGCAGCAGGATAAACAACATGATGAAGAACGCGGTCTTGAGGAAGAACCAGAAGAACGCCAACTGCGGCAGGATGCCGAACGGACCGTGCCAGCCGCCGAAGAATAGCGTGACCAGCAGGGCCGAGATCAAGATGATGCCGATGTATTCACCAACGAAGAACATGCCCCATTTCATGCCGGCGTATTCAATGTGGTAACCGTCGGCCAGTTCCTGTTCCGCTTCCGGTTGGTCGAACGGGTGACGGTGAGTCACGGCGACGCCAGCGATGAAGAAGGTACAGAAGCCGAAGAACTGCGGAATGATGAACCACAGGTTCTGCGCCTGGTACTCGACGATGTCGCGCATGTTGAACGAGCCGACCTGCACCACGATGCCCATCAGCGCGAGGCCCATGAACACTTCGTAGGACACGGTCTGGGCCGAAGCCCGCAAGCTGCCCAAGAGGGCGAACTTGTTGTTGCTCGACCAACCGGCGAACAGCACCGCGTAGACCGACAAACCGGCCATGGCGAAGAAGAACAGCAAGCCGATGTTCAGGTCCGCCACGCCCCAGGTCGGGGTGATCGGGATGATCGCGAAGGCGATCAGCAAGGCGCTCATGGCCACGACCGGTGCCAGGGTGAAGATCACCTTGTCGGCAAACGGCGGGGTCCAGTCTTCCTTGAAGAACATTTTCAGCATGTCGGCGGCGATCTGGAACATGCCGAACGGGCCAACGCGGTTCGGACCATAACGGTCCTGCCACCAGCCCAGCAGGCGACGTTCGACGAAGCTGAGCAGGGCGCCCGCCACGACCACGGCCAACAGGATCACGATGGCTTTGAGGACCGAGATGATCACGTCGATCACTTCAGGAGTGAACCAAGTCATTGCGCTGCCTCCTGCAGACCGTCAACGGTTTTGCCAAAGATCGCCGCTGGAATGCCGGCGACGCCTTTTGGCAGTGCAACCAGGCCGGCACCCAACTCGTCGTTGATACGCAGCGGCAGACGCAGGGTCTGGCCAGCCACGTTCAGGCTGAGCAGGGCACCGTCGTTGACGCCCAGGCGGTCGGCTTCGGACTTGGCCACGGACACGTAGGCAGCCGGGATGCGCTCTTGCACCGGTGCGGCCTTCGAGGAGTTTTCCTCACTGCCGAACAGGTGGAAGAACGGCACAACCTGCCAGGTACCTTGGGCCGGGTTGAACGGACGCGGTACGGCGGCGAACCAGTTCAGCGAGTCACCGGTGCTTTCGATCAGGCGGGTGCCCGGGTCGCCAGCGCGGATGTGACCACCGACTTCGTCCTGGAACTTGTTCCACGCTTGTGGCGAGTTCCAGCCCGGCGACCAGGCGAACGGCACCTGCTGACGCGGCTCGACCGAACCCGAGTAACCTTCCATGGAGAAGGCAAATGCGGTGTCCGGGTCTTGCGGAGTACGTGGTTCGTGCACGCTGATATTGGCGCGCATGGCGGTACGACCGGAGTAACGCAGCGGTTCACGGGCCAGTTTCATGCCCTTGATGCGGAACGCGGCGGACGGTGCGGCATCAACGATGCGTGCCAACTGCGGCACGCTGGCAGCGGTGGCGGCGGTCACGTGGTCGAGCTGGGTCCAGTCGATCGGCTGGTTCAGCAGGGTGGCGCGCAGGGCATGCAGCCAGCGCCAGCCTTCGTGAACCAGGATGCTGGCGTCCATGTACTTCGGATCGAACACCTGGAAGAAGCGCTGGGCGCGACCTTCCTGGCTGACCAGGGTACCGTCGCCTTCGGCGAAGGTGGCGGCTGGCAGGACCAGGTCGGCACGGTCGCTGGTAGCGGTCTTCTGGTGGTCGGCAACGATCAGCACCTTGGCGGCGTTGAGCGCGGCGTCGACCTTGGCCGAATCAGTGCGGGTGTACAGGTCGTTTTCCAGCACCACGATGGCGTCGGCATTGCCGTCGATCACCGCTTGCAGGCCAGCGTCCAGGGACTCGCCACCGAGCATGGCCAGGCCAAGGCTGTTGGCTTCCGGCACGACCAGGCTGATGGAACCGTTCTTGTCGCGCAGCTTCAAGGCCTTGGCGATGTTGGCAGCGGCTTCGATCAGCGCCTTGGAACCCAACGAGGTACCGGCAATGATCAAGGGGCGCTTGGCCGCCAGCAGGGCGTCGGCGATACGCTGGGCCAGTTCAACGGCTTCAGTGTCCAGGCCTTCGACAGCCGGGGCGCTGGCGTCGAGGGCATGGGCCACGGCGAAACCGATGCGGGCCAGGTCGTCGGGTGCTGCGTGCACGCATTCTTCGGCGATGTCGTCGAGCTTGGTTTCAGCCAGGCTCGCGATAAACAGCGGGTTCAGCGCGTGCTGGCCGATGTTTTTCACGGCGGCGTCGAGCCACGGCTGGACGCGCATGGCGTCGGCCATGTCTTCAGCCTTGCCTTTGACCGACTGACGCAGGGACAGGGCCACACGGGCAGCGGTCTGAGTCAGGTCTTCACCGAGGACGAAGATCGCGTCGTGGTCTTCGATGTCGCGCATGTTCGGAACCGGCAGCGGGCTGTCGTTCAGCACTTGCAGGACCAGGCGGATACGCTCCAGCTCACCGGCTTCGATACCGCTGTAGAAGTGCTCGGCGCCGACCAGCTCGCGCAACGCGTAGTTGCTTTCGAGGCTGGCACGCGGCGAACCGATACCGACGATGTTGCGGCCGCGCAGCAGGTCGGCGGCTTTATCCAGCGCGTCGTCCAGGCTCAGTTTGCCACCGTTGGCCAGCAGTGGCTGGCGTGGACGGTCCTTGCGGTTGACGTAGCCATAGCCGAAGCGGCCACGGTCGCACAGGAAGTACTGGTTGACCGAACCGTTGAAGCGGTTTTCGATCCGACGCAGTTCGCCGTAGCGCTCGCCCGGGGAGATGTTGCAACCGCTGGAGCAGCCATGGCAGATGCTTGGCGCAAATTGCATGTCCCACTTACGGTTATAGCGCTCGGAGTGAGTCTTGTCGGTGAACACACCGGTCGGGCAGACCTCGGTGAGGTTGCCGGAGAACTCGCTTTCGAGCACGCCGTCTTCAACGCGACCGAAGTACACGTTGTCGTGGGCGCCAAATACACCCAGGTCGGTGCCGCCGGCGTAGTCTTTATAGAAGCGCACGCAGCGATAGCAGGCGATGCAGCGGTTCATCTCGTGGGAAATGAACGGGCCGAGGTCCTGGTTCTGGTGGGTACGCTTGGTGAAGCGATAACGCCGCTCGTTGTGGCCGGTCATCACCGTCATGTCTTGCAGGTGGCAGTGACCGCCTTCTTCACAGACCGGGCAGTCGTGTGGGTGGTTGGTCATCAGCCATTCGACGACACTGGCGCGGAACGCCTTGGATTCTTCATCTTCGATGGAGATCCAGGTGTTGTCGGTGGCTGGGGTCATGCACGACATGACGATACGACCACGGGTGTCGTTCTCGTCGGTGTATTGCTTGACCGCACACTGGCGACAGGCACCGACGCTACCAAGTGCGGGGTGCCAGCAGAAATACGGGATGTCGAGGCCTAGTGACAGACATGCCTGTAACAGGTTGTCCGCCCCATCGACTTCGAGCGCTTTGCCGTCTACGTGGATAGTGGCCATGGTTCAAAGTTCTTCGTTGGCCCGTTGTCAGCGGGCGTGGCTAATGGAATCTTGTTATTCATGTGCATCTACACAGCCATCAAGGCGTCAGCACATGAGAAAGCGAAGGGCACGGACCCTTCGCTTCTTTAAGCGTTACGCGCCGACTACGATCGGCCTTGCCAGAGGCGGGACGGCGGCGCTGGTAGGCGCGATGCCGGCTTCGAACTCCGAGCGGAAGTATTTGATAGCGCTGCCCAATGGCTCTACGGCGCCCGGTGCGTGAGCACAGAAGGTCTTGCCTGGGCCGAGGAAACCGACCAGACCCAGCAGGGTCTCGATGTCACCCTCGCGGCCTTCGCCTTTTTCCAGGGCCATCAGCAGCTTGACGCTCCACGGCAGACCGTCGCGGCATGGGGTGCAGAAGCCGCAGGACTCACGGGCAAAGAACTGTTCCATGTTGCGCAGCAACGAGACCATGTTCACGGTGTTGTCGACCGCCATCGCCAGGCCAGTACCCATCCGGGTGCCCACCTTGCCGATACCGCCGGCATACATCTGTGCGTCGAGGTGCTCGGGCAGCAAGAAGCCAGTACCGGCGCCACCTGGCTGCCAGGCTTTCAAGGTGTAGCCGTCGCGCATGCCGCCGGCGTAGTCCTCGAACAGCTCGCGTGCGGTCACGCCAAATGGCAGTTCCCACAGGCCAGGGTTCTTGACCTTGCCGGAGAAGCCCATGAGCTTGGTGCCCATGTCTTCACTGCCTTCACGGGCCAACGATTTGTACCAGTCCACGCCGTCGGCGATGATCGCCGGCACGTTGCACAGGGTCTCGACGTTGTTCACGCAGGTCGGCTTGCCCCACACGCCCACAGCGGCAGGGAAGGGCGGCTTGGAACGCGGGTTGGCGCGACGGCCTTCGAGGGAGTTGATCAGTGCGGTTTCTTCACCGCAGATGTAACGCCCGGCGCCGGTGTGCACGAACAGCTCGAAATCAAAACCGGAACCGAGGATGTTCTTGCCCAGCAGGCCCGCTGCCTTGGCTTCTTCCACGGCACGGTTGAGGTGCTTGGCGGCGGTGGTGTACTCGCCACGCAGGAAGATATAGCCACGGTAGGTTTTCAGCGCGCGGGCGCTGATCAGCATGCCTTCGATCAGCAGATGGGGCAGTTGCTCCATAAGCATGCGGTCTTTCCAGGTGTTCGGCTCCATTTCATCCGCGTTGCACAGCAGGTAGCGGATGTTGATGGATTCGTCTTTTGGCATCAGGCCCCACTTAACGCCAGTGGGGAAGCCTGCACCGCCGCGGCCTTTAAGGCCGGCGTCTTTCACGGTCTGGACGATGTCGTCCTGGGCCATGTCGGCGAAGGCTTTGCGCGCAGCGGCGTAACCGTTCTTGGCCTGGTATTCGTCGAGCCATACCGGCTCGGCATCGTCACGCAGGCGCCAGGTCAGCGGATGGGTCTCAGGCGAACGCTTGATCAGGTTGGCCGGGCCGAAAGATGTAAGGGTCATGGGTAGCCCTCAAGCAATTGGGTCACGCCAGTTGCCTGTACGTCACCGAATGTGTCGTCGTCGATCATCAACGCCGGCGCCTTGTCGCAGTTGCCCAGGCAGCACACCGGCAGCAGCGTGAAACGCCCGTCTGCAGTGGTCTGGCCAAGGCCGATGCCCAGCTTGCTCTGGATCGCGTCAACCACGGACTCATGGCCGCCGATGTAGCAGACCATGCTGTCGCACACGCGAATGATGTGGCGGCCTACCGGCTGGCGGAAGATCTGGCTGTAGAACGTGGCCACACCTTCAACGTCGCTGGCGGGGATGCCGAGGATCTCGCCGATGGCGTAGAGGGCGCCGTCCGGCACCCAACCACGTTCCTTCTGAACGATCTTCAGGGCTTCGATCGACGCCGCGCGCGGATCTTCGTAGTGATGCAGCTCGTGCTCGATGGCCGAGCGCTCGGTTTCACTCAAGGTGAAACGGTCTGTCTGGATAAGCGTGCTGTTCATGCTTAGCGGTCCACGTCGGCCATAACGAAATCGATACTACCCAGGTACGCAATCAAGTCCGCGACCATCTCGCCTTTGATCACCGAAGGGATCTGCTGCAAGTGGGCAAAGCTTGGGGTACGAATCCGGGTGCGGTAGCTCATGGTGCCGCCATCGCTCGTCAGGTAATAACTGTTGATACCCTTGGTCGCTTCGATCATCTGGAAGGATTCGTTGGCCGGCATGACCGGGCCCCACGAAACCTGCAGGAAGTGCGTGATCAGGGTTTCGATGTGCTGCAGCGTGCGCTCTTTCGGCGGCGGCGTGGTCAGCGGGTGATCCGCCTTGTACGGGCCAGCCGGCATGTTGCGCATGCACTGCTCGATGATCTTCAGGCTCTGGCGCATTTCTTCGACGCGCACGATGCAACGGTCGTAGGCATCGCCATTCGCCGCCAGCGGGACTTCGAATTCGAAGTTCTCGTAGCCGGAGTACGGGCGCGCTTTACGCAGGTCGAAGTCGCAACCGGTGGAGCGCAAGCCAGCACCGGTGACGCCCCATTCCAGGGCCTCTTTGGTGTTGTACTGGGCGACGCCGATGGTACGGCCCTTGAGGATGCTGTTATCCAGCGCAGCCTTTTGGTACTCGTCCAGACGCTTGGGCATCCAGTCGATGAATTCCTTGACCAGGCGATCCCAGCCGTTCGGCAGGTCGTGAGCCACGCCGCCGATGCGATACCAGGCCGGGTGCAGGCGGAAGCCGGTGATGGCTTCGATGACCTTGTAGGCGCGCTGACGGTCGGTGAAGGTGAAGAACACCGGGGTCATGGCGCCGACGTCCTGGATATAGGTACCCAGGAACAGCAGGTGGCTGGTGATCCGGAAGAACTCGGCCATCATGATGCGGATGGTGTCGACGCGGTCCGGTACCTTGATGCCGGCCAGCTTCTCGACCGATAGCACGTACGGCAGGTTGTTCATCACGCCGCCGAGGTAGTCGATACGGTCGGTGTACGGGATGAAGCTGTGCCACGACTGACGCTCGGCCATCTTCTCGGCACCACGGTGGTGGTAGCCGATGTCCGGCACGCAGTCGACGATTTCTTCGCCGTCCAGTTGCAGGATGATACGGAAGGCACCGTGAGCCGAAGGGTGGTTCGGGCCCAGGTTGAGGAACATGTAGTCCTCGTTGGTGCCGGAACGCTTCATGCCCCAGTCTTCCGGATGGAAGCGCGCGGCCTCTTCTTCAAGCTGTTGCTTGGCGAGGTTGAGGCTGAACGGATCGAATTCGGTGGCGCGGGCAGGGAAGTCCTTGCGCAGCGGGTGACCTTCCCAGGTCGGCGGCATCATGATGCGCGTCAGGTGCGGGTGGCCCGGGAAGTCGATGCCGAACATGTCCCACACTTCACGCTCGTACCAGCTGGCGTTCGGCCAGATACCGGTCACGGTCGGGATGCTCAGGTCGCTTTCGCTCAGCGCGACCTTGATCATCACGTCGCTGTTACGTTCCAACGACATCAGATGATAGAACACGGTGAAGTCGGCGCCGCTCGGCAGGCCCTGGCGCTTGGTGCGCAGACGCTCGTCCACGCCATGCAGGTCATAGAGCATGACGTACGGCTTGGGCAGGTTACGCAGGAAGGTCAGGACTTCGACGAGCTTGGCACGCGCCACCCACAGCACCGGCATACCGGTGCGTGTGGCCTGGGCGGTGAAGGCGTCAGGGCCAAAACGGTTATTGAGTTCGACGACCACATCCTGGTCGTCTGCCTTATAAGGCGGGATGTACAGAGCGCTGCCTGTAGTCATGGTTTTTTTATCGCTTTCGGTCAACGTAAAGAATGAAGCCAGGTGTTCGTTCTATAAAAGAAGCGGTGCTGGATCAGACTTCGTCAGGGCTGCGCAGGTTGGTGACTGCGATTCGCTGTTCGCGGCGCTCTTCCTTTTGCGAAGGCATCTCGGCGCGGTATACGCCTTGATCGCCGACGACCCAGGAAAGCGGGCGACGCTCCTTGCCAATCGATTCCTGCAACAGCATCAAGCCTTGCAAGAACGCTTCAGGGCGGGGCGGGCAGCCAGGCACGTAGACGTCCACGGGCAGGAACTTGTCCACCCCTTGAACGACGGAGTAGATGTCGTACATGCCACCGGAGTTGGCGCACGAACCCATGGAGATAACCCACTTCGGTTCGAGCATTTGCTCGTAGAGACGCTGGATGATCGGCGCCATCTTGATAAAGCAGGTGCCGGCGATAACCATGAAATCCGCCTGGCGCGGTGATGCCCGGATAACCTCGGCGCCGAAGCGTGCGATGTCGTGGGGCGCCGTGAAGGCGGTGGTCATTTCCACGTAGCAGCAGGACAGACCGAAGTTGTACGGCCACAGGGAGTTTTTACGCCCCCAGTTGACCGCGCCACTCAGCACGTCTTCGAGCTTGCCCATGTAGATGTTTTTGTGGACTTGATCTTCTAACGGATCGGAAACGGTTTCCCGTTCGCCGATAGGGTACTGATCGTTAGGAGCATCCGGGTCGATCCTGGTGAGATTGTATTGCATCGCCAAAGCCTCATTGTTTCAGCTTCGCTTGCCGCTTACGACGAGCTTCCGGAGCCCAGTCAAGGGCGCCCACTCGGAATAGGTAGACAAGGCCTGCCAACAGAATTGCTATGAAAACGAGAGCTTCGACGAATCCGGTCCAGCCGCTTTCGCGGACAGACACAGACCAGGCAAAGAGAAAGAGGGCTTCGATATCGAAGATCACGAACAGCATCGCGACCAGATAGAATTTGGCTGAGAGCCGCAAGCGGGCGCCACCTGTAGGCAGCATGCCGGACTCGAACGGTTCATTTTTGCTGCGGCCCCAGGCTTTTGACCCGAGGAGGCTGGAGACGCCGAGCATGAAGGCGCAAAGGCCGACAACACCGAGGAGGAAAATGGCAAAGCCCCAGTTGTGGGCCATGAGTCCTGTCGCTTCGGTCATGCTGGAAATCCTTAACAGAGAGCAAAGGTCTCTGAGCTCGAAAAAGTAACGATGCAGTGACGATATGTCGCACTGCAATCAATCGCGGTGATTTTATGGCTAAACACCGGGCAAGTAAAATTCCTATAGCGAAATTATTCGATGGAATAAGGACATAGTGCACCTTCGTGGGGCTGTAGCCCTTGCGGCATGGGCATTAGCGGGCTTTTGATCAATTATGTTTTGTTTAACCTGTAACGAAGTTTTCATGCGCTAAATGATAATGACTATTGTTTGCGCAGGGTTTAAGCGAATGTTTCTCGTGTGGCGGGGGAAGTTGCCGTTACTTGCTCGATTGCCGCTTAGTTATTGACGGGGATCTTTTAACTGATCTGGTTGAGGCAGATACCGCTCTAGATCAATGTTTTGCGCAAAATCTTCGTCTCGACGCGTTCCCTGTGGGAGCCGGGCTTGCCCGCGATGGCGGTGTATCAGATATGGATGTGGTGTTTGACCCACCGCTTTCGCAGGCAAGCCAGCTCCCACATTGGACTTGTGGTGATCTCGAGATAAAAAAACGCCCCGAACAGGTCGGGGCGTGATTGTGGTGCGGCACGGCGGTTAGGTCTTCCTTGGGGCTGCCGTGGCCGTGTACGCGATGTTACTTAGTGGAACTGCTCTTCTTCAGTCGAACCGGTCAGCGCGGTCACGGACGAGGTGCCGCCCTGGATCACGGTGGTCATGTCGTCGAAGTAGCCGGTGCCCACTTCCTGCTGGTGAGCCACGAAGGTGTAGCCTTTGGCGGCGTCAGCGAATTCCTGCTCTTGCAGCTTCACGTAGGCAGTCATGTCGTTGCGGGCGTAGTCGTGCGCCAGGTTGAACATGCTGTGCCACATGTTGTGAATGCCGGCCAGGGTAATGAACTGGTGCTTGTAGCCCATGGCCGACAGTTCGCGCTGGAATTTGGCGATGGTCGCGTCGTCCAGGTTCTTCTTCCAGTTGAAAGAAGGCGAGCAGTTGTAGGACAGCAGTTGGTCCGGGTATTCCTTCTTGATCGCTTCAGCGAAACGACGGGCTTCGTCCAGGTCCGGCTTGGCGGTTTCGCACCAGATCAAGTCGGCGTATGGCGCGTAGGCCAGGCCACGGGCGATGGCTTGGTCGAGACCGGCGCGCACCTTATAGAAGCCTTCCTGAGTGCGCTCGCCGGTTACAAACGGCTGGTCGTACGGATCGCAGTCCGAGGTCAGCAAGTCAGCTGCGTTGGCATCGGTACGCGCCAGGATGATGGTCGGCGTGCCGGCAACGTCAGCTGCGAGGCGGGCTGCGGTCAGCTTCTGCACAGCTTCCTGGGTGGGTACCAATACTTTGCCGCCCATGTGGCCGCATTTCTTCACCGAAGCCAGTTGGTCTTCAAAGTGCACGCCGGCAGCGCCTGCCTCGATCATGCTCTTCATCAGTTCATAGGCGTTCAGTACGCCACCGAAACCGGCTTCGGCGTCAGCCACGATTGGTGCGAAGTAGTCGATGTAGCCTGCGTCGCCTGGGTTCTTGCCGGCTTTCCACTGGATCTGGTCGGCACGACGGAACGAGTTGTTGATGCGCTTGACCACGGTTGGAACCGAGTCCACCGGGTACAGCGACTGGTCGGGGTACATGGATTCAGCGGAGTTGTTGTCCGCTGCCACTTGCCAGCCGGACAGGTAGATCGCCTGGATACCGGCTTTTACCTGTTGGACTGCCTGGCCGCCAGTAAGGGCGCCCATGCAGTTGACGAAATCTTTGTCGGGACGGAAGGAAGGCTTGGCACCTTGGGTTACCAGGTTCCACAGCTTCTCGGCGCCGAGTTTTGCAAAGGTGTGCTCTGGTTGAACCGAGCCACGCAGGCGGACGACGTCAGCAGCGGAATAAGCGCGGGTCACGCCTTTCCAGCGTGGGTTTTCAGCCCAATCTTTTTCAAGGGCTGCAATTTGCTGTTCGCGTGTCAGTGCCATGGGGAAAAACCTCGTCGCATAGGTCTAGGTGGAAAATTCCATTTGCCAGCCACGTATTCAGTGCGTGGGTATGGCGGCTCGCTGACCAGAAGCTTAGGTGTTCAAGCCAGGTTTGGCGGGGAAGGCGACGGGATGAACGAGTGGCTCAAGGGGAGAGTTGAGCAGGTAGGGGCGAACTGCGAACAGTCTTCGGGCGTCGTGGGCCTTTGTACGATCCATCAGTGTGTAGCCGGGTTACCTGGTTAGCTTCCGTCCCTCGGGACAACTTCGTTCCAGTCGCAACCTCGTCAAACACACCTTGTGGGCGGTACAGACACGAATCGGCTCAGGTGGGTAGCTTAGAGCGACGATCCGAAGGCCCTTGCCAGGGCCCCTGATTAGCGGGAGCGAGGCCATCATGCCCATGCTTTTTTAGATCGTCAAATGTTTTGTAGTGCTTTTTTTCAAGCACTACATCTTTAGTCTAAGACGACTCATCAGTCAGTTTTTGGTGCTTCAGTTCAAGGTGTCGACCTTGACCCGCAAAGTCAGGTCATCGCGGCCCTGAGTAGAATACGTGCGGGTTGTAGAGGATTTGTCGGCCTGGGTCTCGCGGTTGATGCCGGCCAGGGTGATCCATTCGCCAAGGCGGCCGCTGACACTTGTGTCGGTGCTTTGCACGTTCACTACATCGGGACGCTCCTGGCTCATGCGGTCACGGTTTGTATTGATTGCCAAGTGCACGGTCTCACCGGTGACGCTGGCAGTGACGTAGAAACCTTGGGTGACGTTGCGATACTGAGTCTGGTTTTGCGGGCGACCATAGGCATCGGGTTGGGTCGTGGTGAGCGGTACACTCTGGCCGACTTGGATCAGCGCGGGCACGCCTTCGCTGGCCTGAATCTGCTGGATGCCGCCGTCGCGACTAGCGGTGCCATAGCTGATGATGCGGGTCTGGCTGTCGCCACTGTTCTGCTGGTTGGTTTCGTTGGTGTCTACGGTGATCAGCAGGCGCTTGGCCGGTGTGTCCAGTTGGGCAAGCAAGGCACGCAAGTCCTGGATCTTGCCGGCGTCTGCCTTGACGATAAGCTGGTTGCCATAGGCGCTGACGGTGCCGTCCTTGCCGATGAAGTTCTGTGCGACGGGCAGCAGATCCGCGCTGGTGCGGTTGCTCAGGTTGACGACTTCGGTGTCTGCCATGGCGGTGACGCTGGCAGCCAGGAGAAGGGCGGTGAGCAGGGTGCGTAGGGACATGTCCGTTATCTCTGCGAGTCATTTAGGCGTGATAGTGCCAGTTTGTCGGCTGGGCGGGGTGCTTGTTGAATCGTAGACGGCAAAATGCCCTGCATGGCAGGGCATTTGTAGTGGTGCTGAAATAGCCTTCGCGAGCAAGCCCGCTCCCACACTCGACCGCATTCCAAGGGATGTACTCGGTCAAATGTGGGAGCGGGCTTGCTCGCGAAGGGGGCGAATCGGTCTCGAATCAGTCCCCTCGCACCATATCGACATGCGGAATTCCAACTTCCAGGAATTCCTCGCTGACGATCTTGAAACCCAGTCGCTCATAAAATGGCGCTGCATACACCTGTGCGCTAAGGAACTGCTTGGTCTGGCCGCGTTTTTCAGCCGCGCCAATCACCGCTTCCATCAGCTTGTCGCCGACTTTAAGTCCGCGCCAGTCTTTGAGCACCGAGACACGCCCGATTTCGCCGCTGGGCAGCAGGCGAGCGGTGCCTATCGGAAAGTCGCCTTCGAATGCCAGGAAATGCACCGCGTCGGCGTCATCCGCATCCCATTCCAGCTCGGGTGGAACCGATTGCTCTGCGATAAAAACCGCTTCACGAATGCGCCGAATCTCAGCGATATCCTTTTGCCAGTCCGCGACACTTACGTGAATCTTATTCATCGGCAAACCCCAGGCTCCCTTGCTTGACCAGTTCGCACAGCAGGTCGCGCCCGTCTTCGTCCGCCAGCCATGGGCCGAGGTTTTCGGCGTGCAGGGCGTCAGCGGCGCAGATCAGTTTGAGCAGTTCGCGCAGTTTGCCCGGCAGGTAACGGCTCTGGCCGCTGGCGAACAGCAGTACGTCGTCGTCTACTTCCGACCAGGCCATGCGCGCGCTTGGGTTGCGTACCAGGATCGCACCGTCTTGCAGGGCGCTGATGAAGTCGTCTTCGCCGAGTTCTTCGCCAGCCACCAGTTCCGGGTAGCGCGGCTCGGTCATGAATTGGCCGAACCAGGTCAGCAGCATGCGCTCGTCGCTCATGTGCTCGGCCAACAAGCTTTTCAGGCGATCGAGAGCATCGGTCTGAATCTGGTGCGGGTCGCTGACCGGCTGGGCGTCAGCATCGGTGTAACGCTCTTCGTCTGTCAGGTACTGGCTGAGGAAGTCAGTGAAGTGGGTCAACACTTCGGCGGCGCTCGGTGCGCGGAAACCCACGGAGTAGGTCATGCAGTCATCTTCGGCAATACCGAAGTGTGCCAGGCGTGGTGGCAGGTAGAGCATGTCGCCCGGCTCCAGCACCCATTCGGCGCTTTCTTCGAATTCGGCGAGGATGCGCAAGTCGGCATGCTGCAGCAGGGGGCTTTCGGAGTTGCACATCTGGCCGATCTTCCAGTTGCGCTTGCCTTGGGCTTGCAGCAGGAACACGTCGTAGTTGTCGAAGTGCGGGCCAACGCTGCCGCCCGGTGCGGCGAAGCTGATCATCACGTCGTCGATGCGCCAGCTAGGCAGGAAGCGGAATTGTTCCAGCAGTTCGGCCACTTCCGGCACGAATTGGTCAACCGCTTGCACCAGCAGGGTCCACTCGCGCTCAGGCAGGGTGCTGAAAGCATCTTCGGCAAACGGGCCACGACGCAGTTCCCACGGACGCTCGCCGTGTTCGATCACCAGGCGCGACTCGACTTCTTCTTCCAGGGCCAGGCCTGCCAGTTCGTCGGCGTCGATCGGGCTTTCGAAATCAGGGATGGCCTGGCGGATCAGCAGGGGTTTTTTCTGCCAGTAATCGCGCAGGAATTCCCGTGCCGTGATGCCGCCCAGAAGTTGAAGAGGGATGTCAGGATTCATGTGTAACCTATTGAAAGAAAGCACTTTTCAGACTGGAATAAAAACGCCCGGCGCGGCCGGGCGTC
>NZ_NKIG01000012.1:0-173919 GCF_002255865.1 Pseudomonas sp. PGPPP1 | reverse complement strand
ACGGAGAGGCCTTTTCCATGCCAGTCGAGGAGTTCACCCTGCGCACGCTGCAGGACTGCTTCAGGAAGCGCCGCGGGACCGGCACAGAAGTTATAGGCTCTCTTGCTCACATCCAATCTCACTCTGATCTGGTGGGGTGGTGCAATAAATCGGGATTTCAATATTTCACAAGGGACAAACAACAAGGGGGCGAATCTTCATCCGCCCCCTTTGTGTCCGCTTATTCCTGCGGTTCTTCTTCGTCTGCGGCAGCATCGAGGGTTGGCTCGTCGACGATATCATCGCCACTCGCCATGACCTCACCTGCGAACTCGGCATCGGCCTCGTCCAGCTCTTCGCCTTCAACTTCCGATGGTTCCTGGACACGTTCCAGGCCTACCAGTGTCTCGTCGCTGGCCAGCTTGATAAGCGTCACGCCTTGGGTGTTGCGACCCAGGCTCGACACTTCTGCCACACGGGTACGTACCAGGGTGCCCTGGTCGGAAATCAGCATGATCTCCTCGCCGTCGAGCACCTGTACCGCGCCGACCAGACGGCCGTTGCGATCGTTGCTGACCATGGCAATAACGCCCTGGCCACCACGTTTGTACTCCGGGAACTCGCCGATGGCCGTACGCTTGCCATAACCACGCGCAGAAGCGGTGAGGATTTGGCTGCCTTCTTCCGGGATCAGCATCGAAATCAGCTTCTGCCCTTCCGGCAGACGCATGCCGCGCACACCGCGGGCGGTACGGCCCATGGCGCGAACGTCGGATTCCTTGAAGCGCGTAACCTTGCCGCCGTCGGAGAACAGCATGACTTCACGCTCGCCGTCGGTGATGGCCGCGCTGATCAATACGTCGCCTTCGTCCAGTTCCAGGGCGATCAGGCCCACGCTGCGCTGGCGGCTGAAGGATTCGAGCGGGGTCTTCTTCACGGTGCCTTTGGCAGTTGCCATGAAGATGAAGTGACCTTCGGTGTATTCGTCTACCGGCAGCATGGTGGTGATGTATTCATCACTGTCCAGTGGCAGCAGGTTGACCAGCGGACGACCACGGGCGGCGCGGGACGCTTCCGGAATTTCGTAGGTTTTGAGCCAGTACACCTTGCCCTTGCTGGAGAACAGCAGCAGCGTGGTGTGGCTGTTGGCGACCAGCAGGTGAGCGATGTAGTCCTCATCCTTCACGCCAGTAGCCGATTTACCTTTACCGCCGCGACGCTGGGCCTGGTAAGCAGCCAATGGCTGGGTCTTGGCATAGCCGCCGTGGGAGATCGTAACCACGCGTTCTTCTTCCGGGATCATGTCACCCAGGGTCAGATCGAGACGGGCATCGAGGATTTCGGTGCGGCGCACGTCGCCGTATTCGGCGCGGATTACTTCCAGTTCTTCGCGGATCACTTCCATCAGGCGCACGGCGCTGTTGAGGATGCGGATCAACTCGCCGATCTGATTGAGAATTTCCTGGTACTCGGCCAGCAGCTTCTCGTGCTCAAGGCCGGTCAGACGGTGCAGACGCAGTTCGAGGATAGCCTGGGCCTGTTCCGGCGACAGGAAGTACTTGCCGTCACGCAGACCGTATTGCGGGTCCAGTGTCTCCGGGCGGCACGAGTCAGCACCGGCACGTTCAACCATCGCCACGACGGCGCTGGATTCCCACGGCATCTTGATCAGCGCTTCTTTCGCTTCCGATGGTGTCGGCGAGGCTTTGATCAAGGCGATAACCGGGTCGATGTTCGACAGCGCAACCGCCTGGCCTTCCAGAATGTGGCCACGCTCGCGGGCCTTGCGCAGTTCGAATACGGTGCGGCGGGTCACTACTTCGCGACGGTGACGCACGAAGGCTTCCAGCAGATCCTTGAGGTTCAGGATGCGCGGGCGGCCGTCGATCAGGGCAACCACGTTGATACCAAACACGCTTTGCAGCTGGGTCTGGGCATAGAGGTTGTTGAGGATCACCTCAGGCACTTCGCCACGACGCAGCTCGATCACTACGCGCATACCGTCTTTGTCGGATTCGTCGCGCAGCTCGGTGATGCCTTCGAGTTTCTTCTCTTTAACCAGCTCGGCGATCTTTTCGATCAGACGCGCCTTGTTCAACTGGTAAGGGAGCTCGGTGATGACGATTTGCTGACGGCCACCGACCTTGTCGATGTCTTCGATCATCGAGCGGGCGCGCATGTAAATGCGGCCACGGCCGGTGCGGTAGGCTTCGATGATGCCGGCGCGACCGTTGATGATCGCGGCGGTCGGGAAGTCCGGACCCGGGATGTACTGCATCAACTCATCGACGGTCAGCTCAGGGTTGTCGATGAGGGCCAGGCAACCGTCGATGACTTCACCGAGGTTGTGCGGCGGGATGTTGGTCGCCATGCCCACGGCGATACCGCTGGAACCGTTGACAAGCAGGTTGGGGATCCGGGTAGGCATGACAGCCGGGATCATTTCGGTGCCGTCGTAGTTCGGCACCCAGTCCACGGTTTCTTTGTGCAGGTCAGCCAGCAGCTCATGCGCCAGCTTGGTCATGCGCACTTCGGTGTATCGCATGGCAGCAGCGTTGTCGCCGTCGACGGAACCGAAGTTACCCTGGCCGTCTACCAGCAGGTAGCGCAGGGAAAACGGCTGGGCCATACGTACGATGGTGTCGTACACCGCAGTGTCGCCGTGAGGGTGATACTTACCGATCACGTCACCGACAACACGGGCAGATTTCTTGTACGGCTTGTTCCAGTCGTTACCCAGCTCGCTCATCGCGAACAGCACACGCCGGTGCACGGGCTTCAAGCCATCGCGCGCATCAGGCAGTGCCCGACCGACAATTACGCTCATCGCGTAGTCGAGGTAGGACTGTTTCAGCTCGTCTTCGATATTGACCGGGAGGATTTCTTTGGCCAGTTCGCCCATGAGAAGCCTGATTCCTTTTTCGGGTGAAACCTCGTCACATCCATATGGGACGAACGAAGCTCGCCGCTGCCGACAGAGTGCCTGACAACGACTTACGACAAATCAACGAGTTATGACACGGATCTGCACGTTATAGGCAACCCCTCGGGGCGGCCCTGGAAACCGCCGGATGTTATCACAATCGCCGCCACGCACCTATCCCCCTGATGCGCATGGAGACTAGTAATTTGACGGATGACAGGCTTGAGGGGGACGAGAGGGCCTCAGAGATGGGGTGGTGCTTTTTTTTGAGGGCGGATCCGAGGGTTTTATTGACTTTCAGGGCCAATCGGGGGCAAGCCCCCTCATACATTTTGACTGTGTTCGTCATTCAAGTGTGGGAGGGGCTTGCCCCCGGTAGCCATTTCACAGACACCGCAGCCCTCAATGCAGCCGCTTACGGCACATCAGCTTGGCCAATTTCGCCGTATCCGGCCGCTCAACCACGCCCTTCTCAGTCACAATCACATCAATCAAGTCGGCCGGAGTCACATCAAATACCGGGTTAAACGCATTAACCTCCAGGCGCTTCCCGTTGACCTCCAACAGCTCACCCGGATCGCGCTCTTCCAACGCAACATCTTCGCCAGTGGCCATCATCAGATCCAAGGTCGAACTCGGCGCCACCACCATAAACCGCACGCCGTGATGCATGGCACACACGGCCAACTGGTACGTGCCGATCGTGCTGACCACATCTCCATTGGCCGCAATACAGTCAGCCCCGACGATCACCCAGGTCACGCCTTTGGTCTTGAGGATATGCGCGCCCGCCGAGTCGGCATTGACCGTGACAGGGATGCCCTCGCCCGCCAACTCCCAGGCCGTCAGCCGCGAACCTTGCAGCCAGGGCCGGGTTTCATTGGCATAGACGTGTTCAACCAAACCCTCCAAGAAGGCCGCACGCACAACCCCGAGGGCCGTGCCGACGCCGCCCGTCGCCAACGCGCCGGCATTGCCGTGGGTCAGGATCGCCTGGGCGTTGCCCTGGTGCTTGCGAATCCGCTCAACGCCCAACTGCGCCATCACAAGGTTGGCTTCGCGGTCACTTTCATGGATCGCGATGGCCTCTGCTTCCAGGACTGCCAGCGGATCGGCGTGCATCTTGATGCGATCCAGGCGATCGCGCATGCGCTTGAGGGCCCAGAACAGGTTCGACGCTGTGGGACGAGTATCGGCCAGCAGTGCGTAATCCTCCTCCCACGCAGCCTGCCAGTCTTCGCCCTCGGCCATACGATCACGGGCGGCCAGTACCAAGCCATAGGCCGCACTGATACCGATGGCCGGCGCACCACGCACCACCATGGCGCGAATGGCGGCAGCCACATCGTCGACCGTGGAGCAGGCCACCCAGTTTTCCTGGGACGGCAAGGCACGCTGATCGAGCAGATGCAGCGTGCCATCACGCCAATCGATGGCCTTCACTTTCTCCGCTGCCAACAGTCGGTCGCGCATCCCTTACTCCGCACTCATGAACAAAAGCCGCCGATTATAGCGATCCGCCAGCCAGGACGCTCGGGTATACTTCGCGCTTCTTTTATAGCTGCCCGGGAAGAAGCCTGCGATGACCTCCACTGCCGCCCCGCTCGACTTACTGCTACTGCCAACCTGGCTGGTACCTGTCGAACCTGCTGGCGTGGTGCTCAAGGAACATGGCGTGGGCATCCGCGATGGGCGCATTGCCTTTATCGGGCCGCGGGCCGCTGCCTTGAAGCTGTCAGCCACTGAGGTGCGCGAACTGCCAGGGATGCTGCTCAGCCCAGGCCTGATCAACGCCCACGGGCACGCGGCGATGAGCCTGTTTCGCGGCCTGGCCGATGACCTGCCCTTGATGACCTGGCTGGAAAAACACATCTGGCCCGCCGAAGCCAAGTGGGTCGATGAAGCCTTCGTGCGTGATGGCACCGACCTGGCCATCGCCGAGCAACTCAAGGGCGGCATCACTTGCTTCTCCGACATGTACTTCTACCCCAAGGTCGCCAGCGATTGCGTGCACAACAGCGGCATGCGTGCACAGATCGCGATTCCGATCCTCGACTTCCCGATTCCCGGCGCCAGCACCGCCGATGAGGCGATCCGCCAGGGCATCGAGCTGTTCGGCGACCTCAAGCACCACCCGCGCATCAAGATTACGTTCGGCCCCCACGCGCCCTATACCGTGTGCGATGCCAACCTTGAAAAGATTCGGGTGATCGCCGAAGAGCTGGACGCCGCGATCCATATGCACGTGCACGAAACCGCCTTCGAGGTGCAGCAAGCCGTCGAACAGACCGGCGAACGCCCGCTGGCACGCTTGGGCCGCCTCGGATTACTGGGGCCGCGCTTCCAGGCCGTTCATATGACTCAAATCAGCGAGGACGACCTGGCTTTGCTGGTAGAAAGCAACACCAGCGTTATCCATTGCCCGGAATCCAACCTTAAACTGGCCAGCGGCTTCTGCCCGGTGGAGCGTCTGTGGCAGGCTGGGGTCAATGTGGCCATCGGCACCGATGGCGCCGCCAGCAACAATGACCTGGACCTGTTGGGCGAAACCCGCACCGCTGCGATGCTGGCCAAGGCCGTCGCCGGCTCGGCCACCGCGCTGGACGCGCACCGTGCATTGCGTATGGCTACGCTCAACGGTGCGCGGGCCATGGGCCTGGAAAGCGAGATTGGCTCCCTGGAAGTGGGCAAGGCGGCGGATATGGTCGCCTTCGATCTCACAGGGCTGGCGCAACAACCGATCTACGATCCGGTCTCACAGCTTATATATGCCACCGGGCGCGATTGCGTGAAACACCTTTGGGTCGCCGGCAAGCAGTTGCTCGACGATCGGCAACTCACCCGCATGGATGAACAACAGTTGACCGCCACGGCCATTGCCTGGGGAAAACGCATCAGCGGGCACACCGAATAACGCTGGCTCTGAACCTGAGTGTTCAGGACCGACAAACCGATTTATCAGATTTAGAGGATTCACCATGAGCAACGTCGACCACGCAGAAATCGCCAAGTTTGAAGCCTTGGCCCACCGCTGGTGGGACCGCGAAAGCGAGTTCAAACCCCTCCACGACATCAACCCGCTGCGGGTCAACTGGATTGACGAACGCGTCAACCTGGCCGGCAAGAAGGTGCTGGACGTCGGCTGCGGCGGCGGCATCCTCAGCGAAGCCATGGCCCAGCGCGGCGCCACGGTGATGGGGATCGACATGGGTGAAGCGCCGCTGGCCGTGGCACAACTGCACCAGTTGGAGTCCGGCGTGAACGTGGAATACCGCCAGATCACAGCCGAAGACCTAGCTGAAGAGATGCCCGAGCAGTTCGACGTGGTCACCTGCCTTGAGATGCTTGAGCACGTACCGGATCCCTCCTCGGTGATCCGCGCCTGCTTCCGCATGGTCAAGCCCGGCGGCCAGGTGTTCTTCTCCACCATCAACCGCAACCCCAAGGCCTACCTGTTCGCGATCATTGGCGCCGAATACATCATGAAGCTGCTGCCGCGCGGCACCCATGACTTCAAGAAATTCATCCGCCCGTCCGAACTGGGCGCCTGGAGCCGCCAGGCTGGGCTGACCGTCAAGGACATCATCGGCCTGACCTACAACCCGCTGACCAAGCACTACAAACTGGCCAGCGACGTTGACGTCAACTACATGATCCAGACCCTGCGCGAGGAGTAAGCCTGTGAAGTTGCGAGCGGTTCTCTTCGATATGGACGGTACCTTGCTGGACACCGCGCCGGACTTCATCGCCATCTGCCAGGCCATGCGCGCCGACCGCGACCTGGCGCCGATCAACCCGCAGCATATTCGCGATGAAATTTCCGGCGGTGCGCGGGCGATGGTCGCCGTGACTTTCTCGATGGACCCGGAGTCACCGGGCTTTGAGGAACTGCGCCAGGAATTCCTGGAGCGCTACCTGAAGGACTGCGCGGTGCACAGCAAGCTGTTCGACGGCATGGCCGAGCTTCTGGAAGACATCGAGAAGGCCAAGCTGGTCTGGGGCGTCGTCACCAACAAGCCATTGCGCTTCGCCGAACCGATCATGCAGCAGTTGGGCCTGGCCGAGCGTTCGGCCCTGCTGATCTGCCCGGACCACGTGACAAACAGCAAGCCGGACCCGGAACCGATGATCCTGGCGTGCAAGATGCTCGGTCTGGACCCGGCCAGCGTGTTGTTCGTGGGCGATGACCTGCGCGACATCGAGTCCGGCCGCGATGCCGGCACGCGCACGGCGGCGGTCAGCTACGGCTATATCCACCCGGACGACAACCCACGCCACTGGGGCGCAGATGTAGTGGTGGATCACCCACTGGAACTGCGCAAGGTGCTGGATAACGCACTGTGCAGTTGCTAATGGCTCACCGGCCTTAGTGATTGATAAAGATCCAAATGTGGGAGGGGCGGTTCGACGATTCGACTTGCCCCCGATTGCAGTGTGTCAGTCACTGCATTTGCTGACTGATACACCAGTATCGGGGGCAAGCCCCTCCCACAGGGGATCTTCAGTGTTTTCCAGCTCGCTGTTTGTAACCTGCTGAATTCTGTCGAGGCTTTTTATGTTTGATTACTCTGCACGTCCAGAACTGCTCAAAGACCGGGTCATCCTGGTGACCGGCGCCGGTCGCGGGATTGGCGCGGCGGCGGCAAAAGCCTATGCCGCCCATGGCGCTACCGTGCTGCTGTTAGGCAAAACCGAAGCCAATCTGGCCCAGGTCTACGACGAAATCGAAGCGGCCGGCAACCCGCAGCCAGTGGTGATCCCATTCAACCTGGAGACCGCCCTGCCCCATCAATACGATGAGCTGGCAGCCATGATCGAAAAAGAATTCGGCCACCTCGACGGCCTGCTGCACAACGCCTCGATCATCGGCCCGCGCACGCCCATCGAGCAGCTCTCCGGTGAGAACTTCATGCGGGTGATGCACATCAACGTCAACGCAATGTTCATGCTCACCAGCACCTTGTTGCCGCTGCTCAAGCTGTCCCAGGATGCGTCGGTGGTGTTCACCTCCAGCAGCGTAGGCCGCAAGGGCCGCGCGTACTGGGGCGCTTATGGGGTGTCGAAGTTTGCCACTGAAGGCTTGATGCAGACCCTGGCGGATGAGCTTGAAGATGTGGCAGCGGTGCGGGCCAACAGCATCAACCCTGGCGGCACTCGTACCAGCATGCGGGCCCAGGCGTATCCGGGGGAGAACCCGATGGAAAGGCCCGCGCCGGAAGAGATCATGCCGGTGTACCTGTACCTGATGGGGCCGGACAGTGCCGGCATCAATGGGCAGGCGTTTGATGCGCAGTAACATCTGACACCCAACTCGCTGTGTGAGTTGGCTTTTGTAGTGAGCGGGCTTGCCCCGCACGGGGCTGCAAAGCGGCCCCAAAACCTGCCAGCGCGATCTCTCTGTCAGATCGCGCTGGCTGTACTGCTGCTTCGCAGCCCAGCGCGGGGCAAGCCCGCTCATCACAGGTCTCGCCCCACATTGGGTTTACTTAGTTCTTCACCACTTCCTCAAGGGTGAAGCGCCCCAGCGGGTTTTGCAGGAAATTGCTCACGTTATTGCGTGAGATGTTGATGTAGGGGCTGTAGTACAAGTCGATCCAGTTCACATCCTGTTTCGCCAGTTTTTGCAGCTCGACATACATCTGCTCACGCTTGACCGGGTCCGCCTCAATCCGCGCCGCAGCCACCAGGTCCTTGACCTTGTCGTTCTTGTAGCGGGTCATGTAGTTCTGATTGGTGTCGTGGCCCAGCACAAAGGTGGTCTTCTGGTCCGGGTCGAGGATGTCGTTGGTCCAGTACATCACGGAAATATCGTACTCACCGTCCACCAGCATCTGCCAGCTTTGAGTCGGGTCGACCTTCTGCAGGTTGGCGGTGACGCCGACTTTGGCCAACTGGTCCTTGATGATCACCGCGATCTGCTCGTCAGCCTCATTGCCGGCGTTGACCACGTAGTTCAGCTTCAAGTCCTTGGCACCGGCAGCAGCCAGTAATTTCTTGGCTTCGGCCGGGTCGTACGGGCGTTGCAGGTTGTTGGCGTAGTGGTACAGCGAACCTTTTGGAATGTAGGAATAGGCCACGGTGCCCTGACCGTAGGTGGCGGTCTTGACCAGCGATTGTTTGTCGATGGCCATGTCCAGCGCCTGACGGACTTCCGGCTTGGCCAGCAGGCCATGGGCGTGGTTGATCAACAGGTGATCTTCACGGGTGGAAGGGTCGGCGTGGATCACCACGTTCTTGTCTTTCTTCAGCTCTTCAACCCGGGAGAACGGCACGAAGATCGCCGTGTCCAGCTCGTTGTTCTGCACCATGCGCATGCGCGTGTTGTCGTCGGTCACCGAGACCCACTCCACGCCATCCAGGCTCACATTCTTGGCCTGCCAGAAGTTCGGGTTCTTCTTCAGGATCACCCGATCGCCCTTGCGCCACTCCTCCACGGTAAACGCGCCGGATGTCACCGGGTTTTCCGAGTAGGCGTCTTCGCCCATCTTGGTCATGGCTTTTTCCGACAGGATCGAAACCGTCGGGGAAGCCAGTTGCGAGAGGAACGCCACGGCAGGCGTCTTCAAGGTGACGACCAGGGTTTTCGGGTCGGCGGCGTTGGCCGTGTTGATCAGGTTGAAAGGGTCCGCCCACAGCGAGGCTTTGTTATCGCGGATGCGCAGCAGGCTAAACGCCGCATCTTCAGCGGTGATCGGCGAGCCGTCAGAGAATTTCGCATCGCGCAGTTTGAAGGTGTAAGTCAGGCCATCCTTGGAAATGTCCCAGCTTTCGGCCAGGCCCGGTTCCATCTTGGTGCCCAGGTTATCCACGCGCACCAGGGTGTCGTAGACGTTGGCGAACACCCACGTGTCGCGGTTTTGCGCGCTTTTGATCGGGTCGAACGTGGTGCTGTCTTCACGGCAGCCAATAGTCAGGACGCCAGCGGCCTGGGCCAAACCAGCGGTCAGCGACCAAGCCGTAAGCGTAGCGGCGGCGAGCAACTTCAAGTGACGGGATTGCATGTCATAACTCCTTGTTCATGAATGGCAGGGAAGGGTCAAAGCAAAGGTGATTCAAGCACGCAACTGTATCGATGCTCGTGCAGGAAATGAGTAGGCGGCGACGCCACGGAACACATGGCGCGCGCATACCGGCAACGTGGGTGAAAGGCACAGCCGGTGGGCAAATTCAGTGGGCTCGGTGGCTCACCGGGCAAAGGTTCTGCAGGCAATGGCCGATGCGGATCGATCTCCGGAATCGCCTGGATCAACGCCGCCGTATAGGGATGACGCGGCGCGCTGAACACTGCCTCAACGGGCCCTTCCTCGACGATCTTGCCCAAGTACATCACCGCCACGCGGTCGCACAGGCGCCGCACGATGGCCAAGTCATGGGCGATAAACAGGATGGCCAGGTTCATGCGCTGTTGCAGTTCCAACAGCAGATTGATGATCTGCCCCTGGATCGACACATCCAGCGCGGCCACGCACTCATCGGCGATGATCAGGCGCGGTTCCACCGCCAAGGCGCGAGCAATGCCGACGCGCTGGCATTGACCGCCACTGAGGGAGCCGGGTTTTCGACTGGCCAGTTCGGGGCGCAAGCCGACCAGCTCAAGCAGTTCATTGACGCGCGCCGGGATGCGCTCTGCCGGGACTTTGCGCTGCACCCGCAGCACCTCGGCGATGGTTTCGCCGATGGTCTGGCGCGGGTTCAACGCGGCGTAGGGATCTTGAAAGATCATCGCCGTTTCATGGCGCAAACGCGCGATGTCGATCGCGCTGCCATGGGCCATGTCGATACCATCGAACAACACCTGCCCGGCGCTGATCGGGTTGAGGTGCAGGATCGCCCGGCCAAGGGTGCTTTTACCGCTGCCGGACTCGCCCACCAACCCGAGGGTTTCGCCGGCCGCCAGGTTCAGCGACACACCGTTCACCGCCCTCACCCACTGCGTGTTCAGGCCAAACAAACCGCTGCCTGACGCCGCAAAGCGCACCTCCAGATCCTTGATCTGCAACAGGCTCATGGTCGCGCTCCCAGCGGATAGTGACAGGCTACGCGGGCACCTTCTGGCAGCACCTCGGTACATAAGGCACCGACCTGCGGGCAGCGCGGATTGAAGCGGCAGCCGCCGGGCAAGGCATCCAGCAACGGCGGCTGGCCGGGAATGGTGCGCAACAAGGCGTGGCCACTGCTGTGGGCCGGCTGGCAGTCAATCAGGCCAGCGGTGTACGGATGTTGCGGATGGGCCAGCAGGTCGTACTTACTGCCGTGTTCGCACAGGCGCCCCGCGTACATCACCGCGATGGAATTGCAGGTTTGCGCCACCACGCCCAAGTCGTGGGTGATCATGATGATCGACAAGCCACGCTGGTCGCGCAGGTCCAGCAACAGACGCAGGATTTGCGCCTGGACAGTCACATCCAGGGCGGTGGTCGGCTCGTCGGCGATCAGGACCCTTGGGTTGCAGGCCAAGGCCACGGCGATCATGGCGCGCTGGCGCATGCCGCCGGAAAACTCGTGAGGATAGTTGTCGACGCGCGCCTGTGGATCGGGAATACCCACCTGGCGCAGTACGTCGATGGCGTGTCGTCGGGCGTCTTTTTTCGACGCACCCTGGTGCAGGCGAATACCCTCGGCGATCTGCTCGCCAATGCGCATCAGCGGGTCGAGGTGGCTGCTGGGGTTCTGGAAAATCATGCCCAATTGCCCGCCGCGTATCGCACGCATGCCCGCGTCATCCAGTGACAGCAGATCCTGACCGGCCAGGCACACGGCACCGCCCTGCGCGCGCAGATCAGGCGACGGCAGCAGCCGCATCAGGCCTCGGCAGGCCATGGTCTTGCCCGAGCCGCTCTCGCCCACCAAACCAAGGATTTCGCCTTCGGCCAGGTCGAAGGAGACGCGGTCGACCAAGGTGACATCGCGCCCCGCGTTATTGGCGATTACGCTGAGGTCTCGTACCTGAAGCAGACTCATGACCGATCCCCTAACACTTGCGCCACCCCATCAGCCAACAGGCTGAAACCCATGGCCAGGGTCACGATGCCCAACCCCGGAAAGGTGCAGATCCACCAGGCCGTGGTAATAAACGCCTGCCCTTCGGCGACCATCGTCCCCCATTCGGCGGTCGGCGGTTGCACCCCAAGGCCCAGGTAGCTCACGGCGGCACCGTTGAGCAGCACCAGCACCGCATCGGACATGGAAAACACAATCGAGCCAAACATCGCATTCGGCAGCAAATGCCGGAACAGGATGCGCCCATGACCAAAACCCAGGCTCTTGGCGGCCAGGGCAAAGTCGCTTTCCTTGAGCACCAGGATCTGCGAACGGATCAGCCTCGCATACGAGACCCAACCCACCAGCGCCATGGCGATGTAAAAGCTCTTCAGGCCCGGGCCGAGGATGGCCATGATCGCCAGCATCAGCACCAGGAACGGGAACGCCAGGATCACATCGATCACACGCATGCAGAAACTGTCGAAACGACCGCCGATGTAACCTGAGACCGCGCCCACAAAGGTGCCGATCATGAAGGGGAAAATGACCCCGATGATGGCCAGCTGCAGGTCAATACGTGCGCCCCAGATGACCCTGGACAGAATGTCACGACCGTAGTTATCGGTGCCGAATGGATGGGCCAGGCTGGGACCGATCAAACTGATATCGGTATTCTGTGCAATCGGATCAAAAGGCGCGATCCATGGCGCAAACAGCGCCAGGGTCAACCACACCAACAGTATCAATAGCCCCCAAGCGGCCGTCAGCCAGCCATTGCGAAAACCAAAGCGCAGGCGCAAGCGCCATGGGGCAATCAACGGGCGGCTGCTCATTGCATTTTCACCCGCGGGTCGAGGGCCACCGTCGCCACATCCGCGATGAAGTTGACCACCACCGTCGCGCAGGCCAACACCATGGCCACGCCCTGCACCACCATGTAGTCGCGGGTAAAGATGCCGCGCACCAATAACTGACCGATGCCAGGAATGGCGAACAGGCTTTCGATGACCACCGTGCCGCTGATCAGCCAGCCGATATTCACTGCCAGCAGGTTGACCGCCGGCACCAGGGAATTGGGCAACACATGGCGGCGAAACACGGCGGCTTCGGACAGTCCGCGCGCACGGGCGGCGGTAACGTGGTCCGCCTGCAACTCCATCAACATGCTCGCCCGCAGGTTGCGCACCAGTACTGCCGACAGCGCCAGGGCAATGGTCAGGCACGGCAGGACCATATGGTGTGCCTTGTCCAGCCAGGTGCGACCGTAGCCGGACACCGGGAACAAGCCCCATTTCACACTCAGCAGCAGGATCAGCATCAAGCCCAGCCAGAACGCCGGCATGCCCAGGCCCACCGTGGTGAACACGCGGATCAGGTTGTCGGCCCAGCCGCCTTTATTGCGCGCAGCCCAGGTTGCCAGGGGCACCGCGATCAGCAGCGCCAGCACCACGCTGCCGAGTACCAGCACCAGGGTCGGCTCGATACGGGTGACGATCAGCTTCAGCGCGTCGACCTTGTACAGCAGCGATTGACCGAGGTCGCCCTTCAGGAGGTTCTTCAGAAAATAGAAATATTGCAGCCACAACGGCTGATCGAGGCCGTACTGGGCGCGGATTTTCAGCAACGCGTCCGGTGTGCTGCGCGAGCCGAGCAACGCACGCGCCGGGTCGCCGGGGATCGAGCGCACCAGCACAAAGGTAATCAGGCTGATGCCAAACAGCACCGGCAGCAATTGCAGCGGCCGGGACAGCACAAAACGGTAGCGCGCCAAGTTCATCCGTCAGCCTCGGTGGCGAGCAAGAAAGTCCAGCAGCACCGGGAAATACGCCTGGGGTTCTTCGTAGAACGGCATATGGCTGCTGTTGGGGAATACATGCAGTTCGGCGTGTCTGGCCGCCATTTTCATGCGCATGGCACAGGCCGGGGTGAGTTCGTCGTGCTGGCCGGTGGTGATCAAGATCGGCATCTTGAAATCGGCCATCTCGGGGATGCGGTTCCAGTCCTTGAGGTTGCCGACATAGAGGAATTCGTTAGGGCCCTGCATGGTTTCGTAGGGGCCCATGTTCCAGTCGCCGAGGGCGCGTTTGACCGGCTCGGGCCATTCGTCCAGACGGCACACGTGGCGATAGTTGAGCAAGGTGATCGCGGCCTGGTACTGCGGGTGATCGAGAGTGCCCATGGCTTCATGGCGCTGCATCATGGCCACGGTTTCGCTGCCTAAGGCGCCGCGCAGGCGCTCCAGCTCCTGGGACAGGTGCGGAATGTCGCCGACAGTGTTTTCCAGGATCAGGCTTTTCAGCGCGTCGGGATAATGGATGGCGTATTCGATGCCCAGCCAGCCGCCCCATGAATGCCCGAGCAAGTGCACACGGCCCAGCCCCAGTGCCTGGCGCACGGATTCGACTTCTTCGACATAACGGCGTATTTCCCACAGGGAAACATCGGTCGGTCTGGCTGATGCCCCCGTGCCAAGCTGGTCGAATGCAACCACTCGCAGGTTATGCTCTTTGAGCCAGCCATGGGCGTCGCGCAAGTAGTCACACGGCAGGCCTGGCCCGCCGTTGAGGCACAACAGCACCTCATCGCCTTCGCCAAAGCTGTAGACCACGAGGTTATGGCCGTCGACTTGCACGTTGTACTGCTGGTCGGGGGCAATTTCACGCCACATGCATACATTCCTTGTGTTGTATCGGCCTGGCGAGTAGCGGCCGCTTGTCAGGCCAACACTACCGAGGATGCCGCGCGTCCATAACCTAGTAGTTCTTATAGGTTTGGCCTGGCAGTCCTTCGCCGGGGCGTGGCATTCTACTTGCCGCATGTCGAGATTCAAATGAATTCGGGAGCAGAACGGATGCTGACCAAGCTGACTGCCTTCAACAATCGTCTGATGCCGGGCAGGAGCCTGGATGAGCAGATGGACAACGCGTTTATCCTCGCTCAACAGTTAGGCTTCGATGCGCTGGTGTACGACTACTCCCCCGTGCCGATCGACCAGGACGGCGCTTTGATCACCCCCTCGGTGCTGGAACTGCGCAATACGCCACCCGACTGGCACGCATTATGGTGCAGTAAAGGGTTTTACCAGATCGATCCGGTGCAACACCTGGCCCTGAGCACGGTATCGCCGTTCGTATGGTCCTACGAAGCCAAGGCCGACACCCCACTGCAAAAAATCATCGATCCGTGCCACGCGCCGGTTTCATCCTACCTGCATGACCAGCAGCTGACCTGCGGCGTCAGCGTACCGATCCACCTGCCCCGTGGTGGCTTTGCTTCGCTGACCGGCCTGCGTATCGGTAGCGCGCACACGGTGTTGCAGGACGCGCAGCAAACTTTGTCGGATTTCAGTGTGATTTCCCATGCGTTGCAGGAAGCAGCCTACCCGCTGTTCAGCAAGGAACTGCGCACCTACCCCCATATTCACCTGACCAAACGCGAACGCGAGTGCCTGAAATGGGCCGCCGAAGGCCTGACCGCTGCTGAAATCGCCACGCAGTTGAGCCGTTCGCTGGCGGTGGTCACGCTGCACCTGGCTTCGGCGATGCACAAGCTGGGCGCCAAAAACCGAGTCCAGGCGGTGGTTCGGGCTACCCATTACCGCCTGCTGGAAGACTGATCCATCGGCAAAACCTAGCTGTTTTGCTAGTTACCTAAATTTCGCGCGCAGACTATCGTGTCCCTGAGCCTTTTTTCAGAGCAGGGTACGAAATGGAATTCATCGAAAAAATCCGCGAAGGGTATGCGGCCTTTGGCGCCTACCAAACCTGGTATCGCGTCACTGGCGACCTGTCCAGCGGCCGTACACCACTGGTCGTCATCCACGGCGGCCCCGGCTGTACCCATGATTATGTCGACGCCTTCAAGGACGTCGCAGCCAGCGGCCACGCGGTCATCCACTACGACCAACTGGGCAATGGCCGCTCCACGCATTTGCCTGAGAAAGATCCGTCCTTCTGGACCGTCGACTTGTTCCTCAAAGAACTGGATAACCTGCTGGATCACCTGCAGATCAGCGACAACTACGCGATCCTCGGCCAGTCCTGGGGCGGCATGCTCGGCAGTGAACATGCAATCTTGCAACCCAAGGGTTTGCGCGCGTTCATCCCGGCCAACTCCCCGACCTGCATGCGCACCTGGGTCAGCGAGGCCAATCGCCTGCGCCAATTGCTGCCGGAAGGCGTGCACGAAACCCTGCTCAAGCACGAAGCCGCTGGCACCTATCAAGACCCGGAATACCTCGCCGCCTCGCGGGTGTTCTATGACCAGCACGTATGCCGCGTGAACCCCTGGCCGGAGGAAGTGGCGCGCACTTTCGCCCAGGTCGATTCAGACCCTACGGTTTATCACGCCATGAGCGGCCCGACTGAGTTCCACGTGATCGGCAGTCTGAAGGACTGGAAATCCATTGGCCGCCTCTCGGCGATCAAGGTGCCGACCCTGGTGATCTCGGGCCGACATGACGAGGCCACCCCACTGGTGGTCAAGCCGTTTCTGGATGAGATCGCGGATGTACGCTGGGCGCTGTTCGAAGACTCCAGCCACATGCCCCACGTAGAAGAACGCCAGGCCTGCATGGGGACCGTGGTGAAGTTTTTGGATGAGGCCTGTTCAGTGCCGCACCCCGTTCGCAAGGCTGGTTGAGTTCCAAATGTGGGAGGGGGCTTTCTCCCGATAGCGCTGGGTCAGTCACGACTACTGTGGCTGACACCCTGCTATCGGGAGCAAGCCCCCTCCCACATTTTCAGACCTCTGTGGTTTCAGGCTGCGCTGTTTTCCTGGGCACCTCCGCTACCAGCGGAATCTCCTTGCCCTCGGCATCAAACAACTTGCCGCCCCTGAAGTAATCTCCATCCCGCAACGCCGCGACGTCGTGGAAGCACAAACTGCGCTCGGTCCCCGCCACGAACACCGACTGCTGATCCGAATTGCCCGCCGTGAAGTGGTTAAACGCCAGGTTCAACAAGATCGCCATGATCGCCGACGAGCTGATGCCCGAGTGGAAAATGGTCGCAAACCAGCTAGGGAATTGATCGTAGAAACTCGGCGCTGCAATCGGAATCATGCCAAAACCGATGGAGGTGGCGACGATGATCAGGTTCATGTTGTTGCGGTAATCCACTTTCGACAGGGTGCGAATACCACTGGCCGCCACGGTGCCGAACAGCACAATCCCGGCACCGCCCAGCACCGAGGTGGGCACCGCGGCGATCACCCGCCCCATAAATGGCAGCAGGCCAAGGATCACCAGGAACAGGCCACCGGTGGCAACCACAAAGCGACTCTTCACCCCGGTCACCGCCACCAGGCCGACGTTCTGGGCGAACGCACTCTGGGTGAACGAACCGAAGATCGGCGCGAACATACTCGACAGCATGTCGGCGCGCAGGCCATTACCGAGGCGTTTAGAGTCGACTTTGGTGTCGATGATTTCGCCCACGGCCAAGATGTCGGCCGAGGTTTCCACCAGGGTCACCATCACCACGATGCACATGGAAATGATTGCCGCGATGTGGAAGGTCGGCATGCCGAAATGGAAGGGCGTAGGGAAACCAAACATCGGGCCCTGGGTCACGCCGGAAAAGTCCGCCATGCCGAGGAACACCGCAATCACCGTGCCGATGACCATCGCCAGCAGGATCGACAGGCGCGAGATGGTTGCGCTGCCAATCTTGCTCAATAGCAGCACCAATACCAAGGTCAACGCCGCCAGGCCGATATTGGGCATGCTGCCGAAATCTGCAGCGCGGTTGTTACCGCCCATGGCCCAGCGCGCCGCCACGGGCATCAGCGTCAGGCCGATGGTGGTGATCACGATGCCAGTCACCAACGGCGGGAAGAACTTGGTAATCCGCGAGAACACGGGCGTGATCAGTAGCCCGATAAACGACGCGGCCATCACCGCCCCAAGAATCGCCGGCACCCCGCCAGCGCCGTCGCTGCCGACAATCGCCACCATGGTTGCCACACCGGCAAATGACACGCCCTGCACCAGCGGCAACTGACAGCCAAAGAACGGCAGGCCAAGGGTTTGCAACAGGGTGGCCAAGCCACCAGCGAACAGCGACGCGGCGATCAGCAGACCAATATCTGCCGGTGACAACCCGGCCGCCTGACCGACGATCAACGGTACCGCGACGATGCCGCCGTACATGGTGAGCACATGCTGCAGGCCGTAAGCCATGTTGGCGGCGACGCCGAGATTCTCATCTTCTGGCCGCTGCGGTGACGCCTTCGGGATAGTCATGGTGAGGGGTTCTCTGTTTTTGTTGTGCGGCCACTGTATGCAATGTTAGGACTAGATGTCCATAGAGTTGTATACAATCAATCGAACAAGATACCCTCCGCCGGCGTTACAAAAACAATCCGGCCGTGATGAGCCAGAACGCCAAAGGACCAGGACCATGAAAAAGGTATTACAGGGCGCCACCGTTGCACTCACCCTTCTCGGCGGCGGGGAGGCTGTCGCGGTGGAATGGATGAACAACAGCGCAGGCTTTCGCTACGGCCAGCAGTTCACCAACCCGAACAACCCCGATGAATTCAGCAAGCGCATCTACAGCTTCACCCACGCCAGCGGCTACCAGTACGGCAGCAATTTCCTGAACCTGGACGTGTTCCTGTCCGACAGCCGCGACCCGCGCAAGGGCACTGATCACGGTGGCAGCGAGGTGTACGCCGTGTATCGGCATCAGCTGTACGCCTCACGCGTATTTGATGTGCCGCTGGGCACCGGGCTGATCAAGGATTACGCGCTGACCTTGGGCTTTGATGCCAACCGCAACAACAACTTCGCCTCGGCCAAAAAGCGTGCGCTGGTGCTCGGCCCGACCTTGAAGTTCAACACCGTGGGCGTGCTGGACCTGAGCCTGATGTACTACAAGGAAAAGAATCACACCGGCATCCCCGGCGCGCAGGAGTCGAACCACACCTTCGACGACACCTACATGCTTAACCTGACTTGGATGCGCCCATTCGAAATCGCCAACCACGCGGCAAAATTCCAGGGTTTTATCAATTACGTCGGGGAAAAAGGCGAGGACTACCATGGCCGTGACACTGCGCCGGAAGCCTTGATGCGCACCGCGTTGATGGTGGCGGTACGACCGGGTAAGAGCGTAAAGCCGAACCTGTACCTCGGGGTGGGTTACGAGTACTGGCACAACAAATTCGGTGTGGACGGCGGCCGGGGTAGCCGCACGTCAACACCGACGGTGAATATGGAGATCACGTTTTAGCCACTCACCCAGCCGAGTCAAAATGTGGGAGGGGCTTGCCCCCTCTCACAATGACCGCACTGTCAGCCTAAACGCGCGACAGCTTCGAAGCCGTGTGCTTCGGCCGCGCCAGCCAGTAGCCCAACACCGCAAGTGGCGCGGTCGCCAGCATCACGATCACGGTGATCAGCAGCGGTTGGTCGATCATCGAAGACACCAGCAGGCTGCTGAGAAAAC
Organism: Pseudomonas sp. PGPPP1; assembly: GCF_002255865.1. NCBI lineage: Bacteria > Pseudomonadati > Pseudomonadota > Gammaproteobacteria > Pseudomonadales > Pseudomonadaceae > Pseudomonas > Pseudomonas sp. PGPPP1. The sequence continues at coordinate 154,584 of NZ_NKIG01000012.1, read as the reverse complement.
ACAGGCCCAGTTGCAAGGTGTTTTGCAACGCGGCCGCCTTGCCGGAATTTTCCGCAAACGGCATCAGTGCATTCGCCACCACGATCGGATAACTCGCACCGTTGACCAACGCCATCAGACAGAACGGAATCAGCAAGGTGGTGAGGGTCGGCACGGTCATGGTCGCAACCAGATACAGCGCCACCATGCTGATGCAGTAGGCCGCCAGTAACCAAGGCAACAACGTCTTGCCCTGGAAACGCTGCAAGGCGCTGCGGCAGCTGTAGCCGCCCACCAGAAACGCCAGTGTCGGCAACACGTAACTCAGGCCGATGTCATTCGGGCTGTAGCCCATGTCGCCAAGGATGAACGGCGAAGCCGTCAGCCAGGCAAAGAAACTGGCGGAGCAGGCAGCGAAGATCATCACGTTGCCGGTGAACACCCGGGAAGTGAGCAACTGCCCATAACCGAGGCGTGTCGGAGTTTCTATCTGCCGTTTCGGCACGCTGCGCAGGAACAAGGTCGGCAGCAGCAACAGCAGTGATACGCCCAGCAAGACCCCAAAGATCGCCTGCCAACCGAAGTGGTTCAGCACCATCGCGCCCAACAGCGGCGCCAGGGCAGGCGACAGCGACATCAGCGGCATGATGCTGGCGAACACCCGGTGAGCCTTGTTGGCCGGGTAGCGATCGATGACCAGCGCCTGCCAGCTCACAGCAGCGGAGCACACGCCAATGGCCTGCATAAAGCGCAAGGCCAGCAGTTGAGACGCGGTCTCGACCCAGAACATTCCGGCGCAGCCCAGCACAAACAGACTCAAGCCTGCGAGCAAGATCGGCTTGCGCCCCAGGCGATCGGACAACGGGCCCCACAGCAACTGCCCCAGCGCAAAGCCGGCGAGGAAAATACTCAAGCTGGCCCCCACCGCGCCAGCGCCAATCTGCAACTGCTCGCCCATGGCGCCGAACGCCGGCAAGTACATATCCATGGCCAGATAACCGAGCATGCTCAGCCCCGCCAGGTACCAGGTAAAACCAAAAGAATTTTTCATTGAAGCCTTGTAGATCTTGCCATCAAACTATTTGCTGACTGGCGGCCATTATGAGGCTGACAGATTTTGTGTGAAGCGATAATAATTGGACACTCTTATCAATAATTTTGAAGGCAGTCACCATGTGGTCTGAATACTCCCTGGATGTAGTCGATGCGGTGGCACGCCATGGCAGTTTCAGCGCTGCCGCCCAGGAATTGCACCGCGTGCCGTCGGCCATCAGCTACACGGTGCGTCAACTGGAAGAATGGTTGGCAGTGCCACTGTTTGTGCGGCGCCATCGCGACGTAGAGCTGACCCCGGCGGGCCGTCTATTTATAGACGAAGCCCGAGGCGTGATGAAAAAAATGCTCGGCACGCGGCGTCTGTGTCAGCAAGTGGCGAACGGTTGGAGCGGTCAGTTGAAGGTGGCCGTGGACTCCATCGTCAAACCCCAGCGTTGCCGGCAGTTGGTGCTGGATTTCTATCGACAGTTCCCCGAGGTGGAATTGTTGCTGGAATACGAGGTGTACAACGGCGTGTGGGACGCCCTGGCCGATGAGCGCACCGACATTGTGATCGGCGCCACCAGCGCGGTGCCGGTGGCCAGTCACTTCACCTTTCGCGACATGGGGTTGTTGAACTGGTTGTGTGTGGTCAGCGCCAAGCATCCACTGGCGGCGGTGCAAGGGCTGCTCAGCGATGACCAACTGCGCCCGTTCGCATCACTGTGCATGACCGACACTTCACGCAACCTCCCCAAGCGCGACACCTGGACGCTGGATAACCAACGTCGGCTGGTGGTGCCGAACTGGGCGTCCGCCATCGATTGCCTGCGTGATGGTCTGTGCGTCGGCATGGCGCCAGCGCATCAGGTGTTGCCGTGGATCGAACGCGGTGAACTGGTGGCGCTGCAATTGACCCGGCCCTTCCCCGCCAGCCCGTCGTGCGTGGCCTGGGCACAGAACAAGCTGTCCCCGGCCATGGCGTGGTTGCTGGAGTATCTGGGGGATAAAGAGACAATGAACCAGGAATGGCTCAATGGGCCTGATCCAATAAACGGGTGATGGCTCGCACGATCATTTCGACCTCCTTGGCATCCAGGGTCAACGGCGGCAACAGGCGAATGACCTTACCCCGCGTCACATTGATCAGTAGCCCATGCTCCTGGGCAGCGCGCTGGGCCAGTTCGCGGTAAGGGCTGGTCAGCTCGATGCCGATCATCAAGCCTTGCCCGCGAATCGCCATTACCTGCGGGTGTTCGTCCAATTCCATCCGCAACCGCGCCAGCAAGCGCTCGCCCTGCTGCGCAGCGTTCTGCAACAGGCCTTGCTCTTCGATAATGTCCAACACGGTGCAGCCCACCCGACACGCCAGAGGGTTGCCGCCGAAAGTGCTGCCGTGGCTGCCCGGCGTGAATAACTGGGCCACCCCCGCCCTTGCAAGGCAGGCGCCGATGGGCACACCGTTGCCCAGGCCTTTGGCCAAGGTCATCACGTCCGGCAGGATGCCTTCATGCTGGAAAGCAAACCAGGCGCCGGTACGACCGATGCCGGTCTGGATTTCATCCAGCATCATCAGCCAACCGTGGCGCGTGCAGTGATCGCGCAGCGCTTGCAGGTAACCCGGCGGCGCCGGCAGCACGCCGCTTTCGCCCTGGATCGGCTCCAGCAAGACCGCCGCGATCCGCGTACCAAACGTTTTGGTGAGTGCTTCGATGGCCGCCAGATCACCAAACCGGACCTTGAGAAAATCCCCCGGCAAGCGCTGAAAACCAAGGCGCACCGACGGCCCATCACTGGCGGCCATGGTGCCAAGCGTGCGGCCGTGGAAGGCATTCTCCATGACCACCACCAACGGCTCTTCGATGCCTTTTTTCCAACCATGCAACCGCGCCAGTTTCAGCGCGGTCTCGTTGGCTTCGGCGCCGGAGTTGTTGAAAAAAACGCGGTCCAGGCCGGACAGTTGCGTCAAGCGCTGGGCCAGCCGTTGCTGCCAATCAATGCTGTAGAGGTTGGAGGTATGCAGCAACAGGCCAGCTTGCTCGCTGATAGCCGTCACCAGTTTCGGGTGGGAGTGGCCGACATTGGTCACCGCCACACCCGCTACCGCGTCCAGGTATTCACGGCCCTGCTGATCCCATAGGCGTGTGCCCAGGCCACGGGTAAAACTCAAGGCCAAGGGTTGGTAGGTGGTCATCAGGCAGGCGGCGGTCATGGTGGCAGGCTCCGGTTGTGGTGATGGAAGTATCGTTAGCCACCTCAGCTGGATAAACTGTGCTTTCCTGCAATGACTTTAAATCAGGGATTGATAATGGACCTGTTCCAGGCAATGTCGGTGTACGTGAAAGTGGTGGAGACCGGCAGCATGACCGCTGCGGCACAGGCCTGTGGGATGTCGACCACCATGGTCGGTAACCATTTGCGCGCCTTGGAGCAACGCCTGGGCGTCAGCCTGCTCAAGCGCACCACGCGCAAGCAGAGCCTGACGGAATTCGGTGGCCAGTATTACCAGCGCTGCCTGGAAGTGCTGGGACTGGTCGCCGACTCCGAACAATTGGCAGAACAGGCCCACAGTGACGTTCCCAAAGGCACCCTGCGCATCACCGCGCCACCCGCCTTCGGCACCGAACGCCTGGCGCCGGCCTTGAGCGAATTCTCGCAACGCTACCCGCTGATCAAACTGTACGTGGTGCTCAGCAATCAGCGTATGGACATGGTCGACAGCGGCTTTGACGTGGCGATCCGCCTGGGCGAACTGGAGCCGTCGAGCCTGATCGCCCGCCCCATGCAGGACTACACCATCACCCTGTGCGCCTCACCGCAATACCTGGAACGGCGTGGCACGCCACAGATGCCTGTAGACCTGCAGCACCACGACTGCCTGGCCTTCGCCTACCCATCCACCGACGACTGGCGCAATGCCGACAAGCTCTGGCGCATGACCGGCGCAGAGGGCGAAGTGGAAATCCCGGTGTCCGGTTCGCTGACCATCAACAGCTCCCAAGCCCTGCGCCAGGCGGCAGTGCAAGGCATGGGCATCGTCATGCTGCCCGACGCCCTGGTACAGCCCGACCTGCAGAGCGGCAAGCTGGTGGCGTTGCTGACCACTTACCAACTGCCCAGCCGTCCCATGCACTTGCTGTATGGCCAGGACCGCTATCGCCTGCCAAAGCTGCGCGCCTTTGTCGATTTCGCCATGGAGAAATGGGCGCGCTAGAAGCCCACACCCAACTCCCTCAGCCGAGCCGCCGTCTGTTCGGCTGACACATGGTGAATGCCTTGCCAGCCGAGGGCGATGGCCGCGTCGATATTGCCGGCAACATCATCGATAAATACGACTTCTCCTGGCTGGATATCCGGCAAATGGGCACGAACTTGACTAAGGCTGGCGTGGTAGATCGCCGGATCGGGCTTGATCAGCTTCAACTCGCCAGACACCACGATGTCGCGAAAACACTGCAGGAATGGATAGTGGGCACGGGCATAGGGAAAGGTTTCGGCTGACCAGTTGGTAAGCCCAAACAAGGGCATGTTGGCTGCATGCAGCGCCCTGAGAATCGCCACGCCTTCGGGCAACGGACCACGCAGCATTTCATGCCAGCGGTCGTAGTACGCCGTGATCAGGGTTTTGTGGTGCGGGAATTGATTGACCAGAACGTGCGTGGCTTCGGCCAGCGGCCGACCCGCGTCCTGCTCGGTGTTCCAGGCCTGGGTGCAGATATTCTCGAGAAACCATTGCCGCTCATCATCATCGGCAATCAGCTTGCGGTACAGGTGTTGCGGGTTCCAATCGAACAACACACCGCCGAAATCAAACACTACTGCGCGAATCGTCATGGGGTCCTCCCGTGTGTGAAACGACATAACCATCACAGTCTGGCATGCCTGCGACCTGCAAGAGCATGTAAGAGCGAGTAGGAACGCTCTGAGAATTCGACCAGGCCCGGCGATGGGAAATAGCGGAGCTCCCGTGCGGTACGCGGTTTTAACTGACTTGTGCGAGTTCAACTTCACACAGACAGTCACACTCGTTCTCTGCGATTGAGGGCGCTTTCACCTTAGTGTCGGTCGGACAACTCAAGGAGCTGGCGTTTGGAGGGAATCGTTCAACTTCGCAGTAGACATACGTGGAGAAACTTCAATGACAGGCATGATTTCCTCAGTGATTTCCCCTTGCGCGCACAGCCTTCATGCGCTGCAAAGCTACCGTGCCCAGGGCGCGAATGATCCCGCAGCCGATCTGGTCGGCCAAGTAAAAAACCAAACAGGCATCGTGACGAGCCATCTTGCCCCCTTGCAAGGCATCGCGGTAATCACCAACTCCATCATTGGCGTACGCCCGGTCGAAACCGTGGCAACAGGCCTGATAGAAGCCGGGCACCCCACCAAGGACTTCCATATCAAAGGGAAAAGCGCCAACTGGGGCCCCCAGGCAGGTTTTATCTGTACGGATCAGGCGCTCAGCAAGCTTGAGCAATTTGCTGAAAAAACGCCGGCCAAAGTGGCCAAGGCCAATGAGCAAATCCAGGCGTGCATCCAGGAAGGCCATGCAGTTGCAACCCCTCTGAAACTCTCGGGCCAGCGCATTGATGAGCTGCTCAAGCTCGGCCAGATAACCCAACTGGCAGCCCATGGACCTGACGGCACATTGCAGTTGAGCGCCTGCGGGCCCAGTCAACAGTCGTATACATTCGAAGGCCATCGCACGTCGCCTTCAAGTGACAGCTACCTCATCACTCATCAGGGCAAGCCCCTCGAAGTGCTGGCCAAGCAATCAGAAGGCAAACCGTTGACCGCCGATTACGACCTGCACATGATCGCGCCCCACATCAGCGACTTTGGTCCACAGGACAAACTCCCCGTGCCGGACGTGGCCCACCGTGTCTTCAGGGATCGAGTTGAGCGCTACAAGCAGGTTCCGAAAGAGCTACGCGCAGACTTTGAAAGTGCGGCGCACTTCTACCAGAAAGAAGATCCCCACCTCGGCAATGCGACACCGCGGATAGAGCAGATGATAGAACTCATCAATCAAACGTTGATAGGCGAGGGAGAGCGCGTGGTTCATCACAATGCGGACTCGGGCAGCCCGGCGACGGAAGTGGCCGACAATTACCCGGCGACGTTTTTCCTGCCGGCAAAACTGGGCCGATTCAACGAAATCAGCATCATCCGCGACAGTAGGGAAATGGCAGAACTGATCAAGACCGCCAAGGACAGCGGTTATCACGTACCGCTGAATCCACTCTGGGAGAAAGAAGTGACCACTGTCAGGCGGTCCGACTTTACCCTGGCAAAAAACCGTCTTTCTTGAATCAAGAAAGAGCTGACAGCGGCCTGATAACCCGGTTATCAAGACCGCTGTCAATCACATCACTTACGCCTGGACCAGACCGTTGATCTTCACGGTCGGGTTCACGTCAGCGTCGTAGTCCACGCCATCGACTTCAAAGCCGAACAAGCGCAGGAACTCCGCCTTGTAGCCGGCAAAATCGCTGATCTCGTTGACGTTTTCGTCAGTAACCTGATCCCACAGTGCCGCAACGGCGTCCTGGACCTTAGGCTCCAACTCAGCCAGATCGGCACGCAAGCGGCCGTCGGCGTCGAGTTTCGGCTCGCTGCCGTACAGGCTGTCCTTGAACAGACCGTAGACCTGCTCGATGCAGCCTTCGTGGGTGCCCTGCTCTTTCATCACGCGGAACAGCAGCGACAAGTACAACGGCATGATCGGGATCGCCGAACTGGCCTGGGTCACCACGGCCTTGAGCACCGACACGCGGGCGTCGCCCCTCAGTGCGGCCAGGTTGTCGCGCAGGGTCAGGACTTTCTTGTCGAGGTCTTTCTTGGCTTCGCCGATGGAGCCGTTCCAGTAGATATCCTGGGTCAGCTTCTCGCCGAGGTAGGTGAACGCGGTGGTCTTGGCGCCTTCGGCCAACACGTCCGCATCACGCAGGGCGTCGATCCACAGCTGCCAGTCGGCGCCACCCATGACATTCACGGTACCGTCGATTTCTTCCTGGGTTGCAGGCTCAAGGGTGGTGTCGACCACAACGCCTTTGTCGGTATTGATACCGCGCAGGGTCACAGCCTTGCCAATTGGCTTGAGGGTGGAGTTATAGACTTCACCGGTTTTAGGATCGGTACGGCGTGGCGCCGCCAGGCTGTAGACCACGAGGTCGATCTTGCCCAGGTCTTTCTTGATGGTTTCGATGGTCAGGCGCTTGATCTCGTCAGAGAACGCGTCGCCGTTGATGCTCTTGGCGTACAGGCCTTTTTCGACGGCAAACTTCTCGAACGCAGCACTGTTGTACCAGCCAGCGGAGCTGAGCTTGCCTTCTTCGCCTTCTTTCTCAAAAAACACGCCCAGGGTGTCGGCGCCGCAGCCAAACGCAGCACTGATACGCGCGGCCAAGCCGTAGCCGGTGGAAGCGCCGAGGACCAGCACCTTCTTGGGGCCGCCTTCGATGACGCCGTTTTTAGTGACGTAGTCGATCTGCTCTTTGACGTTCGCTTCACAGCCAACAGGGTGAGCGGTCACACAGATAAAGCCACGAACCCGCGGTTTGATGATCATAAAAATTTCTGCCTCTTCCAAGGTGCCGAAGGCCAATGGTGGCCATTCAACTTCAATCGTACCGGTCTATGACGCCTGAAAAACCGAAGCGTCACGATAGACGTAAATCTTCCGTTTACAAAATTCAATCCACACAAGGCTGGCAAGGCTTGAAAACGATGTAAAGCCTGCATAAGGTCGCACGCCTTTGCGGTGATGCCGTCGCTGCTCAACGCCGTGATCGCAGGGTTTTGCGGGATGGCCGTTACCCTGCGTCGGGTTTTCTACAAAAACTGGAAGCTGATTCGGTAAGTTCTGCGGCATGATGGGGGTGGACGGTATTTGCGCTGGGCCCCGCGCCTGAGGTAAATATTCGGCTCGTGCGACCGTTTACGGCGCCCACCATTCTCAAGCTATCGCGCCTCGTCGGGTGCGGTGGCTGTGCTTTCAAGGAATCAGAATGCCCCAACGCCAAGTCATCAATGCCTCCGTCAGCCCCAAGGGCAGCCTCGAAACCCTGTCCCAACGTGAAGTCCAGCAACTGAGCGAAGCCGGTACCGGCAGTATCTACACCCTGTTCCGCCAGTGCGCCCTGGCGATCCTCAACACCGGCGCGCATATCGATAACGCCAAGACCATCCTCGACGCCTACAAAGACTTTGAAGTGCGCATCCACCAGCAGGACCGTGGCGTGCGCCTGGAACTGTTGAACGCGCCTGCCGACGCGTTTGTCGATGGTGAAATGATCGCCAGTACCCGTGAGATGTTGTTCAGCGCACTGCGCGACATCGTCTACACCGAGAACGAACTGGACAGCCAGCGCATCGACCTGAGCAACTCCCAAGGCATCACCGACTACGTGTTCCATCTATTGCGCAACGCCCGCACGCTGCGCCCGGGCGTGGAACCGAAGATCGTGGTGTGCTGGGGTGGGCACTCGATCAATACCGAAGAATACAAATACACCAAGAAAGTCGGCCACGAACTGGGCCTGCGCAGCCTCGACGTATGCACCGGTTGCGGCCCCGGCGTGATGAAAGGCCCGATGAAGGGCGCGACCATTTCCCACGCCAAGCAACGCATCACCGGCGGCCGCTACCTGGGCCTGACCGAGCCGGGCATCATCGCCGCCGAAGCGCCGAACCCGATCGTCAACGAGCTGGTGATCCTGCCGGACATCGAAAAACGCCTGGAGGCTTTTGTGCGTGTCGGCCACGGCATCATCATCTTCCCAGGCGGTGCCGGCACGGCTGAAGAGTTCCTGTACCTGCTTGGCATCCTGATGCACCCGGACAACCGCGACGTGCCCTTCCCGGTCATTCTCACCGGGCCGAAACAGGCTGCGCCGTACTTGCAGCAACTGCATGCCTTCGTCGGTGCCACCCTGGGCGAAGCAGCGCAGGCGCACTACCAGATCATCATCGACGACCCGGCCGAAGTGGCCCGCCAAATGACCGTCGGCCTCAAGGCGGTGAAACAATTCCGCCGCGAACGCAACGACGCGTTCCACTTCAACTGGCTGCTGAAAATCGACGAAGGCTTCCAGCGCCCGTTCGACCCGACCCACGAAAACATGGCCGGCCTGCAACTGAGCCACGCACTTCCACCCCACGAACTGGCGGCCAACCTGCGCCGCGCCTTCTCGGGGATCGTGGCCGGCAACGTGAAGGACAAGGGCATCCGCTTGATCGAGGAACATGGGCCGTACGAGATCCACGGCGACCCGGCCATCATGAAGCCGCTGGATGAGCTGTTGCAGGCGTTCGTCGCCCAGCACCGCATGAAGTTGCCGGGCGGTGCGGCGTACGTGCCTTGTTATCGCGTAGTGCAGTGAGATAAAGGGGCTGGCCGGTCGGTCATCGTTTTTATCGCCTTGGCCCGTCGGCAAGGTTGTGAACACACCGCCACCTTCGACCTCAATGCGGTCAAGGTGGCGGGCATCAAGCGCCTGACCTGAACCCGCGCGTTGCGGCGAAGGGCGGGCTTTGGTAAAAACCACCTCTGCCCCTGATCGAGAGAAAGCCCCACGTGCGCTCGTTTCTTCTTGCTGCCCTGGCCTTGTCGCCGTCCCTCGCCCTGGCCGATATCGCCTGGCCTGAGCTACCGAAAACCTGCTTCGTCAGCGGCCGTTCGGCCACCAGTACAGATGTCGACATTGGCTGCGCGGCGTTTCTGATCAACGTGAAGGGCAAGGCAGCGGGTACACCGATCAAGCTGGATATTCCCCAGTACGCGATGCACGTCGACGAAGCCACCGGCAAGGAAACACCGGTGATCATCATCCAGGCGGAAGAGAACGGTGAGGTTAAAGCCGTGGGTTACAAGGAGTTGGGCACCGATCAACTCGGCGCCGCGCTGTTAAGGGAAGTCAGGCTCTTGGGTACGAAAAAGCCCTCTTAGGACGAAGCTCAGCGAATCCAGCCACCAACCTGCCAGTGGTATCCATCATTGCGCTGCACCCAATGCGGATGCACATAACGATAGCCCTGGCGCACAGGCTCCCAATGGCCGTGTACCGCAACATAGCGCCCACCTTCCCAACGCCAGTAACCACGCGACCATATGTAACCTTCGCGTACCGCAGGCTCGACCTCGATCACCTGCACCGGTGGCGGTTGTGGCGCAACCACCTCGACATACTCACGTTGTGGCGGTCGACGCTCATGCACGACACGCTCTTGCACACACCCGGATGCCGCAACGACCATGGCCGCCAATGCTGCGTAACGTAGCAACATATAACCCCCTCGGGCGCTGACGCCCAACACTTGCACCAGTAAAAAATGCCCCCGTATTTGAGCCACGCTCCTGCTAAGGCCTGGGTACTTTTTTAACAGGTGATGTCTGTCGGATTGCTGAACTGTTCTCACGGCCATGAAAAAGCCCGCTGACCGTCACCGGTTCAGCGGGCTTTTTTACAGTTGGACCTGAATCAGCGCCCTACCTGTTTTTACAGCGCCAGATCAGACGCCGGCTTGCTCGGCTCAGCCGCAGGCTTCGCAGCCTCGGTCGCCTTGGGAGCAGCCATTGCCGGGATCACCGGCGGTGTAGGCAGTTGCAGGATATTGGCGGTGTAGGCCCATTCCTTGGCAACGGCTTCAGGACTGTCGTTCAGCTTGGTGCCGTAGCTTGGCACGATCTGATGCAGCTTTTCCTGCCAGGCCGGAGTAGCCACCTTGTCCTTGAACACTTTCTGCAGCACGGTCAGCATGATCGGAGCCGCGGTGGACGCGCCTGGCGATGCACCCAGCAGGCCTGCGATGGTGTTGTCGGCGGAGCTGACCACTTCGGTACCGAGTTTCAGGACGCCGCCCTGCTCTTCGTCACGCTTGATGATCTGCACGCGCTGACCAGCTTGCCACAGGCGCCAGTCGGATTGCTTGGCGTTCGGGAAGTACTCTTGCAGCGCCTTGAAGCGGTCGTCATCGGACAGCATCAGTTGGCCAGCAAGGTACTCAACCAGTGGGTATTCACGAATACCGACTTTGGTCATTGGCCAGATGTTGTGGGTGGTGGTGCTGGTCAGCAGGTCCAGGTACGAGCCTTCTTTCAGGAACTTGGTCGAGAAGGTGGCAAATGGGCCAAACAGAATTACGCGCTTGCCATCCAGCACGCGGGTGTCCAGGTGCGGAACCGACATCGGTGGCGCGCCAACCGAAGCCTTACCGTAGGCCTTGGCCAGGTGCTGCTCGGCAACGGTTGGGTTATCGGTCACGAGGAACGAACCACCCACCGGGAAGCCAGCGTATTCCTTGGCTTCAGGAATGCCCGACTTTTGCAGCAGGTGCAGTGCACCGCCGCCGGCGCCGATGAACACGAACTTGGCGTCAGTTTCAGTCTTGGTGCCATCTTTCAGGTTTTTGTAGCTGACACGCCACGAACCGTCGGCGTTCTTGGTGATGTCCTGCACTTCGCTCGACAGTTTCAGGTCGAACTTAGGTGTGGTTTGCAGGTGAGCAACGAACTGGCGGGTGATCTCGCCGAAGTTCATGTCGGTACCCAGCGGGCTCCAAGTGGCCGCGATTTTCTGGTTCGGGTCACGCCCTTCCATCATCAGCGGAACCCATTTGGCGATCTGCGCCGGGTCTTCGGAGTACTGCATGCCGGCGAACAGCGGGCTCGCTTTCAGGGCTTCGTAGCGCTTCTTGAGGAACTTGATGTTGTCATCGCCCCACACAAAGCTCATGTGCGGAGTGGTGTTGATGAACGAACGAGGGTTCTTCAGCACGCCCTGCTGGACCTGCCAGGACCAGAACTGACGGGAGATCTGGAACGCTTCGTTGATCTCGACCGCTTTCGGGATCTCAACGTTGCCGTTCTTGTCTTCCGGGGTGTAGTTCAGCTCGGCCAGGGCCGAGTGACCGGTACCGGCGTTGTTCCAGCCGTTGGAGCTTTCTTCGGCCACGCCGTCGAGGCGCTCGACCATCTCCATCGACCAGTCCGGTTCCAGCTCGTTAAGCCAGACACCGAGGGTTGCACTCATGATGCCGCCGCCGATCAGCAGCACATCGACTTTCTTTGCCTCTTCCGCATGAACGGACGTGATCCCCAGCGACAAAGCCAGCCCCAGCAGGGCAGTGTTTACTTTTTTAAACATCAGTAGCACCTATGATAAAACGCCATCCGCCCCACTGCCCCTGATCATGGGCAACCCTCAATCACGCTACGCCAGGCAACGTACCGCGGGGTTTGCACACTCACACGAAGGCCACAGGGTGGGCACACAAAGCCGACGTATCGACCTCACTTTTATGTCCCTTCTGCGCTGACTTTTTATCTTTATTGGCTTCAGCAACCTGGGCGACAGTCAACCGCTGGGACGTATACGGATGTACGTACCAAGGAAAGACTAGACCAAGACGGCGCGCAGAATATCACGCCCGGCGTCGGATATGGACTCACCGGTCGAACGGCCATCAGTAGGCCAGCTTTTAAGATCTGTCTCATGTGCCTCCAAATCCCAGCATTGCACTATGGATTGGCTTACCCAAGGGGGGTAAGCAGACAACCATCCATCTCGTAAAGGGCATTGCAATGCTGAACAAACTGAGCCAAATCACTCTCGCATGCGGCGCTTGCTGGCTGCTGGCCGGTACCGCACAGGCTGCGGACGGGCAGATCCAATTCACCGGTTCCGTGACCGACAACGCGTGCACCATCAAAACCGGCGACGAGAGCAAGTCCGTGACACTCGATCCGGTGCGCATCGCTGACTTCGGGAAAACAGTGGGCGCCACCGCCAAGCCGAAAGCGTTCTCGATCAGCCTGGACAACTGCAGCACCGCGACCAAGAAAAACGTCGCGATTACCTTCAGCGGCCAGGAAGACGCCAGCGACTCCACCCTGCTGGGCCTGACCGGTGAAAACCAGGTCACAGGTATCGCGATCAAGATCGCTGACGCGCGTACCGGAAACGCGGTTCCACTGAATACCGCGACCGCCGACTACGACCTGCGAGCGATGTCCAACACCTTCAACTTCACCGCCGCCTATGTGCGCACCGCCGCCGATGTGACTACGGGCACGGGCGACGATGCAGTGACCACGTCCGGCATCGGCACCGGTCAAGTCAACGCCCTGGCCAGCTTCGACGTTACCTACAAGTAATTGCTCGTCAACACCGTGGGCCTGGCGCCGCCGCGCCGGCCTACGGACTTTTAAAGGTCTCCCCTCATGCGTTTGAAACTGTATTTTTTACTCGCGCTCTTACCGCTCTGGCATGTCGCAGCAGCGGACGCCGCCGTGACCGTAGGCGCCACGCGCCTGATCTACAACGGCGCCTCCAACGAAGCCAATCTGAATGTGAGCAACCGCGAAGACACCTCGCCTTACCTGGTGCAGTCCTGGGTCAGCCGTTTCGGCGGCACCAGCGAAGAAAGCGTCGACAGCTTTATCGTCACCCCGCCGCTGTTCCGGCTCGACGCCGACAAGGAAAACATCCTGCGTGTGATCTTTGCCGGTGGCGCCGATGTGCCACAAGACCGTGAAAGCCTGTTCCTGATGAACGTCAAGGCGATCCCGGCCATGAGTGACGACCAGAAAGGCAAGAACGTGCTGCAGATCGCCCTCAAGACCACCATCAAGCTGTTCTACCGCCCCGCTGGCCTTAAAGGCGAACTCAAGGACGCGGTGGCGCAAGTGAACTGGAAGGCCAATGCCGGCGCGCTGATGTTCAACAACACGTCCAAATTCCATGTTGTGGTCAGCGAGCTGAAGCTCAACGGCCAGCCGATCACCCAGGCACCGGATGTGCTGCGCCCCGGCCAACAGCAGGAACTAGCGATCCAGGCCAAGCCCGGTGATGAAGTGCAAATGAGCTACATCGATGACTACGGCAGCGTCGTGACCGCCCCCGTCGTCCGCCTTCACTGATACCCAAGCGCCAACCTCGAAACGCCATTTCAGGAACGCCCATGCCCCGTTCACTCCCATTCATGCGCCGTTGCGCCATGAAGGCTTTCGGCTGCCCGATCGCGGCGGCCTTGGCCTTGCATTTGGCCCCTGCACAGGCTGGCTACGAGTTCGATGCGTCGTTCCTTGAGATCGGCGGCGGGCAGAGTTCGGCCGCCGTGAAACAACAGGTCAGCGCCATGAGCGAAGGCCAGTTGCCGGGGATTTACCGGGTAGACGTGTTGGTCAATGAGCATTCGGTCGAGCAGCGCGATGTACGCTTTATTCGCGCCAGCGGTACGTCGGACCGCTCCTCCACCGGGCTTTTCCCGTGCCTGGATACCGACTTTTTTCGTAGCCAAGGGGTTGCCGATACCGCCCTGCAAAACCGCAGCGACGCCGACGCTACCTGCATCGCGTTCGACCAAGGCCTGGCCGGGATGGTCTACGACTACGATTTCAACCGCCAGGTGTTGTCGATTGAGATCCCCCAAGCGTACCTGGGCAGCATCCCGTTTGAAGTACGCCGCCGGCAGTGGAGTGACGGCGAGCAAGTAGCGTTCACCAACTACAGCTTTTCCGGGAGTACGGTGGAGTCCGACACCGGCAGCCGCCAGGACCAGTTCGGCAGCCTGCGCAGCGGTATAAACGCCGGAGCCTGGCGGCTGCGCAATTTCTCCACCTGGCAGAAAGGCACAGGCGACACCGGGCGTTGGGAGTCGATGGAAACCTACGCCCAGCGCAACATGGGCAACATGATGGCGATTGCCACCGTGGGCGACTCCACCACCGAAGGTGACCTGTTCGACGCCATCCCCTATCGCGGGCTGGGCATTGCCTCGGACATGGACATGCTGCCGGACCAGGCCCGCCAATTCGCGCCAGTGATTCGTGGCATCGCCAACGGCCGCTCGCGGGTGATCATCCGCCAGCGCGGTTACGTGATCCATGAGCAGTGGGTGCCCTCGGGGCCGTTCGCGTTGACCGACCTGTACCCCACCGCCAGCAATGGCGACATTGAAGTCACCGTGGAAGACCCCGATGGCCAGCGCCAGGTGTTTACCCAGTCGTTTTCGTCGGTGCCTTACATGCTGCGTGAGGGCCAACAGAGCTACTCGGTATTCGCCGGCCAGTACCGCCCGGCGCAAGCGACCACGCAGCAGGACACCCCGCGTTTTATCCAGGCGTCCCTGCGGCGCGGCCTGGCCGGCGGCACCACGCTGTTCGGCGGCAGCCTGCTGAGTGATCAGTACAGCGCCGGCCTGCTAGGGTTCGCCCACGACTTCGCCGGTTTCGGTGCGATTTCAGTGGACATGACCCACGCGCGCAGCGAAGCCATGGGCCCGGCAAAAACCACCGCCAGCGGCCAGTCGTTTCGCTTTCGCTACTCCAAAGCCCTGGCGGCCACCGACACCAACTTCAGCCTGATCGGTTATCGCTATTCCACCGGCGGCTACTACTCGTTCAACGAGGCGCTCAACAGCCGCACCAACGAGCAGTCGCTGGAGATGTACCGCAGCGGCCATATGAAGAGCAACTTCACCGCCAACGTGTCCCAGCAACTGGGCAGCTACGGCGGTGTGTATGCCAACGTGACGAAAACCAACTACTGGGACAAGAGCAATGCCGACACCTCGATTCAACTGGGCTACAGCGCCAGCGTCGGGGACATTTCCTACACACTCGGCTTGAGCGCTAACAAAGGGGACAGCAGCAATGACCGCACGCTGTCCCTGAGCATCAGCATGCCGCTGGGCGGTACACGCAACCAGCGTGTATCGGTCAACGCGAACCAGAGCGCGCGGGGCACGGCCTCGCGCACGGCGACGTTGAGCGGCAATGCGCTGGAGGACGACACCCTGGCCTACAGCGCTGGCGTGTCGCAGCAAGTCAACTCCAATGACCGCGTGATGGGCAGCACATTTGCCGCGCGCTATGACGCGCCCAACGCCATCGTGCACGGCGGCTATAACGAGACCTCCGGTAGCCGGCAACTGGACATGGGCATCGAGGGCTCGGTGGTCGCCTATGACCGCAATCTTATTTTCAGTCAGCCTCTGGGCGAAACCAACGTGATCGTGGCCACACCCGGCGCCGCAGACGTGGGAATCGCCAACAAGCGGGGTGTGCGCACCAATGCCAATGGCTACACGGTGGTGCCGTCTGCCCTGCCCTACCGCAAGAACCGTATGTCGCTGGACACCCAGTCGATGCCGGCTGACGTCGACATCGCCCAACTGGTGCAGGAGGTCACGCCGAATCGCGGTGCCTTTGTGCTGGCGGACTTCGAGACCCGCAAAGGCCAACGCATTCTGTTCCGCATCATCGATGCACGCGGCGAAGCGGCACCGTTTGCCGCCAAGGCCGAACTGTTCGCCCCGGATGGGCGCTCTTTGGGTAGCACACTGGTGGCCGACAAGGGCCGTGCGTACCTGAGCGGCGTACCGGCGCAGTCACGCCTGTTGATCAGCGTGGATAACCAGCCGTGGTGCAGCCGCGAATTGAAACTGGACGATAAAGGGCCTGCCGAGGGTGGGATTACACAACTGAACATTCAATGTGAGCGCGCGGCCGGTGGGTCGGGTGCCAAGGATTCGTAAGTAATGATCATGAAAATCAAGCCTGGAAACTGCTTGCTGAAGCTCATGACACTGGTGGTACTGGGTTGGCTGTCGCCTCAAGCACAGGCTTTCATCAGTGGAAGCATAAAATGCTCTCTCTCGGGCTATCCATCCAACGGTTACGAATTCGCCGCCGGAGCCGAGATGAAAGTCCCATTCAGCGGTACCTGCACAGCGGTACGTACCTACCCGTCTGGCGCAGGTACCAATTTGGAAATCACGGCGATTTCCGGAACGTCCCCCGCTAACCTGCAGGTCCTGGACCCCTATAGCAACACCTATATGCTTCAACTGCCGCTGGGCAGTTGGGGAGCCGCATGCTTGGGTGGGACTTGCGCGCCCATACTCGCCGGACGCTCGGTTTCTTACGTGTACTACGTAGTGGGAACCGCCCCGAGTACGCCGGGCCGGCGCACCGCGAGAGTGAAGCTTGGCGTGACCTCTACAGGTGGTTGGCAGGCCTATGCGGAATGGTTCCATGAGTGGCTATTCATCTACAACGTCCGCGCCGTCAGTTGCAGCTTGAGTTCTCCGAGCGCCGTCAACTTGAAATTCGGCACTATCAGCAGCGCTAATCTCAGCGCCGTTTCGCAGTCGACCAGCGTGTCACTCAATTGCCCATCGTCGATGCGCGCCAACGTGACCTTGACGCCGAGCCAGTCAGTGGTCAGCGCCAATACCGGTGTGTCACGCACCACGCTTGCGGGGCTGAACATGCAGGCTATCTGGACCGACAGCGGCAACCCGGTGGTTTTTACCAGCCCGCGCGCGATGCAACTGAGGGCCGGCAGCAACAGCGTGAATTTGAGTTTCAAGCCGCAACTGGAGGCTGGGAAATCGCCTGCCGGTGCGTTCCAGAGCCAATACACCCTGAACATCAATTACCAATGAGGCTTTCATGAAAACGTCATTGCTCGCCCTGGTACTGCTCGGCACTGCCGCCCAGGCCGCCGACACCGTGAATATCACCGTAAGCGGCACCCTCACCCGACCGCCCTGCGTACTGACTTCTGGCACCTCCCTCACGGCAGCATTCGGTAATGTGCGCACCGACCAGGTCGGCACCACCGATACCGTAGCGGTTCCCGTGAAAATGACCTGCCCGGCTGGCTCATCGCTGAACGTAAGCTTCGCTTCCAGCAAAGGCACGCACACCGACACCGTGGCCAAGACCACGGCCGACAACCTCGGCGTTTCGCTGTTGTGGGCAGACAATACGGTGGCCAACCTCAAAGGCACCGCCAAGGCCTACAGCAACCTGAGCGGCAACGTCGACATCAGCCTCAAGGCGAAGCTGATCGCACAAGGCACCCTGACGCCGGGCGCGTTCACCTCGTCGATCGTCATGACCATCAACTACCTATGAAAGCGCTTATCTGGATACTGCTGGCGGTGACCGGCACGGCGGTTGCGCAACCGGCGGATGAGGCGAAGATCGATGTCAGCGGCAAGTTGATCGCGCCGCCCTGCACACCACGTTTTCCCACCTCGCAACAGTTGAAACTGGGTGACGCCAACCTCAACCAGTTGGTCGATGACAGCGTCGCCGCTACCGACGTACCGCTGATCTTCGACTGCCAAGCTGACAGCCAGGTGAGCCTGACGTTTTCAGCGGGGTTGGGCAGCGCTGACAACCAGACCCTGCTCACCAATCGCGCTGGTCTGGGACTGCGCCTGGGGCTGTTGAATAAAAGCGCGAAGGCCGATTTCAGTCTGGGAGAAACCAGCAACTGGACGGTGGAAAAAGAACCATTGGAACTGACCCTACGAGTCAAGCCGGTGACCGTGGGCGAACTGCCCGAAGCGGGCAGCTACAGCGCAACGCTGTTGATGCAGATGACGTACCGCTAACCCCCCTACTGAAACTGCCGGGCCTCGATGCAATAGGTCAGCAGCGCCTGATCACTGTCCACATCCAGCTTGCGCATGGCCGAGATCTTCTGTGCGCTGACGGTCTTGTTGCTGCGGCTCAATTGCCTGGCAATGTCGCTGACACTCATCCCCGTGACGAATAAACGCAGCACCTCCATCTCCCGCGGCGACAAGCTCTGGAACCGCTCCTGCACCTGAAACCCGTTGCCCACCACCGACGTCGCCGCCGGCATCGGTGCCCGGTAACTGCGCTGGGCACTGATGGCGCCCAGGGCTTTCTCGATTTCACCGTGCAGGTGGTTCTTCTGGATCACGCCGGCCACGCCCAACTCCTGCAAACGCGTGAGGATCAGGCTGTTGGAGATCATGGTCAGCACCAACACTTGGGTCT
Organism: Pseudomonas sp. PGPPP1; assembly: GCF_002255865.1. Lineage (NCBI taxonomy): Bacteria > Pseudomonadati > Pseudomonadota > Gammaproteobacteria > Pseudomonadales > Pseudomonadaceae > Pseudomonas > Pseudomonas sp. PGPPP1. The sequence continues at coordinate 135,749 of NZ_NKIG01000012.1, read as the reverse complement.
CGGGGAAGTGGCGCAGGATGTACTCGATCAACTTCAGGCCATCGCCATAAGTGTCATCGCCGGGCATGTTGAAATCGGTGATCAGCACTTGCGGCCGATGGCTGCGCAACTGCTCGATCAACTGCGTCGAACTGACCGCCTCGCCCACCAGGCGGTAGCGGGCGTCGCGCTGCACGATTTCGCGCACGCCCACCAACACGATGGGATGGTCATCGGCTATGACGACGTTCATGTCTCGCATGGTTCAGCTCTCTTGTAGGGGGCGTTCATCAGGTGGATGACTCGGCCAGCAGGCACTGCGCGACGGCCGTCAAGCGCGCGCACAACACACGGATCTGCGTGGTGGCATGGCTGTCCAACGGGCCATCGTAGAGGGTGTTTTCCCATGTCTGACAGGCGTTGGACAACAGCCCGGCGCGCACGCTGGCCAGCGCGCCGTTGAGGCTGTGCAGGCGTTGGCGCACCCGATCGGAGTCGCCGGCGTCCAGGCCCTGTTCAATGAGTTGCACGTCGACCAGCAGGGTCTCGCCCATCAGTTTGCGCATGGACGGCGACAGCTCGATCCAGCCTTCGCGGTCGCGGTCCGGCGCCGGTGTCGTCAGGGCCGTGGCGCGCCTGCAGTGCGCCATCAACGCCTGGCGCAACATGCTCAGGCTCAGCGGTTTGACCACCCAGGCATTCATGCCCACCGCGAGGCAGCGTTCGCCTTCCTCGCGCAACGCATTGGCGGTGACGCCGATAATCGGCACCTGCACGCCCTGTTCGCGCAAGGCGCGGGCCAGGTCGTAACCATTGAGGCGCGGCATGTTGATGTCGGTGATCACCAGATCAAAAGGCTGCGAGCCCCAGATCTGCAACGCATGCTCGCCGTCCCGCGCCACGGTGGCCTGGGCCCCGAGCGCTTCGAGCTGCTCCTGCAATACCGCCTGGCTGACCGGGTTGTCTTCGGCCACCAGCACCCGCACGTTCAGGCACGGCGCATCCAGACAGGGCGAGGCCAGCGCCGGGCTGATGGCTGAGGGTACAGAAGTGAGAATCGGCAAGGTAATGAACAGCGAAAAACTGCTGCCAAGGCCCGGTTCGCTGACCACGCGCATGCTGCCGCCCATCAATTCACTGAGGCGCGAGCAGATCGACAGCCCAAGGCCCGCGCCATTGCCATCCTGGCCGCCGGCCACTTGGTAGAACGGTTTGAAGAGCTGTTCCACGGCCTTTTCCGGAATGCCCACGCCGGTGTCGGTGACTTGCCATTGCAAGGCGACTTCCTGCTCGAACAGCTGTTGCACGGTGAGGCGCAAACGCACGCGGCCGGAGTCGGTGAACTTGATCGCATTGCCCAACAGGTTGTGCAGGATCTGCCGAATGCGCCCGGCATCGCCGCGCAGTTGCTGTGGCACCTGCGGGTCGATCTCGGCGTCAATCTGCAAGCCTTTGTTGCGCGCCGTGGCGGTGAACGCCAGCACCGACTCGTCCACCAGTTGATGGGGGTCGAAGGCAGCCGCCTCCACCGCCATTTGCCCGGACTCGATCTTCGACACGTCGAGCACGTTGCTGATCAACTGGAACAGCACAGTGGACGAGCCCTGGATGATTTCCAGGTACTGACGCTGGCGCTCGCTCATGTCGGTCAGGGCCATCAGCTCTAGATTGCCCAGCACGCCATATAAGGGGGTGCGGATCTCATGGCTCATGGTCGCGAGGAACACCGTCTTGGCCTCGTTGGCGGCGGTGGCTTCCTGGCGGGCCTGGTTCAGTAATTGGGCTTCGTCCACATGCCGCGTGATGTCGTTGCAGCCGCAGAGAAACACGTCATCGCCCTCGTAGCGCGCGGCCACCACCACAACCTGCAAATAACGGCCGTCCACCGCCAGGCACATTTCGCCGGGGGTGTCGGCGCCGTCGTTGGCCTTGAGTACCGCCAGCAAGGACGCGGTGCCGCCCAATTGCAGGGCGCGCTGGTTCTCCAGCAGCAGTTGCGTGTCGCTGCGCCGCACCACGCACAGCCCGGCCGGGGCGTTGTGGAGCATGATGCGGTTGAACGCTTCGCTCTCGAACAGCCGCTCCTGAGCGCGCTGCGCCGGGATGACGATGCGCGTCTTGTACCAATGATTGATCCACCAACCCAGCAGCATGGCGGCGAGGAACGTGAGGCCGAGACCGAGCAGCGGCCATTTGGCGTAGCGCAGGAAGTCCTGATAGGTGATGGCGTACAAGCCGGTCCAGCGTTCACCGCCCGCGCTGGTCATCTTGAAGCGCAAGCCCTGGCGGCTGAAGCTCAAGCCCATCGGCGCCATCCGTTCGTCGCCGAGGCTGCCGAGCAACACGTCGCCCTCGGGCGCGATCAGGGTGAACTGGTTGTAGACCGACAGTCGCAACACCCGCTCGAACTCATCGACCTGGGACGTATCCACCACCGCCGCCAAGGCCAGCAAGCCCTGGCCTTGAGCAGCCGGCAACACAGCGCCGGGCACATCAAGACCGATCATGGCGACCACGCTGCGGCTGTCGTGATACAGCTGCGACGGCGCGCGCATCCAGCGCACGCGGCTGTCATTGAGCAAGGCGGCCTGACGCTGTTGCAATTCATGCAAGCGCCCGACCACCTCGCGGTACTGTCCGGGCAACAACGGCTGATGCTGGCGTAGGCCGCCAATGCCGGGCACAGCTAGGCTGGTGAGGTTGTCAGGGGTGAGCACGAACAGCTGTGGCGATGCATAAAACGAGCTGGCCCAATATCCGCCGTAGTAGTCGGTCAATTGCACGCCAAATGCCAGCGCGCGCCGTGTGTCATCCGCCGATAAGCCGGGATCATGGGACAAGGTGAACGGCAGCGAGAGCGCAAACCCCTTGGCCTGCAACACCACCTGCCCTGCGTCGCGCTGCACCTCCACCACCGACGTCGATTGCACCGCCGGCAACGGCGGCGAGTTGCGCTGGCTGTAGCCGCTGGCCACATTGCGCAGAAACGCCTCATGCTCATGGATGATTTCCACCACACGGGCAAAGTGAAACTGGATCTTTTCCTGTTCGGCTTCCAACAAACGCGACACTGCCCAATAGCAACTGCTGGACAGCAGCAAGGCGAGCCCGGTGAGCAACAACAGGGCTTTGTTCAGGCGTTGAGAGCTTTGCGCCAGCTTGTCCAGGCGCAGACTTGCATGTTTCATCGTCAGTACCGCGAAAAGCCTGGAATCAGGACGTAGGGCCTATGCTTCATCCGGCATTGACCGATAACACCCGGCTGACCGGATGACCCTTCCTCTGGGCTTCTTGACTGTGTGACCCCGGCCGTTCAGATAAGTGCTGGCGCAGGGCCATCTTCGATCAACAGCGCGCTGAATTTTTCGGCAGCGACGCCGTGGGAAATCAAGAAGCCTTGCACCTGGTCGCAGCGAAAACGCCTCAGCACCGCCAGCTCAGCCTGGGTTTCGGCGCCTTCGGCGATGGTCGTCAGGCCCAGTTTGCGGCCCAGTTCGATGATGCTTTGCAAGGCCGACGCCAGGTGTTCGTTGTCTGCACAACCGTGCACCAGTGAGCGGTCGATCTTGACCTCGTTGAACGGCGTAGACACCAGGTTGAAGTAAGAACTGAAGCCCTTGCCAAAATCATCCTGGGCCAGACCGAAGCCCATCAGGCGCAGGCGACATGCTCCAGCGTAGTAGTTGCTGGCCAACTGTGTGGTGGAGCTTTCCATCAGTTCGAAGGTGATTTGCCGGGGCTCCGCGTCGCGCTGCAGCACTTGGGCCAGCAAGCGATCGACCAGGTCGCACTGGTCGAGCAGATGGGTTGGCAGGTTGATCGATACCGGCAACCGGTAGCCGAGCTGCGCCCACTGGGCCTGGGCGGTCAGGGTCTGGGCGAGGATGCAGGACAGCAGTTGGGTTTCCAGGCCCTGGCGTTCGATCTCGCCGAGAAACTCGGCGGGCATCAGCAGGCCCTCCTGCGGGTGGACCCAGCGAGCCAGGGCTTCGGCGCCGACAATACGCCCGTCGTGCAGGGATTTCTTGGGCTGGAACCAGGCCTGGATCTCACCGTTGGTCAATGCGCGGGCCAGGGTGTCCCGCGCCAGGTTGACGCCGCGATGGCAACACGGCGTGCGCGCCTGTTCAGCCAGCCGGTCGAGGCAATCGCGCAGGCTGCGCACCTGCGGATCGCTGATCGGTTTGGACAGTAATCCAGCCACCGTCAGGCCCAAGTTGCCCGCGACCTCCCCGGCCCCCACCAACATGCGCCGCGAAGCCACACTCATCAGCGCCAACGCGGGCGGCGCCTGCAGGCCGGCCAGTTGCTGGATCAGTTGCACACCGTCCATCCCCGGCATCATCAGGTCGCTGAGCAACAGGTCGTAATGCTGGCTGGCCAGGCGCTGCAACGCGGTGGCGCCATCCCAGACCGCGTCGACGTCAAACCCGCCGATGGCCTGGAACACGTTGATCAGGTACTCATGCTGAAAGGGATGGTCTTCCACGATGAGCACGCGATAGGCACTCAAGGCTCGCTCCTTTGAAAGCGCTGCAGGCACTGATAGAGCGCGCGCAGGGTAAACGGCTTGACCAGGCAGTGGTCCATGCCGGCGCTGAGGCAACGCTCGGCTTCGTCGAGCATCGCGTTGGCCGTGGCGCCGATGATCGGCAGCGAACAGCCCAAGCGGCGAAGTTGTTCGGTGAGTTCGTAGCCGTTCATGCGCGGCATGTTGACGTCGGTGAGAACCATGTCGAACGGGCGTTCGCCCCACAACGACAGCGCTTCGATACCGTCGCCGGCGAGCACCACGGTGCAGCCGAGTTCTTCCAACTGATCGCGCAGGATCAATTGGTTGATCAGGTTGTCTTCAGCCACCAGCAGACGCAGGTTCAGGCTGACCTCGGCGGGCGCCTCGCGGGGGATGGGCGACAGGTGTTCCTCGATGCCCTGGGCGCGGCTGACGGCACGATTGAGCGCGTGCAGGTTGTTCAAGCCGATCTGCCAACACGCGCCCGGTCCCAGCGAGACGCCATGCTCATCAGCCGACGCAACTACCCGTGGGCCCGACCAGCGAAGCCGCGCAGCATCGACCGCGCCAGGATAAAGCTCGACCAGCACCGCGCCGGGGTCTGTGGCGACGGATTCGGGCACGCCCAATTGCGCCCGCGCACCCCAGCGCCGCAACCAGCCGCCGATGCTCTCGGCCAGTTCGCGTACCGGTGACACCACATAGACCCGCTCGCCCAACAACGGCAAGGCCCAGGGTTGATCGTCGGTGACCTGCTCCAACGGCAAGTTGAAGGTAAAACTGCTGCCCAGGCCCGGCTCGCTGACCACACGCAACGTGCCGTTCATCAAGTGCACCAGGCGCTTGCAGATCGACAGCCCGAGCCCGCTGCCCGCCACCACATTGGCGTTGCCGCTGGCCTGGAAGAACGGCTCGAACAAATCGGGCTGGTCGTGCGCCGCAATGCCTTTGCCGGTGTCGACCACCTGCCACTGCAACATGCTGCGCTCGCCCTCACGGCTTTCCAGGCGTAAACGCAGGACGATGCGCCCGCTCTCGGTGAATTTGAGCGCGTTGTTGAGCAGGTTGTTGAGGATCTGCCGAATCCGTGTGACATCGCCGCGCACGCGTTCGGGGGTGTGCGGGTCGAGGCAACTGAACAATTGCAGGCCCTTGCTCTGGGCGGCACCGGCGTAGCCTTGAATCACTTCCTGCACCAGTTCCAGCGGAGAAAACACCGTGAGTTCCAGGGACAACTGCCCGGCTTCGATCTTGGAGACATCCAACACGTCGCAGATCAATTGCAGCAGGTTCGCGGAGGAACCTTCGATGGCATTCAAGTAGCCGCGCTGCTGGTTGTTGAGCTCGGTGCGGGCAAGCAACTCCAAGGTGGCCAGCACGCCATACAACGGCGTGCGGATCTCGTGGCTCATGGTTGCGAGGAACAGGGTCTTGGCCTCGTTGGCCGCATCCGCCAGGGTTCGCGCCTGCTCCAGCGCCAACTCGACCTGTTTGCGCTCGCTGATGTCGCTGAAGGCACAGATCAACACTTCTTCACGTTGGTAACGGGTAGGTGCAAAGCTCAGGAACAGGTGGCGACCATCGGCCATCTGCAACTCGTCGGTGCTGCCGTGTTCGGCGTCATGGAAGGCACGGCGAACCCAGTCGAGACACAGTTGTCGGCGCTCCTGGCCCTTGCCCAGCCATTGGCGCGACAACGGGTTTTCCAGCACCACTTCGCCGTCACTGCGCCGCAGCACGCACAAGGCCACCGGGGCGATCCGAATGACCGCACTGCTGAACGCTTCGCTCTCCACCAACGCTTCGATGCGATTGGCCGCCGGGATGATCAGGCGCTGGTCGATGCGCCGTACCAGGCGCACCATCAGCAGGCTCGCCAGCGCGCACAGCAGCAAGCAGACCAGCAACGGCAGCGCCAGGCTGGGCAACAGCGAGCTCAACTCCAGGCTGTAGACGATCTGCCAGTGCGAATAGCCCAAGTGCTTGCGGATCGCCAGGCGGTCGGGCAACCAGCGGCTGCCTTCCCAGCCGAAACTGGCGGTGGAGTGATACTGGCGCAACACCTGCGCCGCCGCCGGTTGATGGGGCGCGCTGCTGAAAATCAGCTGGCCCGCGCCGTCGAGCAACATGAAGTCGCCGGCCTTCTCATGCTGCAAGGCGTTGATCAGGTCCGGTCCGTCCACCTCTAATCCAAGCCAGCCCGATGAAGGACTGCGCTCGTCCAGGCGCGTAAAAATGTACAGCGATGAATCCAGGCGACTCTGCTCGGTCAGCCACAGCTCATCGCTGACCGACACCTTGCCGGTATCCACCGCCATCAAGCGTTTCAACACCGACTCCGGTACGGCTCCCGGCGCTTCGCCCACGGTAAACAGGCGCTCGACCAGCGGCGTGGCACGCTGCGGCACGTAAATCAGGTTGACCTGGTTGGCCTGCAAGTAATCAAGCATGCGTCGGGTCAGCCACAGGCTCCAGATATTGCCTGCTTCACCGAGGGTGATATGCACTTCTTCGGCCGGCACTTCATTGAGATTGCCCACAGGCGGCGTCTTATGGCTGACGGTGGACAGGCCGAGGCTCTTCAACAGCGTCTGGCGGCTGACGAAAAAACTCTGTGCGTCGGAAATCGCCTCGTTCATATAACTGCGCCGCAGCGAAATTTCCTCGCTGAATGCCGCACGCAGATAACTGTAAGCCCCCACATAAACGCCGAGCACCAACGCAAAGGCAAACAAACGCAACAACTTGCGGGCTGCCTTGGGCGTCGAGAAGGTTGAATCGAGGGGTTGCAGGAAATGTTTGAGTTTCATCGCCCAAAGGTTAGGGATGAGCAGGAGCCGGGTGAATAAGACGGATCTCAAAGGCCGGCGCCGCGATGGGATGGAACTCAGGCGTAATCCGCTGTTCTAGACTCCTTCGTGGCCGCCTCGTTAGGATCGGCGGCTCGTCTTTCCCTCCTGCACAGAGCGATCCATGTCTATCCAGCAAACACCCGGGCACGTATTGCCCGCGCGCAGCGCCGCCAAAATGGAAGCCGCCATGGCCGTGGGCGCTTTCGCGATCGGTACCGGCGAATTCGCGATCATGGGCCTGATGCCCGACATCGCCCAGAACCTGGGGTTGAGCGAACCTCAGGTCGGCCACGCCATCAGCGCCTATGCGCTGGGCGTGATGGTCGGCGCGCCGCTGCTGGCGATCCTCGGCGCCAAGCTGCTGCGCAAACATATGTTGTTGCTGTTGATGGGCTTGTACGCGCTGGGCAACTTCGCCACGGCATTCACGCCCACCTTCGGTTCGCTGGTGGCGTTCCGCTTTATCAGTGGCCTGCCCCACGGCGCCTATTTCGGCATCGCCGCCGTAGTCGCCTCCAGCATGGTGCCGAACGACAAACGCGCCGGTGCCGTCGCCCGCGTCATGATGGGCCTGACCTTGGCCATGCTGCTCGGCAACCCTATCGCCACCTTCCTCGGCCAACACCTGGGCTGGCGCTCGGCGTTCGCGCTGGTCAGCGTGATTGCGCTGTGCACCATCGCCCTCGTCTGGCAATTCGTGCCGCACCGCCATGACGAAGAACGCAGCGACCCACGCAAGGAACTGCGTGCCTTCACCAAACCCCAGGTGTGGATGGCACTGTCCATCGGCGCAATCGGGTTTGCCGGGATGTTCTGCGTGTTCAGCTACCTGGCACCGACCATGCTCGAAGTGACCAAAGTCTCGCCACAGTGGATTCCCTTTGGCCTCGCCGCGTTTGGCGTGGGCGGGATCATCGGCAATATCGCCGGCGGCAAGCTGTTTGATCGCATGCAGTTTCGCGCGGTGGGTTGGATCCTGGTGTGGTCGATTGGCGTATTGCTGTTCTTTCCGTTCGCAGCGGCATCGCTGTGGGGCGTACTGCTGAGCATGGGCCTGGTCGGCACCATGGTGGCGTTGGCTGCACCGTTGCAGATCCGCCTGATGGACATCGCCCACGAAGCGCCAAGCCTGGCGGCAGCATCCAACCACGCGGCATTCAACCTGGCGAACGCGCTGGGCCCGTGGTTTGGCGGCATGGCGATCACGGCCGGGTTGGGCTGGACCAGCACCGGCTATATCGGCGCAGTCACAGCGTTGGCCGGGTTGGGGATCTATCTGATTGCACGACGGATGAAAGGCGGGGAATAAACGAATAGAACTCCTTGAAATCAGGCATCAACGCCAGGAAACGCTCAGATAACCCTACGTGAAAAATATTTCATTTCCAGACAGGTTACGTTCAGGTTGGATCCAATAGATCGTGCATGTAACATGTCTGTAATACTTTTCCGAATGACAAGGATGTGTTTTGAGCTTTCCCGATAGAAATGTGCTTGAGAATTTTCCCGCAACGCTCAATCACGGCAACGCGACGGTGTTCACCACACACACCAGCGACGACGGAGTCCACCAAGCGATTCAGGACCTGATCGACACTCGCCATCAACTCAAAAACCGCATCAGCGCGCCGTTGAAAGGCATGGAGAACGATCTGTTCGCCAAGTCCCAGCCGTTGGACAGCCTGCGTCCTAAACTGCGCGTCACCTTCGGACGCTCCAAACGCGACGGCACATTCGACTGGCCCGTTGAGGAAGTCATCAACACCCTGGGCGCGCAGAAGCGCGGCGCACCGGTCGCCGGACTGCGTGGTTTCGGTTACAGAAAATCTGCGCTTGGCCTAATCCAGGAATTCTTCATCTTCACCGAGATGCTCGACGGTTACCTCAGCGGCCTGGAATGGCTCAAGCAGGAACGCGGCGTCCTAAGCCTGATCACCGCGTCATTCAAATTGCTGCGCGCCCTGCACAGCAAACACATCATCCACATGGACTTCTGGGCCAACAATGTGATGGTCGACCCGCAGCACCCCACGTGCGCCAAGGCGATTGACCTGGAGAACTGCTTCCTCACCCAGACTGACTACCTCACCGAAGTGCTGGCCTTTCAATTCGGCTTCTATTATCGACGCGAGGTCTTCCGCTTTGTGATCGAGCAGGATTACGACCGCATGGTGATGGAAGAACTGGTCAACTATCCCGGTATCGACCGTGCGCGCTTTGACGAGATGTACACACTCAGCAAGCACGAAAACATCAGCCGCCGGGCACGGCGTGAGATTTTCCATAAAGGCACTGTCGAAGTGGGCTGACACAGCCCTGCCTGTAGTAGCAGGCTTGCACAGGGCCGGGCGAGAACGTGTGGGAAATTTCCTGAGGGATTTAGCGGTCTGAGCTGCACAGCCGCCTCAATCTGTATTTACTGAATTCCCAACTCTGTCGAAGGGCCCACTGTGAAATTCATTTGCGCATTCACGCTTCTATTGCTCGCCCAGGCTGCCTATGCGGCCGATTCCCCCGCGAACCCTGATCCCTACGGCGGCCCTGATAAACGCCCAGAGAACAGTGAAAATGTCACAACGTACTTGAACGAAGATGGCTCCTCCACCACCTCGGCAGTGATGGTTTATGGCGATGGCCATAAGGAACACTGCATTATCCAAATGGCACCGCCTGCAGCGACACATCGGCTACCGAAAGTCACCAGCAAGACGTGTAAAAGGATTCACTCGTACTTTAAATAGCGGGCTCGCTGACAACGCTCAGCTTGGTAAAGGCAAGCCAGGCGCTGCGGGTTGGGTCATGCCTGGCCGACAGCTGAGATACATCCCTGATAATCTGCGCGCCATTCGCCTCGTTGGCTCAGATTTCCATGTTGTTACAAATCGCTCTACTTACCCGCCGTTTTTCCGTTGTTCTGATGATGGATTGGAATTACTAATCCTACAGGCCTTGCATTACGTGCATCACAGAGCAGCAATTAAAATCGGGTACCACATTCGTACCATCGGCGCATGAACATTGGCTGGCTTCCTCTTCCATTCACCTAGCCGTGATGGCATCTTGCCTATTTGTGATAGATCTGTAGCGGCGAAATTGGCCCTTTGGAGCCTATCAAGGATTAAATCGGCCACACCACAACAACTCGAATGGATTCATTAGCAATGAAAATGCTTGAAGATATAATTTCTTCCATCACTGGAAACACTAAAACGAGAATTCACGACCCACTAATCGGTGCATTCTTAATTTCCTGGATCACTTGCAACTGGAATCATCTAGCAATTTTAATATGGGGCGAAGGAAAATTATCGGATAGGGTTAATATATTTCGTCTTTTTCTATCCGAGAGCAGATTTTTTGAATTAAATACGCTGTTCTTCATTCCCGCGCTTTTAACTACCTTCTATCTTTTTGCGCTTCCTTGGATATCACTCCTGTCAAAATCATCACTAGAGTTTGTCAACAGCAAATTACACAACCAAGCAGTCCATGCAGAACTTAATCAAATAAACTCTCAAAAACAACTCGATGAAGTCAAACTATTATCAAATCCAAACAAACCTTTTTTAGAGGAAAGCGTCAAGCTTAGCTTGAAACGCAGGTTCGAAATTATTGAAAATATTAAAGAACGGAGAATTCGGCTTGCAGCTAAAGCCGCCGCAGCAAAGTCTTCATCGGAAGAAGCCGCGGCCAGAGCGGCAGAAATGGCAAGCAAAGCGAAAATCACTCAGTTAGAAGAGGCTAATAAAACTCGTCAAATAGATTTAGAGCTCAGTCGATTTCAGGTGGAGAGTACAAGATTGAGAGCCCTGCAGGAGTCTCACCGATTCCCCTCGGCATATTTATATATGTCAATGCTTGAAAGCGCCATGAAACTAGACAAAATCTACTTATCTTTAACTACATCAGCAGAAATAGTTGCAGCCATATTCAACTACGAAAACTTTGAAGAGCTAATTAGAGATCAAAGCTTTAACAACGAAGACCTTTCGAAAGTCGAATATTTACTTTGCGACCAAAAGAACTTTGCACTGAAACTGCAGGACATTATAGCTGAAGAACCGACTAAGAATGACGCTCTAACTTCGGACGCTATTTTTGAATATACCAAGCGAATGCTCGATAAATTATCAATAGAATTCGTAACCATTGAAAGCATGGCAGAAAAATGCGTTGATTTTTTTGAAACCAACAAAGATGAACTACTTGCAAACGACGAACTCTCTTCGGAAATTTCAATTTCAAATACAGTCTACGAAGAGATTGAGCTCGAAGACATAGAATTCATAACACATTCAAAAGGTATTACTTCCCTCATCAACGCAATGGCTCGCGGCACGCATTATAAACACGAAGGTGGTCAAGGCCAAAATTTACGAATTTCAGCGGAGGTTAAAAGCGAAGCTGTTGTTGGCAAGAATGCACTGGGAGTTCTCAGCTTTGGAAGCATAGCCGGCAAGTTAGTTGATAGCTATGCAGAAGAGTATTAAGATCCTTTCTCCGATGCAGGGGGAAAACGACTATATGCCTCTAAATTCCAGGTATTAAGGGATGAACATATCAACGCTGCACACCCGATACAAGAAGATTTACGCAGCGAATGTGCTGCGTTTTTTTCGGGTCAAGATTCAATTCGTACAATGGCGAATGCGTCATGGTTTCAAGCTAATGACGCTTTGCTTGCTGGCCGCAGCGCTTTTTACTGTGTTATTGACGCCACACCTGCAGCGCATGACCGGAGACTACTTCAGTCATGAAGACAATTTCGCCGCACTGAGGTCCCTACTTGGCGGCACAGGCGCAGCGCTGATCGGTGCAGCAGCTATTGCATTCTCCCTCATCGTTTTCGCGATGCAAACCAATGTCGAGCGCATGCCACATGGTTTGTTCACGCAACTGAGCTCCGACAAAAGGTTGCTCAGTTCGTTTCTCGGATCATTCCTAAGCGCAATAGCCGTCGCTGGGATGTCACTTATCCCAGATGGAAGCTGGGGCGTTCCCGCAATAGTTGCTGCTATTTGGGGGATCACGCTGATAGTACTGTTGTTTCTGTTTGCATACCGGCGAGCGCTCCAACTCATCAATCCGATCGAGCAACTCGCCATAATGTCGATGACAGCCCAACAGGACTTGCAAAGATGGAGCAGGCTGGCAGATAACGCTGCTCTCCTTTTGGCGGAACTGCTGCCCTCTCCCATCGTTGCAGCTGGAGCGGAACTACCTTTAAACACCGCCAAGGCCAAGTTCTACAAAATCAACTCCAATTGGAATAACAAAGCCAGACAGGCAATCCCTTACGCGATTTCTTACGCCAAGCGCTTCGCGGAACAGGGCGACTATGAGGTAACGGATCATGCCTTCTTGCACCTAAAACTTATAAATACAGCCTATTGCGAAGCGAAACACGGCACCTTCGCCGGAAGCAATCCCCTCTTCGATATACATGGCACCACCGACGGTTTCATCAATACCTCACTAGAACAACTTAGGCAGACTATGAAAGCCGCATTGGCTAAGGGGGACGAACGATTGGCAGAGAGCACGCTGCGTGCAATTGGAGGGCTCTATGAGGTGTACCTAGAGATTGATTATCGAGGGCCCAACAAAAGTAAGCACCATGCGTTAATTGCGTCTAGCTACATGGTATCGGCTGTTAAGACCATAATCCCGCACAACATGCCTGACCTTATGATGGAAGGCATTCGTCTGATGGGTCGCGCATCGAGAATTGCTCTAGACCACACCAGTCCGACCGAAATTATCAGCATTGCTCAAGCAATCGCTACTCTTTCCTACATCGGCGCTGCAAATCCCAGCCATCAGCCCGTAACACTGACTGCATTCGAGCAGCTCGCAGACCTTACGTACGACCTTTTGATAAAGGGAAAGCACGACATTCACGACCCTATCCTTCAACTGCGTTCGGCTGTAACAGAGGCTGCGAAAATGTTTCTGAATACACCCGATACCCCGCTAAGCTCTATGCACCGTAGCACTCTCGGTCCGTACTTTTCGTGTACTAGCGGTTCTTCATTCCGTGGAAAATTCACCCTACTAGTCAAACAACTGCTGGGGGCTCCTGTAGAAGATGCGCACGCCAGCGAAATTATCGACAATATCGAAACGTGGGCAGAGCAGATCTATATCCCGCAGAAAGAACTCTTACTTATTGCTATAGATAAACGATCGTCCTTTACCTTTGATGCCATCGATTGGGTTATTGGGGTGGCTCAAATGCTAAATGAACTATCGAATGCACCCGCTTGTTCAGAGCACGCTCAGGACAAACTGAGAACGCACGCTGTCTGGCTTGTTTCGACGTTGTCATGGCTACCGGACGAGAGGGAATCCGTAATATTTACTCAAAACCACAATCTCTCCGAAGGCCTTTTTGAGGCAGCGTTGGACGGATATCGACAGAATTTCTTAGCGTTCTACGAGGCATGTAAAGAGCTCTTGATGGGATGGGCAAAGAAGGGTGGAAAATACGAAACAGGTTGGGGAGTTCTCGAGACCACAGTCGAAGCGCTGATCGCCTTAGCGATTGAAGAGGGAACCCCTGAGGCCATGGCTACGCTCAAGATAAAACTCCGTCAAATGCTCGCAAGCGAAGGCGCGCCGTCTCTGGAAATACGTACCCGAGCCGCAACCAATTTGGTGGATAACGCCAATAAATTGAGGCGCGCGAGTGGTTTTTGGTCGATCGATCGTACTCTCGCACGTCAGGACAATGTCACAGTGCGCGAAGCGCTGATTGAGATGGCAGGCATTATCAATGTTGAACAGCCCTGACTAAAGGGAACCACATTGAGGACGTTAACTTACGGTCGCTTATCACCGACGCTGGATCGGAACTGCTAATTCTGCGGGCTTTGCACTCCGGTCATTACTGAGCCGCACAGAAAATCCCGTACCACTTTCGTACCCACCCTCGAAACTGGCTCTTCACACCCATCCGCGCACACCACCACGCTGACGTCGTGCCTCAAGGTTCTGTCGCTCCAACCCCAGCACTACTGACAAGCGCATCCTGGCGGCCACAGCCATGTGAGCAAGAGCATCCGCGCGTGCCGGTTATGATTGCATAGAGAAGCTCGCGCAGGCGCCGCGTGCATAGCGACTGCGTTTTTTGGGTTCGTCATCGGAAAAAGGTAAGAGAAGAAATTTCAGCAACTAAATCGGCCATAGGCCTTTATTTCTGCGGTTTTGAGAATAAAGCGGAAAGGTAATATCTAAGTAATAAACAGATTATATAATTACCTCTTATCAAGGTAATATGAATAAATAATAAAAACCTTTAAAATCAACAACCTGATGAAAAATTACTTGAACTATTACTAAAAATAACTAACCCAAGTAATTCACAACCCCCAATGAATCCGGGGCTCACAGGCAACTGCCCAAATCCACATTTCCTAATTACTTTTTTCCGACGTATTTCCTGAAAACGCTTACAGACATCACCAACCCCCTTCAGTTATTCCGCTACCATCGCAGGATTCCGCAGGTTCTCACCCCTCCCAAAACGCCAAGCAAACGCCCAGCCTGATACGCCTGGAGTGGTCCGCGGGCGCGCAGAAAAAACGACCCATTTAGCCCGCAGGCGAGGTGGGGGGACGACGGCGCGCGCCAAGTGCCACTCGAATAACACAATCGTGATGGCTAAGCAAAATCAAAGCGTCCACAACCGAGCGGTGAGTGCTTTGAATGGGATTTCAGTTTCAGTTGCACACCTGCTAGTGGCACATCAGAATCAGTTCTTTTTCAACAAGGATGTCAAAATGCAGGACATACCAGCACCTCCTCTGAGCTCCGGATCCCGATGGCTACGTTGGGATCCACACGTGCATGCTCCTGGCACCTTGTTCAATGATCAATTCAAAGGTGACTGGGGGGCTTATCTAACGGCTCTCGAAACAGCTACTCCGACCATTAGTAGCATCGCTGTTACTGATTACTACCTACTCGATACCTACCGTACGGTTCAAGAGCACAAATCGAAAGGCAGACTGCCCAATTGCCATCTAGTTTTCCCAAACGTTGAACTACGGCTCAGCGTTGGAACGGCGAAATCTTGGGTAAATGTTCACTTACTTGTAAGCCCCGAACAGGCGAATCATGTAAGCGAAATCGAACGATTCCTTTCCGGACTAACATTTAAAGCCCATCAGGATGAGTTCAGGTGTAATCCAGCAGATCTCACTCGTCTCGGATACAGAGCCAACGCAGAGATAGTGGACGATCGCACCGCACTGAAACACGGAGCGGAACAATTTAAAGTTTCGTTTGATGAGCTAAAGTCAAAGTACGAAGCCAGCGCTTGGGCGCAAAACAATGTTCTTGTCGCAATCGCCGCTAAGCAAAATGATGGTACATCCGCATTGCGTGACAGTGCGGATGAGACTCTTCGGCAGGAACTGGAGCGTTTCGCTCACATAATGTTCGCAGCCAACCCCAACCAACGAGAGTTCTGGTTGGGTCGAAAAGGTCTTTCCCAAGAAGTCATAAAAGAGCGTTATAACGGCCTGAAACCTTGCCTGCATGGCTGCGACGCGCATAGCGTTCCCAAGACAGGTATACCTGATGGCGACCGCTTTAGCTGGGTCAAGGGTGCCCCAACGTTTGATACGTTACGTCAAGCATGTATAGATCCTGAGGGACGTGCATTTGTGGGTGAAGAACCGCCACCGTCAGCAATGTCTTCGGAAACCCTCTCTCGAATTTCTATCAACAATGCACCATGGTTGAAGACACCCTATATCAATCTAAACCCAGGGCTGATCGCGATTATTGGTGCGAGAGGATCAGGAAAAACAGCATTAGCCGACATGATTGCTGCCGCATGTGATGCGCATGCAGGGCATGTCACGAAACAATCATTTCTTGTGAGAGCACGAGAACATCTTGAAGGTGGTTCCGCTGATATAACATGGCAAAACGGCGATGTAGAAAGTAGGGACTTCACGGAAGCACTTCAGCTTAAAAGTGAATCTTACCCGCGAGCCCGATACCTATCTCAACAATTTGTAGAGCAACTTTGTTCATCTGACGGCATGACAGATGGTCTACTATCTGAAGTTGAACGTGTTATTTTCGACTCCCACACTGTCACTGAAAGAGAAGGAGCTGTGAATTTTGCAGACCTTCGCGAAATAAAATCTTCTCGACATGTGCAAGCCAGAAAACACGGTGAAGAATCACTTTCCATTCTTTCCGAGCGTATCAGCATAGAGCTTGAAAAACGTAGTCTTGTTGAGACACTCAAGACCCAAACTCAAGAAAAAGAGCAGCTTTTAAATCGTTTGATCGAGGACAGATCGAAACTTGTTGCCAAGGGCTCACAGCATCGCGCATTAAGATTAGAAGAGTTAAGCAAAGCGGCTGAAACAGTCGGAGGCTATGTTCGCTATTACACAAACCAAGAAAACCAAATATTGCTCATGCAGGACGAAGTTTCAAACGTACGCAACATTATTGCCCCTGAAGATTTACGAAAAATCAAAGAGCGGCATGCGGCGAGCAAAATGGGAGAGGAAGAATGGAAAATCTTCTTTAGAGACTACAAAGGAAACGTCGATGAAGTATTAGAAAAAATGCTCACCACTGCACAATATAATAAAAACTGGTGGATAGGAACGCCTCCACCGCCGAGCGACGATCCCTCAGTGCAGTTCGTTGTCGATAATGCAGAATTATTGAAGTTACCACTCGCACAAATTCAAGCTGAAATCCGGCGCCTACAACAACAAATCAGCATTGACAAGGAAACATCTACCCGTTTTACAGCAGCTTCAACGAAGATTACGGCAGAAACCGAACTTCTGCGCGCAATTAAGGAGAAGCTAGCCGACTATGAAGGAGCGGCCCTTCGTCTCGAAAGTTTAGTACGAGATAGGGAAACAGCCTACCAGCAGGTGTTTGCTGCAATTCTTTCTGGACAGCAGATATTAGCTGAACTATACGCCCCGATTAGAGCCAAGCTTGAAATGGCATCTGGCACGTTGAAAAAACTTTCATTTTCTATCACGCGCACGGTGGATATTGACTCTTGGGCAACTGACGGCGAAGCGCTTTTAAATCTGACAAAAAAGGGTCCTTTTCGAGGGAAAGGTACCCTCAGAGAAATTGTTGGTGCTTATTTTCAAAAGCCATGGATGGAAGGCAATGAACTAGAAGTATTAGAAGCGATGCGCGCATTTAAGGACGCTTTTCAAAAAGATTTTCAAGCTCATTCCCCTGTAGTCTCAACGGACCCAGCTGAATACCGACGTTGGACAAAGAAACTTGCTCAATGGTTATATGGAACAGACCATATAAACATCCAATATGCAGTCAATTACGACGGAATAGATATTCAGAAGCTCTCTCCTGGAACACGTGGAATCGTGCTACTACTTCTTTACCTATCTCTTGACAACTCAGACACCAGACCTCTAATAATTGACCAGCCCGAAGAAAACTTGGATCCCAAGTCAATTTACGATGATTTAGTATCACTATTCTTAGCAGCTAAGACTTCACGCCAAGTAATAATGGTAACGCACAATGCGAATCTCGTAATAAATACCGATGCTGATCAAATCATCGTGGCGAGCTCCGGCCCGCACGCATCGGGTGGCTTACCTCCCATCACCTATGTGTCAGGGGGGTTAGAAGACAAGAAAATTAGAGAGATGGTGTGCGAAATACTTGAAGGGGGAGAAACGGCATTTAAAGAAAGAGCTCGCAGGCTCCGAGTGCGTCTATCGCGCTGACTGTGGCTCATTGGACTTCAATGACGCTACCTGTACGAGCAACAAGCTGGTGTCGAAAGCACCAGCTTATTGTTTTTATTACACGGCAGAACGTTTTATGACTCCCCTGTAATTTCATAGGGTTTGAAGCGTACAACCTCCTCCCCAAGCCAGTCATTCACCTGCGCCATACGCGCCTGAATCGGCTCCAGTTCATTGGCCGCATAAATCTGCGCAGCTTCCCTAATCGACCCAAACCCACCAGCGTTCTGCGGCACGATGCCCATCAATTGCGGCGGAATGCGCAAGCTGGCCAGCACGTCGTCGCGGGTCTGGTTTTTGATCGAGTTGAACTCGTCCTTCGCCGTCACTTCACTGACCGGGATGATCTGCAACCCGTCCTTTTTGCCGTTCGGCGAATACACGAACAAATTGCGGAAGTTGCCAGGCCCCTTGGAGTCCTTCAGCGCCTTACGCAGTGAATCGACGTCCGCTTCGTTCTGCGCGGCGTCGGTCATGTACCCGATCCCGAGTGGGTGCGGCCAACCGTGCCTGTTCCAGATCCCGAGTGGGCTCGGCCAACTGTGCCTGTCCCAGATCCCGAGTGGTTTCCGCCAATGATTTCAGCGCCTAATCCGGCGTGGGTTGCGGGTGAGGAATCAGAGTCTCAATCTGAGCCTGAAACTATTCAGATTATTGATCCTGATGCTGTCCAGCCAACGATTAATGTGCCTGATCCTGACGCTGTCCAGCCAATGATTGAAGTGCCGGATGAGCAAGCCTCGGCCCCGCTCATTACCCTGCCTAACCCCGCGTGCTTGCTTCCACCCGAGTCTGAGCTTGTCGACGTATCGCAGGATGCCGATTTCCATCTTGCCGATCGCTTCGAGCGTGGCCTTTTTGGTTTTGCCTAGCGGGCGGGCCTTCTCCACTTCCACCAGGTACTGATCGATCATGTCTTTGACGGTGACGCCCTTACGGCTCGCCCGCTCGATCGCACCAGGTTCATCCAACTCCGATTCACGCTTGCGCGTCCACGCTTGGGCAGCCTGTTTCCGGGCGAAGGTCTGGCTCTCTTGGTAGACTTGTACTCCGTCACGTTTGATGCGGATTTGAGCCGTGTAGCTCACAGTCCCATCCGCCAGTTTTCTTGCCCTGATAGTCGCCATATCGAAAGTGGTACGCGTCTGTTTTGAGGTGGTACATCGTACCACCGAGCCTCCAAAAACGCCTGAAAACGCCCTAAAACTCGTCAAGAACACGTTGAGTAAAATGCTAGATAAACAAAGCTTTAGCCCAGCAGAATCAAGCCCCGCACTGTCTCGGCGCTTTAGCGTTGCACCCATGATGGATTGGACCGACCGCCACTGCCGGTTCTTCCTGCGCCTGCTCTCCAAACACGCCCTGCTCTACACCGAAATGGTCACCACTGGGGCGATCCTCCATGGCGACCATGAGCGTTTCCTGCGTCACAGCGAGGCCGAGCACCCGCTTGCGCTGCAATTGGGCGGTAGCGTTCCGGCGGATCTGGCGGCCTGTGCGCGCATGGCCGAGGCCGCCGGTTACGACGAAGTGAACTTGAACGTCGGCTGCCCCAGCGATCGGGTGCAGAACAATATGATTGGCGCGATCCTGATGGCTCATCCGGCGCTGGTGGCCGATTGTGTGAAGGCGATGCGTGATGCGGTGTCGATTCCGGTGACGGTGAAGCACCGTATCGGGATCAATGGCCGGGACAGTTATGCGCAGTTGTGTGATTTCGTCGGGACGGTGAAGGACGCCGGTTGCACCAGTTTCACCGTGCATGCGCGGATTGCGATTCTGGAGGGGTTATCGCCTAAGGAGAATCGGGACATTCCGCCCTTGCGCTATGACGTGGCGGCGCAGTTGAAGCAGGACTTCCCTGAGTTGGAGATTGTGCTCAACGGGGGCATCAAGACGCTGGAGCAGTGCCATGAGCACTTGCAGACGTTTGATGGCGTGATGTTGGGGCGGGAGGCTTATCACAATCCGTATTTGCTGGCGGAGGTGGATCAGCAGTTGTTTGGCAGTGCACAGCCAGTGATCAGTCGAGCGGACGCGTTGGCGCAGTTGCGGCCTTACATTGCTGAGCATTTGGCCGGTGGCGGGACGATGCATCATATTACGCGGCATGTGCTGGGACTGGGCACTGGGTTCCCCGGGGCACGCAAGTTCAGGCAGTTGCTGTCGGTGGATATTCATAAGGCCGCGGATCCGTTGGCATTGTTGGATCAGGCTGGGGCTTTGTTGGAAGGGCGTTGATTGGGTGGCTTCCAGGGGAGTCCGTTGATTATTGGCTGAGCTGGCACACCGTCATCGGGGGCAAGCCCCCTCCCACATTTGGTGCGGTGTGTGCCGGGGAAGGCATCAGTAGGCATGAAGGCGATATCCAAGTGTCATCGGGCAGTTGGGTTGAACCTGCTGGCGAATTTGCCCTCCTATTTAGCACCACGGCCGGTCATTCAAACGGCTGTTTTCAGGTTGTTGCCCTCGCAAACGATCGAACGCATTTGCGCCCTTGAGCGCCTCTCGGCGCTCGGGTAATGTCATCAGACCCATAGGACAGAGCACGCTCATGACTTCCAAGCTGGAACAACTCAAGCAATTCACCACTGTCGTAGCCGATACCGGCGATTTTTCCACCCTCGCCAAGCTCAAGCCGCAGGATGCAACCACCAACCCTTCCCTACTGCTCAAGGCCGCGTCGATTCCGGGCTATGCCAAGCTGCTGGACGAGTGCGTGCAGGACTGCAACGGTGATGTGGGCCTGGCCAGCGACCGTTTTGCGGTCGCGGTGGGGCAAGAGATTCTTAAAGTTGTGCCGGGCCGCATTTCCACCGAAGTGGATGCCCGCCTGTCGTTCGACGAGGCCGCCATTCTCAAGCGTGCGCACCGTCTGATCGACCTGTACGAAAAAGCCGGCGTTGGCCGCGACCGTGTACTGGTCAAGATCGCCTCTACCTGGGAAGGCATCCGCGCGGCAGAGAAGCTGGAGAAAGAAGGGATTCAGACCAACCTGACACTGTTGTTCTCCTTTGCCCAGGCTGTGGCGTGTGCTGAGGCAGGGGTATTCCTGATTTCGCCGTTCGTGGGCCGCATATACGATTGGTACAAGAAGGCCAACGGTAACGACTACACCGGCTCCGATGATCCGGGCGTGCAGTCGGTTACGCGCATCTACAACTACTACAAGGCTAATGGTTATAAAACGGTAGTGATGGGTGCGAGCTTCCGTAACCTGAGCCAGATTGAAGAATTGGCCGGGTGTGATCGCCTGACCATCAGCCCGGACCTGCTGGAGAAGCTGGCGGCGGATGAAGGCAAGCTGGAGCGTAAGCTGTCGCCTGGCCATGCCGGTGAAGCGCGAGTGCATATGACTGAAGCGCAGTTCCGTTGGGAGTCCAACGAAGATGCGATGGCGACTGAGAAGCTGGCGGAGGGCATTCGTCAGTTTGCCCGTGACCAGGAAAAACTTGAGGCGCTGTTGTCCGCCAAGCTGTAAACAGCGGGGACGGCAAAAAGGGCGGTACCTGTGAGGGTACCGCCCTTTTTTTGTGTCTCAAACCGATCTCAGTTCAACTGCGGGAGCGGCTGCTCCCGATAGCGGTGAGCCAGTTGTGAATGTACTGACTGACACTGCGCTATCGGGGCTCCTCCGACATTTGGAATGTATTCGACAGAAGGATCAGTGACGCTCGAGGGCGTTGACGAGGTCGTGAAACGCTTCGCGATTGGACTCATTGAGGCCCATCAGGATCTTGTGCGCTTCCAGCACCTTAACCCGCACCATTTCTTCGGACTGATCCTGGGACGGCAGGTCGGTAAGACATTCCGGGCAAGGAATCGGACGATCAACGATGTTGAACACCTGATCAAACCCCATGGACTGCAGCAGCCGGGTGATGTCTTCGTGGGTGGTGACGACGGTCGGCAACAGGCCAACCTTCTGCCGAGACAGAATGGACAACTTGGCTAATAGCCCAAGGGTGGTGCTGTCAATGCTGCGAGTTTCAGTCAGATCGATCACGATCGCCGAGAAGTTCAGCGCAGTGAAGATCCGCTCAATCGTCGCATCCAGCGCCGAACATAAGGTCAGGCGCACTTCACCGACAAACTTCAGGACGAAGGTCCCGTCTTGCTCAGCGAATTGGATTCTTCCGGTACTCATCAAAGATTCCTGCTCAACACCAATAGGGCGATATCATCCGGCATCTCCGCTAGCGTGGCCAATCCAAAAACCTGCCGCAGGCCATCCAGGCTGCCGCCAGCTGCCTTGACCCGTTGGGGCAAGGCGGCTTCTTTCTCTTTGAGTGTAGGCTCTGGAAGAAGGTCCAGGATGCCATCGGACATCAGCGTCAGGCTGAAGGTCGGCGGCAGTTCCAAAATGTGGTCTTCGTAGGTGGCTTCATTGAACAAGCCGACGGGCAGACCACGCCCTTCCAGGTAACGCACACTGTCTGGAGTGTATAAAACAGGCATCGGCAGGTGACCGCCAATGCTGTAGGTCAAAAGACCGGTTTCTTCATCGATCACGCCGCCTACCATCGTCACGTGCTTGCCCAGCTTGCAGCTGATCAGGCCTCGGTTGATGTGGCCCAGCACCTCGGAGGGAGTGAATTCCGGCAAGGTGCCATTGCGCTTGGATTCAAACAACAGCCGTGTGGTCATGAATTTCAACAACACGGTGACAAAAGCAGAGGAAGCACCGTGGCCCGAAACGTCGGCCAGATAGAACGCCACACGTCGCTCATCCACACGGAAGTAGTCCACAAAATCACCCGACAGGTACAGCGAAGGGATGATCTGGTGCGCAAACTTGAACTCGTCGATGGTCCATGGGCTGACCGGCAGCATGTTCATCTGTACCTGGCGACCGGCGTTCTGGTCTTCCTGGAGCAGGTTCAGGCTGGCTTCGAGCTCGCGGTTGGCGGTTTCGAGCTTTTCGCGGTAACGCTGGTTCTCGACCAGTAGACGTGCACGATCCAGCGCGCGGCGCACTGAGTGCTCCAGCACCGCAAGGTCTTCCAGGGGTTTGATCAGGTAGTCGGCGGCGCCCAGGCGCAAGGCCTCAACGGCGTCGTTCATCACGCCGGCACCGGACACAACAATCACCGGAGTCTGCGGGGCAAGCTCAGTCACCTGGCGAATCAGCTCCAGGCCGCCCATCTGGGGCATGCGCAAGTCGCAGATCACGAGGTCGGGCTGGTCGCGCTCGAATACCTGGAGACCCTGTTGGCCATTACTGGCCTGCAGGACGCTGAAGCCACTGTCTTCCAAATAGGCCGCGAGACTCGCGCGCACTACTTCGTCGTCATCGATTATCAGCAGCGTGGCACTGGTTTTTTGCATGTGGGCAAACGGCGCCAGAATTAGGTTGGCGTAGGCAACTCGGCAATGGCCGGGGTCACACTACTGGATTCGCTTTCTAGCCTCTCTGTCCTACAAAAGCGTAGGCGTTTTGCCCACGCACAACTGTAAAGCAGAGGTGCCCTTCTAAGGCGCAGACGGTACTCCCATCCGCCAGGTGTTTCAAGCTCATGCCGATGGTCGCCAGGCGTCTTTACATCGCAAATCACCGGGAGTTATAAGAACAGCCACGACCACAACACAAAGTAAGGATGGAACCCATGAGCGAACACGAGCGCGACTACGCCGAGAAACGCGATTTCATCCGCATGCGAGTGGATGCCGATGTGTCTTTGATCCACGAAGGCCAAGAGATTGCCGGGGTTTGCGTGGATCTTTCCAGCTCCGGAATGCAAGTGCAGGCACCGCGCCAGTTCAACGTAGGAGACCTGCTGACCGTGCGCATTGATTCAGAACATGCGGCCCTTAAAGGCCTGGAGGCAGATACCAAAGTGGTGTGGGCCAAAACGGTGGGCAATGATCAGCAATTGGGCCTCAGCATCCTGAAAATGCGCTGAAACCCGCGCACAAAAAAGGCGATCACTCAGGATCGCCTTTTTTCATTTCAAACGATCACCTCTTAAAAGTCGTCGACGACCTTGCCATCTTTGACCTTGAACTCACGGTTCTGCAGGTAGGCGTTACGAATGAAGGTGTATTTGTCGCCGGTGATCAGCTTCTCACTGTCGAGCAAGCTGGCACGGGCGTCGACGATGCCAAGGCCCATGACGCTGTTGCGCAGGGACACATCATCCATATAGCGATAAGGCTGGGTGTAGCTGTCGACGTACTTGGACGGCGCATCACGCAGGGTGCTTGGACCCAGCAGAGGGATCATCACGTACGGACCGCTGCCAACGCCCCAGTAGCCGAGTGTCTGGCCGAAGTCTTCATCGCTGCGTTGCAGCCCCATTTTGGTGCCTACGTCGATGAAGCCCAGCACACCAAACGTGGTGTTAACCAGCAAACGGGCAGTATCGACACCTGCATTGTGAGGTTTGAGCTGCAGCACATTGTTGGCCAGGTTGCCGACGTCGCCGATGTTGCGGAAGAAGTTGTGGATACCGTCTTCAACAAATTGCGGAGTGATCCATTGATAGCCTTGGGCCAATGGCTTGAGGGCATAGGTATCAACAGTGTCGTTGAAGGTAAAGATCGGGCGGTTGACGCTTTCCCATGGATCATCTTCCGACGCAGCTTGCACAGCGAACGGGGCCAGCAGAACGGTGGCACACACCGACAGCTGAGCGAAGTAGTGGCTCCAGCGCATAGCTTTTGCTCCTTGAATGGTCTGTCATGGGCGCTATGCCCTGAATAAGGTAGCCAGTATATGACGGAAGTGCCCAATTAGGCAGCCGCCGGGAAAACTCATACCGCAAATGGACAAAATTCCTACAATTGAGCCAACTGTCATCGGACTGTCATCCTGCCTCGATAGCGTCACAGCTATTTCAGGGATGTCGACATGCCTCAAGCCGAGATTGCAATCACCAGCGCACCCGCCTTGACCGCCGTGCTGTTTGGCCTGAGTGGCTGCCTAGTGGATTTTGGCTCACAGGCGCGCACCGACTCTCCTTCCCCGGATTCACAAGCCACGCCGGGCGCCCTGAAAATCCTGCGCAACCTCAAAGAGCTGGGCGTGCCCTGCGCTTGGCTGGATGAGCTGCCGCCTGCGGTGACCACTCCTTTGGCCGCCACCTTGCCCACCTGGCTCAAAGCAGCCTCGCCCTCCTCCATCCGCTGGCCCGCCCCCCACGCGTGCTGGCAAGCGCTGATGGAATTGAATATCGAACGCCTTGAAGGCTGCGTCCTGGTCAGCGGCGAGCCGCGCTTGTTGCAATCGGGACTTAACGCCGGGCTGTGGACCATCGGCCTGGCCTCCTGCGGTTCGCTGTGTGGCTTAGCGCCCGAGCAATGGCAGGCACTGAGCGACAAGGAACGCGAACACAAGCGCGGCAAGGCCACCGTGACGCTGTATGGGCTGGGAGTGCATTCTGTGATCGATCACTTAGGCGAACTCGGCACCTGCCTGGCAGACATCAGCCGGCGCCAGCTCAAAGGCGAGAAGCCCTGATCGAGATCATGCACAGTCGGCGCCGGTGGATTAATCTACAGTTCATCCCGTAGACCTTTCTCAGCGTGCCGTGGTCTATGCCAGTGCCTATCGATAAAAGGAAGAACGTCATGCCTGATCGCAAAAAACTGGAAGAACAGGTCAATATCCTGCGCGGGCAATTGGAGCAGGAGCCACCGCTATCGGAAGAAAAACGTGAAGCGCTGGAAGGGTTGATTGCCAAATTCGAAGTGCAACTTGAATTGGAACCGGCCACCCAGACACCGAGCATCGCCGATGATGTGAACCGTGCAGTGGAAGGTTTTGAACTGGACCATCCGGGCATTGCCGGGACACTGCGCAATATCGTGATCACCCTGGGCAACATCGGCATTTAACCCGAACCCAAGCCAGACACAGAACCAGAATGTGGGAGGGGGCTTGCCCCCGATTGCGGAGTGTCAGTCACCGAACCTGTGCCTGAACCTCTGCTATCGGGAGCAAGCCCCCTCCCACATTTGTTTTACTGGCGGGCCAGGCGCACGTTCTGGAACGCCACATCCTCGGTACTGCGATAAGGGTTGATATCCAACCCGCCGCGCCGCACATAGCGCGCATACACCGTCAATTTCTCCGGCTTCAGCAGGCGCTGCAGGTCGAGGAAGATGCGCTCCACACACTGCTCATGGAAGTCCGAGTGCTGGCGAAAGCTCACGATGTATTCCAACAGGCTGGCGTGATCCAACGCTTGACCACGGTACTCCACCACTACGCTGCCCCAGTCCGGCTGACTGGTAACCGGGCAATTGGACTTGAGCAGGTGGCTGTGCACGCTCTCCTCGACAATCCGCGAGTCGTCGCAACGCAACAACTCGGGGCGCGGATGTTCGTAGCTGCTGACGTTAATATCCAGATCGTCAATGCATACGCCCGGCAGTGCCATCACACCCTCGGCCTCGATCTCTGCAAGCCTGCGGATGCGTACGGTCACTGGTTTGCCGGCGGCAGCACTCAGGTCAGCGCGCAGTGTCGACTCAAGGCTTTGCGTATCGGCAAAGGCGGTCTGGTTCAGCGAGTTGAGGTACAGCTTGAATGACTTGGACTCGATGATATTCGGCGAGTCGGCCGGGATACTGAACTCACCAATGGCCACCACCGGCTTGCCCGACGGCAACAGCCAGGACAGTTCGAAGCAGTTCCAGAAATCCACGCCCTTGTAAGGCAGGGTCTCGGCACTCAGGCCCAGCTCGGCCCACTTGGCGGCGCGAGGAATCGGGAACAGCAACGAAGGCGTGTACGTGGAGATGTATTCACTGGACTTGCCCAGCGGCGAATGTTCGGCTGCGGGATGCATGGCGGAAACCTGGCTAAATAAACCGCGCCAGTCTACCAGCCTTTGCCCCCGCCCTTAAGAAACGCCTTACTCAACGGTCAGCTTGCCGACCATGCCTGCCTGGTAATGCCCGGGCAGGTTACAGGCGAACTCCAGGCCGGTGGCCTGGGTGAATGTCCACGTCAGCTCAGCAGTTTTACCGGGCTCGACCAGCACACTGTTCGGGTCATCGTGCTTCATTGCACCATGGCCCATGGCGCTGTGGTCCATCTTGCCCATGCCGGTAGACGTGAGCATGCCGCTGGCCTGCATCTGCAACATTTCCTTCTGATGCGCCGCGTGCATCGCCGCGTCACCGAGGTTGAATTCATGCAGCAACTGGCCCTTGTTGACCAGCACGAAGCGCACCGTCTCACCGGCTTTTACATCCAGGGACTTGGGCGCAAAGGCAATATCCTGCAGCGTCACTTCTACGGTGCGCGTGACCTTGTCAGCCGCCGCTGGTTGACCAAATGCATAGCTGTGGGATGCATCAGCCATTGCATTGAAACTCAACGCCAACAGGCAACCCGCCAACAACTGGGGTGTACGCAACGTCATCTCTCTTCTCCAAAATGTATAACCGGCTTGAGCCGCACTCTAAGATTACGCCGCTGCCAGCCAACTGACTGCTAGATTACAACTTTGTCAGGTTGCGCCCCGCACCTGGTCCCCACGGTATAAAGCCCCCTCGCCACCCGTTGCCAAGAGCTACCCCATGAAATTGCTGATCGTCGAAGACCAACCGAAAACCGGCCACTATCTGCGTCAAGGCCTGGCCGAGGCTGGCTTTACCACCGAACTGGTGGCCGACGGCACCAGCGGCCAGCACCTGGCGCTGACCGGCGATTATGACCTGCTGATCCTGGATGTAATGCTGCCCGGTCGCGACGGTTGGCAAATCCTGCAAGCGGTGCGCAGTGCCGGTCTGGAGATCCCGGTGCTATTTCTGACCGCCCGGGATGCCGTAGAGGACCGCGTGCATGGCCTGGAATTGGGCGCCGACGATTACCTGATCAAACCCTTCGCCTTCTCCGAATTGCTGGCGCGGGTGCGCAGCCTGTTGCGCCGTGGCAGCAGCACGCCCCAGGAAACCGCCCTGCAAGTGGCCGACCTGCGTTTGGACCTGATCCGCCGCCGCGTCGAGCGCGACGGCCAACGTATCGACCTGACCGCCAAGGAGTTTTCTCTACTGGAACTGCTGCTGCGCCGCCAGGGCGAAGTGCTGCCCAAAACGCTGATCGCCTCCCAGGTGTGGGACATGAATTTCGACAGCGACACCAACATCATCGAAGTAGCGATCCGCCGCCTACGCCTCAAAGTCGATGACAACTTCCCTAATAAGCTGATCCACACCGTTCGCGGCATGGGCTATGTGCTGGAGGAGCGGTGCAATTGATCAAGCGCCTGTCCCTCGCCAGCCGCCTGGCACTATTGTTTGCGGCTTGTACGGCAGTGGTGTCGCTGATTGCAGGCGTGCTGTTCAACCAAGCCAGTGAGGCGCACTTTGTCGAGTTGGACCAGCAGCAACTCGACAGCAAACTTGTGGCGTTGCGCAGCACCTTGCAGGGTGTCGACTCACCTCAAGCGTTCAACCAACGCGAGGCGCAACTGCGCGTCGAACTCAATAGACAGCCCGACCTTGCACTGCGCATCACTTCAGCCGGCCAGCGCTGGCTGGACGATGCGCCGAACGTCGCCCTGCCCACCGCGCCCGGCCTGCATAGCCTACAAAATGCCGGCACCGATTACCGCGTCTACAATGCGCCACTGAACGCTGGCCAAGCTGACTCACCGCAACTGAGCCTGATACTCGACATCACCCACCACCAGCACTTCCTGCAACGCATGCAGCGTTTGATCTGGCTCACCGTTGGCCTCTCTGCCCTCGCCACCGCGCTGCTGGGCGCCTGGGCCGCACGCAGCGGCTTGCGCCCATTGCGGCGCATGGGCGAAGTGGCTGCCAGCGTATCGGCCCACTCCTTGACCCAGCGCCTGCCACAGCAACACATGCCGGCGGAACTGGCTGAACTGGCCCAGGCCTTCAACGCCATGCTGGGACGATTGGACGACGCGTTCCAACGCCTGTCGGCCTTCTCCGCCGACATTGCCCATGAACTGCGCACGCCGCTGTCGAACCTGCTGACCCAGACCCAAGTCATCCTCACCCAGCCACGCCCGCTGGAGGATTACCGCGAGGCGCTGCACAGTAATTTGGAAGAGCTGCAATGGATGGCCCAACTGGTCAACGACATGCTGTACCTGGCCAAGGCGGACCACGGTTTGCTGATGCCCAAGCGTGAGCCATTGGCCCTGGCCGATGAAGTGGAGGCGTTGCTGGAGTTCTTTGCGTTGCTGGCCGAGGACGCGCACGTATCGCTGGTACGAGAAGGCAGCGCTCATACAGCCGGGGATCGCGGCATGTTGCGCCGGGCTTTGTCGAACTTGCTGGATAACGCCCTCAGGTTCACCCCGGCAGGCGGCGAAGTGCGGGTAAGAATAACCGAAGGCGCAATGGGCGTGACGCTAGCGGTGGAGAACACCGGTGAAGGCATCCCCGGGGCGTTGCTACCGAGGCTGTTTGATCGGTTCTATCGGGCCGACCCGGCGCGCCATGAAGGCAGCAGCGAACATGCGGGGCTGGGGCTGGCGATTACCCAGTCGATCGTGCGCGCCCATGGGGGGAGGATTTTTTGTGAGTCCGGGGCTGGATGGACGCGGTTTGTGATTGAGCTGCCAGCTGTAGATTGATGCAAGCTGCACCGGCCCTATCGGGGGCAAGCCCCCTCCCACACTTTGATCTATGAATACCTCAAATGTGGGAGAGGGCTTGCCCCCGATAGCGGTCTCAATAATTACGAGTATCTCAGCGCATGCGCCGGTTCAATCTTCGCCGCCCGATACGCCGGATACAGCGTCGCCAAAAAGCTCAACACAAACCCGGCGGTGCAGATCAACACCACATCGCCACCTTGCAGCTCCGAAGGCAGGTTGCTGACGAAGTACACATCCGAACTAAAGATATGCTGCCCGCTCACCCGCTCGACCCAGCCCACCAACTCGCTCACGTTGAGCGCTGCAATCACCCCCAGTACGCCGCCGATCAAGGTACCGACAATGCCGATCACCGTGCCCTGCACCATGAAGATCGCCATGATCTGCCGGGGCGTGGCGCCGATGGTGCGCAGGATCGCGATGTCCGCGCCTTTGTCATTCACTACCATGATCAAGGTGGCGATGATGTTGAACGCGGCCACGGCGACGATCATCAGCAGCAGCAGGCCGATCATGGTCTTTTCCATTTTCATCGCGCTGAACAGGCTGCCCTGGGTGTGGGTCCAGTCATCTGCCTTGTAGGCCGCGCCGAGGCTGGTGGCAATGTCCGTGGACACCTTGGGCGCTGCGTACAAATCTTTAACCGCCAAGCGCACACTCTGCACCTGGTTCGGCTGCCAATGCTGGATTTCCGCCGCGTCGGCCATGTGTATCAAGGCCATGGAACCATCCAACTCGGCGCCGACCTTGAAAATCCCCACCACGTTCAACCGCTGCATACGCGGGGTGATGCCGCCCGGCGCAGTGCTGATTTCCGGAACGATCAGGGTGAGCTTGTCGCCCACGTTCAAGCGGAAACGCCGGGCGGTGATTTCACCGACCACCACGCCGAACTCGCCGGGCTTCAGGTCGTCCAGTTTGCCCTGAACGATGTGCTGGGCCACGATCGACACCTTGCCTTCTTGGGCCGGGTCGACGCCGCTGATCTCGATCGGCTGCATCGCACCCTTGTAGGAGAACATGCCGTCCATCTGCGTGAACGGTACTGCAGCGGTCACTTGCGGATTCTTCATCGCCGCCGCGGCCACCGGCTGCCAATCATCAATCGGCTTCACGCCGACGATGGTGGCGTGGGGCACCATGCCGAGGATGCGCGAGCTCATTTCGCGCTGGAAGCCGTTCATCACCGACAGCACCACGATCATCGCCAACACGCCCAGGGCGAGGCCGATCATCGAGGTCATCGAGATAAACGAAACAAAACGGTTGCGGCGCTTGGCGCGGGTATAGCGCGTGCCGATGAAAATCGATAACGGTCTGAACATTCGCTTGCACCGCCTGAAAAATTAAAAAAGCCCGACGCCAGGCGCCAGGCTTGAAACGGGTCAGATGGCGACCAGATGACCTTCCTGCAGGTGCAGCACGCGGTCCATCTGGCGGGCCATGCTCATGTCATGGGTCACCACCAGGAATGCAGTGCGCATCTGGGTGCTCAGCTCCAGCATCAAATCCTTGATGCCCTGGGCGGTGTGGGAGTCGAGGTTGCCGGTGGGCTCGTCGAGCATCACCAGGCCTGGGTTGTTCACCAGGGCGCGGGCGATTGCCACACGCTGGCGCTCGCCACCGGACAGTTCGGCCGGCTTGTGCTCAAGGCGATGGCCCAAGCCGACACGCTCCAGCAAGGCCTTGGCACGCTGGCGTGCTTCCGGGATTGCGGTCTTGCCGATCAGCAGCGGCATGCAGACGTTTTCCAGTGCGGTGAATTCCGGCAACAAGTGGTGAAACTGGTACACAAAACCCAACGAACGGTTGCGCAACTGGCCACGGGCCTTTTCATTCAAGGCTGACAATTCTTCGCCAGCCAGCCAGACGCTGCCCTGGGACGGCGTGTCGAGGCCGCCCAACAGGTTCAGCAAGGTACTTTTGCCGGAACCGGAACTGCCGACGATCGCCACGCGTTCGCCCGGATGGAGCTCAAGTTGCAGGTTGGACAGCACCACCACTGACTCAGGGCCTTCCTCGTAGGATTTGCCCAGGTTGCGGCAGCTCAGGATTGCTTTTTCACTCATGCCCGATTCACTCATAACGTAAGGCCTGTGCTGGCTGGGTACGTGCCGCGCGCCAGGCTGGATACAGGGTGGCAAGGAAACTCAGGACCAACGCAGCGCCGCCCACCATCAACACGTCCTGGGCCTGAACCTGGGACGGCAAGTAGTCGATGAAGTAGACGTCTGCATTGAGGAACTTGTGGCCGATCACTTTCTCAAGCAAGGCGATGGCTGCGCTGACGTTAAGCGCGGCCAGGATGCCCACGGCGGTGCCGATCAAGGTACCCACCACGCCGATCACGGTGCCCTGCACCATAAAGATCGCCATGATCTGCCCCGGCGTGGCGCCCAGGGTACGCAGGATGGCGATGTCGCCTTTCTTGTCATTTACCACCATCACCAGCGTGGAGATGATGTTGAACGCGGCCACAGCGACGATCAGCAGTAGCAGCAGGCCGATCATGGCTTTTTCCATGCGGATGGCCTGGTACAGGTTGCCGTGGGTACGGGTCCAGTCACGGGCGTAATACTCGGTTTCACCCAAGTGCTGGGCGATATCCCAGGCACCGCGCGGGGCGTCGAACAAATCGCTGAACTTCAGGCGCAGGCCCTGCACCTGATCCGGCTGCCAGCGCTGGAGGCGGGCCAGATCGGTGAGATTGGTCAGCCCGAGGTAGCCGTCGATTTCGCCGGCGCCCACATGGAAGGTGCCGACCACGGTAAAGCGTTTCATGCGCGGAAACATGCCCGCCGGGGTCACGGTGACTTCCGGCGCGACGAAGGTCAGCTTGTCGCCGAGGCCAACGCCGAGCTTGGCTGCGGCCTTGTCGCCGATCACGATGCCGAAATCGCCAGGCGCCAGATCATCGAGTTTGCCCTGCAACATGAACTTGTCGATGATCGACACGTTGCGTTCCTGGGCGGGGTCGATGCCATTGAGCAAGATCTTCTGCACCTTGCCATCATGGGTCAGCAGCCCCTGCATCTGGGTAAACGGCGCAACGGCCACGACCTTGGGGTTCTGCTTGACCTTGGCGGCCAGGTTTTGCCAATCGTTGATCGGCTCGCCCGACTCGATGGTCGCGTGGGGCACCATGCCCAGCACGCGGGTGCGCATCTCATGATCGAAGCCGTTCATCACCGACAGCACCACAATCATCACGACTACGCCCAAGGCGAGCCCGATCATCGAGGTCAAGGAAATGAACGACACAAAATGATTGCGGCGCTTTGCACGGGTATAACGCGTGCCAATAAATACGAAGAGAGGTCTGAACATGTCGGGGCTTGTTCGGAGGAAAAGAAGACGTCCCGGTGGCGGGGTCTGGTAAGCAGCTTTACACTCTGACCATTACCGTTACCTGGGGTTCGCCATGTCGACATTAGATGAAGAAGAGCGCCGCGAATACTACCGTATCGACGACATGATCGCACTCCAAATCAAAAACCTGTCGGCCCCCGAAGCGGCGAGCAAGGAAGTGTTGCTGGATGATTCACCGCTGTTCAACCTGCTCAGCGAATTGCACCTCAGCGAATTCGAAGCCCAGCACCTGCTGCGCCAACTGAGCGAGAAGGACCGCACCCTCGCCGCCTTCCTGCGCGTGCAGAACAAGCGCGTAGACCTGCTCAGCCAGATCATGGCACGCGGCCTGCTCGATGAGGTGGGCGCACCGCAGCCGGTGATCATCTCCGAAGGCGGTATCGACTTCCAACACCCTACCTCACTGGTCACCGGCGCTCACTTGGCCGTCAAGCTGGTGCTGATGCCCCAGGCGCTCGGCCTGCTGTTGCGGGCGCGGGTCACCCATTGCGATCCCAAGGGCGATGGCTTTGACGTGGGTACGGAATTTGAGTCCATGACCGATACCCAACGCCAACTGCTGGCGCGCTACATCCTGCAAAAGCAGGCCCAGGAACGCCGCCTGGCGCGGGAACAAAGCGACGACATCTGAATTCGTATTCACTACGCCAGCCAGCCTGGCGCAAAGGAGCAACTGTGACCCTGATTTACGGCCACCGCGGTGCCAAAGGCGAAGCACCGGAAAACACCCTGACCAGCTTCCAGGAGTGCCTCAAGCACGGTGTACGCCGCTGCGAACTGGATCTGCACCTGTCCATGGACGGCGAGTTGATGGTCATCCACGACCCGACCCTCAAGCGCACCGCTGACCGGCGCGGCAAGGTCGTCGAGTATTCGGCGGCGGACCTTGTGAAGATGGACGCACGCAAAGGCGGCCCAGGCTGGATCAAACCGTGCCCGATCCCGCGTCTGGAAGAGCTGTTCGAGCATTGCGACTTCGATCACTGGCAACTGGAAGTCAAAAGCGCTTCGCGCACCCGCGCCGCGACCACCGTGCTGGCAATCCGTGAGATGGCGGTACGTTTCGGCCTGATGGACAAAGTCACCGTGACTTCAAGCTCGCGGGAAGTATTGAAAGCGGCGGTTGAACTCACCCCGGACCTGTCACGCGGACTGGTCGCCGAATACGCCTGGCTCGACCCGCTGAAGGTCGCGCAAAACTACGGCTGTGAGTATCTGGCATTGAACTGGACGCTGTGCACCCCGGAGCGTCTGGAAAAAGCCCAGCGCCAGGGTTTGCACGTGTCCGTATGGACGGTCAACGAACCTGCGCTGATGCGCAGGCTCGCCGACTTCGGCGTAGATAGCCTGATTACAGACTTTCCCGGTTTGGCCACTGCCACCCTCGGGAATTACTGAAATCGGTCTCCCCGGCCGGCTCAGGCCACCGGCCGGAGCCGCTCAAAAAAGCCGGTTGAGGCCGTCGTAGGCCGCTACCCGATAGGCTTCAGCCATGGTCGGGTAGTTGAACGTCGTGTTCACAAAGTACTTGAGGGTATTTTGCTCGCCCGGCTGGTTCATGATGGCCTGGCCGATGTGCACGATCTCCGACGCCTGGTAGCCGAAGCAATGCACACCGAGCACCTCAAGGGTCTCGCGGTGGAACAGGATCTTCAGCATGCCTTGGGGCTCACCAGCGATCTGCGCACGCGCCATGCTCTTGAAGAACGCCTTGCCGACTTCATAAGGCACCTTGGCCTTGGTCAGTTCGTGCTCGTTCTTGCCGATCGAGCTGATCTCGGGAATCGTGTAGATCCCGGTCGGCACGTCGTTCACGTAGCGCCAGCTGCCGTTGTCGACGATGCTGCCAGCAGCCGAACGGCCCTGGTCATGCGCCGCACTGGCCAGGCTTGGCCAGCCGATTACGTCACCAGCGCCGTAGATGTTGGTTACACAGGTGCGATAGTTCTCGTCCACCTCGATCTGGCCACGGTTGTTGACCTTGACCCCGATGTTTTCCATGCCCAGCTTGTCGGTGTTGCCGGTACGGCCGTTGCACCACAACAAGGCGTCGGCCTTGATCTTCTTGCCGGACTTGAGGTGCAGGATCACACCGTTGTCCAGGCCTTCGACCCGCTCGTACTCTTCGTTGTGGCGCACGGTGATGTTGTTGTTGCTGAAGTGGTAGCTCAACGCCTGGGAAATTTCCGAGTCGAGGAAGCTCAGCAATTGGTCGCGGTTGTCCACCAGTTCCACCAATACACCCAGGCCGCTGAAGATCGAGGCGTATTCACAGCCGATCACGCCGGCGCCGTAGATGATCAATTTGCGTGGGGTGTGGCCCAGGCTCAGGATGGTGTCGCTATCGTAGATACGCGGATGGTGGAAATCGATATCGGCCGGGCGATACGGGCGCGAACCGGTGGCGATGATGATGTGTTTGGCCACCAGCTTCTCGACCACGCCGTTGGCGCACACCACTTCGACGGTTTGCTCGTCGGCGAAGCTGCCGGTTCCGAAGAACAGGTCGACACGGTTACGGGCGTAGTAGCCGGTACGCGAAGCCACTTGTTTGGAGATAACTTTCTCGGCGCTCTTGAGCACATCCGGGAACGAGAACCAGCGCGGCTCACCAATGGCCCGGAACATCGGGTTGGTGTTGAACTGCATGATCTGGCGGACCGAGTGACGCAAGGCCTTGGACGGGATGGTACCCAGGTGGGTGCAGTTACCGCCGACCTGGCGACGGCTATCGACCATCGCCACCTTGCGCCCTGCCTTCGCGGCGTTCATCGCCGCACCTTCTCCAGCCGGGCCGGAACCCAGTACCACCACGTCGTAGTTGTAGACAGCCATGCGTACTCCTCAGAACAGGCCAGGCGTACGGTTGGACGCCTGGCTAAATCATGCCGCGGCCAGCGGTCATGAAGGACAATTTGGCTCAAGTGTGTGAACCGGGGCACAGTCTATATAAGGCTCAACGCCGCGCACATTAACCCTTGGTCGCGTCGTAGGCCAGTATTGCCTTTACTACACGGCGCATTACCGCTAAATCCTGACACGGCCAGAAATTGAATTACCCTGTAGGCACGTACGTTTTTCAGGACGGGGCATTATGCGACATATAGTTATCTGTTTGATGATGATGCTGTCGATCACGGCGCATGCTAATGAGGCGGATCGATTGAAGCAGGCCGATTTCCCGGCACAGTCCCAGGAACTGGTCCTGAAAAACCAGGCGGTGCTCACGTACCTCTGGGCGGACGTGTACGCGGCGGCGCTATATGCCCCTGCGACGCTGAGCGCCAGACAGGCCTGGGACCAGCAAAAGGCGCTGCGCCTGGTGCTTTATTACTATCGCGACATCGACCGCTCCGACGTAATCAAGGCCGCCACCGCTACGCTGGAGCGCCAGCAAGCCAGCGCACGCTTGAAGCCCGAGCTGGATCAACTGCATGCCAGCTTTCGCAACATACGCAAAGGTGATCGATATGCCTTGGACTTTCATCCAGGGCGCGGCTTGAACCTTGAGATCAATGGCCAAGTGGTGTTCAGCAGCCGTAATGAGGCACTGGCCAGGGCTTACCTGGGTATCTGGCTGGCGCCCAAAGGGCTGTCTGATGAGTTGCGCGGCAAATTGTTGAAATGAAAATGGCCTGCCGTGGGGTATGCATCCACTGAACGACCGCTATCGGGGGCAAGTCCCCTCCCACATGTCGATTTGTGAGTACATTCAAATGTGGGAGGTAGCTTGCTCCCGGTGAGGCCCTGATCGACAACACAAAACCTGCAGCCATAAAAAAGCCCCGAACCAGTCGGGGCTTTTTCATTCAACGCAGAGGCTTAGCGCGGAAACGCAGGCGGGTTAACCCCAGCCATGTCTTCCATCACGCGAACCACCTGGCAGCTGTAGCCGAACTCGTTGTCGTACCACACGTACAGCACAACACGGTTGTCCTGGGTAATGGTCGCTTCCGCGTCCACCACACCGGCGTGGCGCGAGCCAACGAAGTCGGTGGACACCACTTCCTGGGAATTGACGTAGTCGATTTGCTTGTGCAGATCGGAGTGCAGCGCCATGTAGCGCAGGTACTCGTTCATCTCTTCACGGGTGGCGGCTTTCTCAAGGTTCAGGTTGAGAATCGCCATCGACACGTTAGGCGTCGGCACACGGATCGCGTTACCGGTCAGCTTGCCGGCCAGCTCAGGCAAAGCTTTGGCAGCAGCGGTGGCAGCACCAGTCTCGGTGATAACCATGTTCAGCGCGGCGCTACGACCACGGCGATCGCCTTTGTGGAAGTTGTCGATCAGGTTCTGGTCGTTGGTGTACGAGTGAACGGTTTCAACGTGGCCGTTAACGATGCCGAACTTGTCGTTCACAGCTTTCAGCACCGGCACGATGGCATTGGTGGTGCAGGAAGCGGCGGACACGATCTTGTCGTCAGCAGTGATTTCACCGTGGTTGATGCCGTGCACGATGTTCTTCAGCTTGCCTTTGCCAGGTGCGGTCAGAACAACACGGTCGACACCCGGGCAGGCCAGGTGCTGGCCCAGGCCTTCGGCATCACGCCATACGCCGGTGTTATCCACCAGCAGAGCGTCCTTGATGCCGTACTGGGTGTAATCCACCTCAGACGGGTTCTTCGCGTAGATCACCTGGATCAGGTTACCGTTGGCGGTGATGGTGTTGTTTTCTTCGTCGATGACGATGGTGCCGTTGAACGGACCGTGTACCGAATCGCGACGCAGCAGGCTGGCGCGTTTGGTCAGGTCGTTGTCGGCGCCTTTGCGCACGACAATGGCACGCAGGCGCAGGCCGTCGCCGCCACCGGTTTTTTCGATCAGGATGCGTGCCAGCAGGCGGCCGATACGACCGAAGCCGTACAGAACCACATCAGTGCCTTTGCGGGCAGCGGCGTTTTGCTGGCCAACCACATCGGCCATTTCTTCACGCACGAACTGCTCGGCAGTGCGGCCCGCGCCTTCTTTGCGGAATTTGTACGCCAACTTGCCCAGATCTACCGAGGCCGCACCGAGCTTGAGCTCGCTCATGGCCTTGAGCAGTGGGAATGTTTCGTGGACGGAGAGTTCGCTGTCGTCGGCAGAGCGATGGCGCGCAAAACGGTGCGCCTTGAGAATCGCGATGACGGACTGGTTGATCAGGCTGCGGCCATAGATCGAGCTCACCACATTGTTATTGCGGTACAGCTGACCGATAAGCGGGATCATCGCTTCTGCGAGTGCTTCACGGTCGATCCATTCACCAAGACACTGGTCGGGCTTCTGAGTCACGGGAACCTTCCACATGTAGGGGCTGAAAAAAGGGGCTACATTATGCCGCCCGACTGTCCTCGTCGCAATGCGCGCCAGGCAACAAAAAGTCCTTGCTAAAAAATACCGCCCCGCTGCAGCCCAGTAAATACGCGGGTTCCAGAAGGCCACTAGTTCAACGAGTCGGCCGACTTGTCCGTAACCCTCCTAAACATTCACGCTTTTTGGCACTACATATTGAGTCAAAACACGCCATTGTTTGTCTTAGCCACTACATTTCCTACAAACCGTAATAGGCTCAGTCAGCAACTGACAGGCGGCACCTCGGGCCGTTACAATTACCGACTTTGTCGCAACGCTTGGAGCTCAACCTTCCGTGCCCGTTCTGCGTCTACCGCTACTCCCTGCCGCGGCAGGTAAACAGCACTGGGGCAACCTGCCCGGTGCCGCCCTGAGCCTGGCCATTGCCGAGGCTGCCAGCGCAGCCAAGCGCTTTACCCTGCTGCTCACCGCCGACAGCCAAAGCGCCGAACGGTTGGAGCAGGAGCTGAGCTTCTTCGCCCCCGATTTGCCGGTGCTGCATTTTCCCGACTGGGAAACCCTGCCCTACGACCTGTTCTCGCCGCATCAGGACATCATTTCACAGCGCATCGCCAGCCTGTACCGCTTGCCGGAACTGGCCCACGGTGTGCTCGTGGTGCCGATCACAACGGCCCTGCACCGTCTGGCACCGACCAAGTTCCTGCTGGGCAGCAGCCTGGTGCTGGATATCGGCCAGAAACTCGATGTGGAACAAATGCGCACGCGCCTGGAAGCCAGCGGCTACCGCTGCGTCGATACGGTGTATGAGCACGGTGAATTCGCGGTGCGCGGCGCCCTGATTGACCTGTTCCCGATGGGCAGCAAGTTGCCGTACCGCATCGACCTGTTCGATGACGAAATCGAAACCCTGCGCACCTTCGATCCGGAGAACCAGCGCTCTATCGACAAGGTCGACTCGGTCAAGCTGCTACCCGCGCGGGAATTCCCGCTGCAAAAAGACGCGGTGACCCGCTTCAAGGCGCGCTTCCGCGAACGCTTCGATGTCGACTTCCGTCGCTGCCCGATCTTCCAGGACTTGAGCAGTGGGATTACCCCCGCCGGTATCGAGTACTACCTGCCGCTCTTTTTCGACGAAACCTCCACGCTGTTCGATTACCTGCCCCAGGACACCCAGGTGTTCTCGCTGCCGGGTATCGAGCAAGCCGCGGAAAACTTCTGGAACGACGTGCGCAACCGCTACGAAGAGCGCCGCGTCGACCCGTCCCGTCCTTTATTGCCACCCGCCGAGCTGTTCCTGCCGGTGGAAGACTGTTTCGCGCGCCTGAAAAACTGGCCGCGCGTTGTCGCCAGCCAGCAGGACGTGGACGCCGGCAGCGGCCGCGAACGCTTCCCAGCCGGAACGCTGCCGGATTTGGCGATTCAAGCCAAAGCCACGCAGCCCCTGGAGGCTTTGTCCAACTTCCTCGGCGACTTCCCCGGCCGCGTGCTGTTTACCGCCGAATCCGCCGGCCGTCGCGAAGTGCTGCTGGAATTGTTGGAACGTCTGAAACTGCGGCCAAAAACCGTCGACAGTTGGCCGGACTTTGTGAAAAGCAAAGAACGCCTGGCGATCACCATCGCACCGCTCGACGAAGGCCTGCTTCTGGATGATCCGGCCCTGGCACTGATCGCCGAGAGCCCCCTGTTCGGCCAGCGCGTGATGCAGCGGCGCCGTCGCGAAAAACGCGCCGACGCCAACAACGACGCCGTGATCAAGAACCTCACCGAGCTGCGCGAAGGCGCGCCGGTGGTGCATATCGACCACGGCGTGGGTCGCTACCTCGGTCTGCAGACGCTGGAGATCGATAACCAGGCCGCCGAATTCCTCACCATGGAGTACGCCGAGGGCGCGAAGCTCTATGTGCCGGTTGCCAGCCTGCACCTGATCGCCCGCTACACCGGCAGCGACGACGCACTGGCGCCGTTGCACCGCCTGGGGTCCGAGACGTGGCAGAAAGCCAAGCGCAAGGCCGCCGAACAGGTGCGCGATGTCGCCGCTGAAC
Organism: Pseudomonas sp. PGPPP1; assembly: GCF_002255865.1. Taxonomy (NCBI): domain Bacteria; kingdom Pseudomonadati; phylum Pseudomonadota; class Gammaproteobacteria; order Pseudomonadales; family Pseudomonadaceae; genus Pseudomonas; species Pseudomonas sp. PGPPP1. The sequence continues at coordinate 95,342 of NZ_NKIG01000012.1, read as the reverse complement.
TGCTCGACATTTACGCCCGTCGCGCCGCCCGCGAAGGCTATGCCTTTGCCGACCCGAAAGCCGACTACGCCACCTTCAGCGCCGGCTTTGCCTTCGAAGAAACGCCGGACCAGCAAACCACCATCGAAGCCGTGCGCGCCGATATGCTCGCGCCAAAGCCGATGGACCGCCTGGTGTGCGGCGACGTGGGTTTCGGCAAGACCGAAGTGGCGATGCGCGCAGCCTTCATTGCCGTCCACGGCGGCCGACAAGTCGCGATCCTGGTCCCGACCACCCTGCTCGCCCAGCAGCACTACAACAGCTTCCGCGACCGCTTTGCCGACTGGCCGGTAACCGTCGAAGTGATGAGCCGCTTCAAGTCCGCCAAGGAAGTGAACGCCGCGATCGCCGACCTGGCCGAAGGCAAGATCGACATCGTGATCGGCACGCACAAGCTGCTGTCGGACGATGTGAAGATCAAGAACCTGGGTTTGGTGATCATCGACGAAGAACACCGCTTCGGCGTGCGTCAAAAGGAACAGCTCAAGGCCCTGCGCAGCGAAGTCGACATTCTTACGCTCACTGCGACGCCGATCCCCCGCACCCTGAACATGGCGGTGTCGGGCATGCGCGATCTGTCGATCATCGCCACGCCGCCGGCACGCCGGCTGTCGGTGCGCACCTTCGTGATGGAGCAGAACAAAAGCACGGTCAAAGAAGCACTGCTGCGTGAGCTGCTCCGTGGTGGCCAGGTGTACTACCTGCACAACGACGTAAAAACCATCGAGAAATGCGCCGCCGACCTCGCCGAACTGGTACCGGAAGCACGCATTGCCATCGGCCACGGTCAGATGCGCGAGCGTGAACTCGAACAGGTGATGAGCGACTTCTACCACAAGCGCTTCAACGTACTGATCGCCTCGACCATCATCGAGACTGGCATCGACGTACCGAGCGCCAACACCATCATCATCGAGCGCGCTGATAAGTTCGGCCTGGCGCAGTTGCACCAACTGCGTGGCCGCGTCGGCCGTAGTCACCACCAGGCTTACGCCTACCTGCTGACTCCGCCGCGCCAACAGATCACTTCCGACGCCGAGAAGCGCCTGGAAGCCATTGCTAACACCCAGGACCTGGGCGCCGGATTTGTGCTGGCCACCAACGACCTGGAAATCCGTGGCGCCGGCGAACTGCTGGGCGACGGCCAGAGCGGGCAGATCCAGGCCGTCGGCTTCACCTTGTATATGGAGATGCTTGAACGCGCGGTGAAAGCTATCCGCAAGGGCGAGCAGCCGAACCTCGATCAACCCCTGGGCGGCGGCCCGGAAATCAACCTGCGCTTGCCGGCCTTGATTCCCGAAGATTACCTGCCGGATGTGCACGCACGGTTGATCCTGTACAAACGCATCGCCTCGGCCACCGACGAAGAAGGCCTCAAGGATTTGCAGGTTGAAATGATCGACCGCTTCGGCCTGCTGCCGGAACCGACCAAGAACCTGGTGCGCCTGACCTTGCTTAAATTGCAGGCCGAGCAGCTGGGTATTAAGAAAGTCGACGCAGGGCCACAGGGCGGACGCATCGAGTTCGAAGCGCAAACGCCGGTAGACCCGTTGGTGCTGATCAAGCTGATCCAGGGCCAACCCAACCGCTATAAGTTCGAAGGGGCTACGCTGTTCAAATTCATGGTGCCGATGGAACGTGCCGAAGAACGCTTTAATACCCTGGAGGCGCTGTTTGAGCGCCTCATCCCGAAATCTGTTTGAAGGACGCCCCAATGCGCCTGTTCCGCATTTTGAGCTTGTTGTTGGTGGTACTGGCGCCTTCGGCATTTGCCGACAGCCCGTACCAGGTAGAAATGATCCTGGTGCGCCAAAACGCAGAGCCGGTGATCAACAGCCGCGCCGCGCCGGAAAACTGGGATGCCGGGGCTGTGCGCCTGGGCGACAAGATGAGCCCGCCGCGCCTGAACAATATCGTCGACAAGCTCAGGGCCGATAACAGTTACACCGTGTTGGCGCACAAGGCGTGGGAACAGAACCTCGGTGAACAGCCGGTCAAAATCGCGATCACCGACGGCGAGGAGCAGTTCGGCCAGTTCCCTATCGAGGGCACGCTGAACCTGCAACTGGGGCGCTTTACCGATATCGATGCGCAATTCTGGATCAATCAGTTCGACAGCAAGGGCAGCGTGATTGCCAGCGAGCACCTGAACCAGACCGACGTGCGCACCAAGAACAACCAACTCAACTATCTGGACGGCGGCCATCTGGCACTGCTGATCAAGATCACTTCGCTGACCGCCAAGCCACCCAGCGCACCACCGCCCGACATTCAGGACTGATCCAGCGCCATGCCCCTGACATCGTCGCTGACCAAACCCCTGGCCCCTTCGTGGGCCAATCGCTTCAAAGAGCAGAGCCTGGAGCGCGGGCGACGTTACGCGCTGGAGAACCGGGTGCGCATCGTCGAATCCGGTGACAGCACCATCATCGCCAGTTGCGAAGGCTCGGGCGGCAACGTTTACCGACAAACCATCTCGCTGCGCGAATCGGCCAAGGGCTCGCTGATTCTGGTAGACAGCCGCTGCACCTGCCCGGTGCACACCAATTGCAAACACATCGCTGCCGTTTTGCTCAAGGTCCAGGAAACACTGGCGTATCCGGCAGCCGCACAGGACGCCGAATTGCTGGAAAAACTCCAGGCCGTACTGGATAACCGTGTGGTGTTGCCGCAGGTGGTGATGGAGGACGTGCCGCCGGTCCCGCGCCTGTGGCTGGCGAGTGTCGAGTTCAGTGCGTTCGAACCGCGCAATGGCAAGATGCAGCGCTATATCCAGCACCGTGCCGCGCTCTCGTTCAATTACTTGGGCAACTATGTCAGCGGGCAAAAGAACGCCGACATCATCGTGCGCCAGGAAACCCAGAGCCTGCGCATCAAGCGCCATCCGGAGCTGGAACAACCCTTTCGTGAACGACTGCGCCTGCTGGGTTTCAAGATCGCCACCCGCCAGAGCAAGGCACTGCCGGAAAGCGCTGGCGAGCTCTTCGAAATGGTCAATGACAGCGCCTGGCTGAACTTCACCCTTAACGTCTCACCCACCCTGCGCGCCGAAGGCTGGGAATTGCAGATCGATGAGGATTTCGGTTTCGACCTGAGCCCGGTGGACGACTGGTACGCCACTGTCGATGACGGGCCTGAGCGCGATTGGTTTGACCTGGAACTGGGCATCATCGTCAACGGAGAGCGGCTGAGCCTATTGCCGATCCTGCTGAATCTGATGCGCTCCCACACCGAGATCCTCAACCCGGAGAAACTCGCTCGGCGCCGCGATGACGAACTGATCCTGGTGAATATCCCCGGCCTGCCCAACGGCCACGGCCCACTACAAGTGGCATTACCTTACGGCCGCCTGAAACCGGTTCTGGCAACGCTTGGCGAGTTTTACCTACAGGACCCTGGCACCACGCTGCGTTTGGCCAAGGCCGATGCAATTCGGTTGAACCCGCTGGAAGACCTGCCACTGCAATGGGAAGGCGGCGAGAAGATCCGCAACTTTGCCCAACGCCTGAGGGATATCAAGGACTTCACCTGTGCGGCGCCCGAGGGTTTGAACGCGACGTTGCGCCCGTATCAGTTGGAAGGCCTGAGCTGGATGCAGTCGCTGCGGCAATTGGACGTCGGCGGGATCCTTGCGGATGACATGGGCCTGGGTAAAACCCTGCAGACCCTGGCGCATCTGCTCAGCGAAAAGATTGCCGGACGCCTGGACCGGCCCTGCATGGTGGTGATGCCCACCAGCCTCATCCCTAACTGGCTCGACGAAGCCGCGCACTTCACACCGCAACTCAAGGTGTTGGCGCTGTACGGCGCGGGACGCAAGAAACACTTCGCCAACCTGCAGGACTACGATCTCCTGCTCACTACCTACGCCCTGCTGCCCAAGGATATCGACCACCTCGCCGCCCTGCCCTTGCACGTACTGATCCTGGATGAAGCCCAGTACATCAAGAATCCCTCCAGCAAGGCGGCCCAAGCGGCGCGCGAGCTGAATGCTCGGCAGCGCCTGTGCCTGAGCGGCACGCCCTTGGAAAATCATCTGGGCGAACTGTGGTCGCTGTTCCACTTCCTGCTGCCAGGTTGGTTGGGCGACGTAAAAAGCTTCAACCGTGATTACCGCGTGCCCATCGAAAAGCGCGCCAGTGAGGTGCGATTGCAGCACCTCAACGGCCGGATAAAACCCTTCCTGCTGCGCCGAACCAAGGAACAAGTGGCGACGGAGTTGCCACCCAAGACCGAAATCATCCACTGGGTCGACCTCAACGAGGCACAGCGCGACGTGTACGAAACCATGCGCCTGGCCATGGATAAAAAGGTCCGCGACGAGATCACCCGCAAGGGCGTGGCGCGCAGCCAGATCATCATCCTTGAAGCGCTGCTCAAGCTGCGACAGGTCTGCTGCGATCTACGCTTGGTCAACGACGCCACTCTGCCTGCCCGCGGCAGCAGCTCGGGCAAGCTCGACAGCCTGCTGGAAATGCTCGACGAGTTGTTTGCCGAAGGTCGCCGGATCCTGCTGTTTTCCCAGTTCACCTCGATGCTGAGCCTGATCGAAGTCGAACTGAAAAAACGCGGCATTGCCTACGCGCTGCTCACCGGCCAGACCCGGGATCGGCGCACGCCGGTGAAGGATTTCCAGAGCGGCAAGTTGCAGATTTTTCTGATAAGCCTGAAGGCCGGTGGCGTGGGGCTTAACCTGACGGAAGCCGATACCGTGATCCACTACGATCCGTGGTGGAACCCGGCGACGGAAAACCAGGCCACTGACCGTGCGTATCGCATCGGGCAGGAGAAGCCGGTATTTGTCTATAAGCTGATTGCCCGAGGGACGGTGGAAGAGAAAATCCAGCACCTGCAGAAGGAAAAATCCGACCTGGCGGCGGGTGTGCTGGATGGACGAACCACCGGGGATTGGCAGTTGGGCAATGAGGAAATTGAAGCGTTGTTTGCGCCGCTGCCTGATAAGCAAGAGAAGCGCTGACCGTTAGATTGTTTGGTAGGCAAGCCACACACCCGGAATGAACACCCTGTGAGAGCTGACTTGCCTGCGATGGCCTCGCCGCGATGTTCAGCCGATCAACTGAGCCTTTCGCAACGCAGTGAGCGCCGCCAACCAACGCGGATCCTGCTTGTAATCGGTCGAAGCAATCGCCTTACCACGCATGCGCGCAATTCGGGGCGATGGAGTGACTTTCATCCGCTGCGCCGCAGTGAGGGCAAGCTCCGCAGCAGCACGGTCATTGCACACCAGCCCCATGTCACAGCCGGCCGTCAATGCCGCTTCGATACGACTGGCCGCATCGCCGACCACATGGGCACCGGCCATGGACAGGTCATCACTGAAAATCACCCCGTCAAATTGCAGCTCGCCGCGCAGGATGTCCTGCAACCAACGGCGCGAGAAACCAGCAGGCTGGGCGTCGACTTGCGGGTAGATGACGTGAGCCGGCATCACCGCCGCCAATTGCTTGCTCAGACGTGCGAAAGGCACCAGATCATTGGCGCGAATCTGTTCCAAGCTACGTTCGTCATTGGGAATGGCAACGTGGGAATCAGCCTCTGCCCAACCATGTCCCGGGAAGTGTTTGCCGGTCGCAGCCATGCCAGCGCTGTTCATGCCACGAATAAAGGCACCTGCGAGCACCGCAGCACGCTCGGGGTCGCCCTCAAAGGAACGGGTGCCGACCACCGCGCTGCGCTGGTAGTCCAAGTCCAACACCGGGGCGAAGCTCAAATCCAGGCCGACAGCCAACACTTCGGTGGCCATTATCCAACCGCACTGCTCGGCCAGGTATTCAGCGTTGGGGTTATCCGCCAGCGCACGCATAGCCGGCAGGCGCACGAAGCCTTGGCGCAAACGTTGTACACGACCGCCTTCCTGATCGACGGCCAGCAGCAAATCCGGGCGCACTGCGCGAATCGCCGCGCTCAGTTCACGCACTTGGCGCGGATGCTCGATATTGCGCGCAAAAATAATCAGGCCACCCACTTCAGGCTGACGCAACAAGTGGCGATCCTCGGCCGTCAGCCAGGTACCGGCAACGTCGACCATCAAAGAACCTTGCAGGGCAGCAGTCATAAACCTTCCTTAAATAACGCACACAACCCGGTGCACTTGCTTCGCGCGATACGCGCGGCAAGCACAACGGGTTGCGAGTAAATAGCTGAATTCGGCATGGCGGCTAGCTTAGCGGATGCAAGCAGCCGCGCACACCCGGCGTAGTCAAACCTTGGCAGGAACCGGCGCAGTTTTGCTGCGTGGACGCAACTGGGCAGCGGCCATGCCCGGATCGGTCACACCGGTTTCGGCACGCATGCCGGCGGCGAGGAACGGCACCATCAGGCGCATGACCTGTTCGATGGAGGTGTTGACGCCGAAATCGGTCTCGGCAATCGCACGCAGTGCCTTGATGCCCGACATGCTGAACGCCGCCGCACCCAGCATGAAATGCACGCGCCAGAACAGTTCGATAGGCGGGATACGCGGCGCCGCTTCGTTGACCAGCAACATATAGCGGCGGAACACCTTGCCGTACATGTCTTCCAGGTAACGCCGCAAGTGGCCCTGGCTTTGGCTGAAAGCCAGGCCCAACAGGCGCATGAAAATCGATAGGTCGTTGCCACTGCGAGGCTGGACCACCAGGGCTTGCTCGACGAGGATCTCCAGCAGCTCTTCCAAGCTGGGCTTGTTGTCTGCCTTCGCCTGACGGCGCTCTAGCTCACGATCGAGACTTGCGCAAAACGGCCCCAGGAAGCGAGAGAACACCGCCTGGATCAGGGCTTTTTTCGAGCCGAAATGGTAGTTCACAGCGGCGAGGTTGACCCCTGCCTTGCTAGTGATCAGCCGCAATGAAGTTTCAGCAAATCCTTTTTCCGCGAACAATTGCTCGGCAGCATCGAGAATGCGTTCAACGGTTTCCGACTGGGCCATGACTACTCCGCCTGACAAACACTTGTTTGAAACATACGTTTCAGGGTGTGTCTTGTCAAGCCTGCGGGTTCGCTTTCCGGCCGGTCAGTCATCTATTTCATCGCTATTTAATCACATCCCTTCAGGTCTGTAGGCAGTGCCATACCTGCGTTGTAGGAAGGATGGCGAATGACCGTCCAGCGGAGCCACAGAAAAGGATGATTGCCAAGCGCAGTTCACTGTATATAATCCCAGTCACTGTATAAAAAGACAGAGCGATCAACATGCTAAAACTGACGCCACGCCAAGCTGAGATTCTGGCTTTTATCAAGCGCTGCCTCGATGACAACGGCTACCCGCCGACACGAGCTGAGATTGCGCTGGAACTCGGGTTCAAGTCCCCCAACGCCGCCGAAGAACACCTCAAGGCACTCGCCCGCAAAGGTGCGATCGAGATGACCCCCGGTGCCTCGCGCGGTATTCGCATCCCTGGCTTCGAAGCCAAGGCCGACGAATCAACACTGCCGATCATTGGCCGCGTTGCCGCTGGTGCGCCGATCCTGGCACAACAGCACGTCGAGGAGTCCTGCAACATCAACCCGACTTTTTTCCATCCGCGTGCCGACTACCTGTTGCGGGTGCACGGCATGAGCATGAAAGACGTGGGCATCTTTGACGGCGACCTGCTAGCCGTCCACACCACCCGCGAAGCCCGTAATGGCCAGATCGTCGTCGCCCGCATCGGCGATGAAGTCACCGTAAAACGCTTCAAGCGCGAAGGCAGCAAGGTCTGGCTCCTGGCCGAGAACCCTGAGTTCGCCCCGATTGAAGTAAACCTGAAAGATCAGGACCTGGTGATCGAAGGCTTGAGCGTCGGCGTCATTCGCCGCTAAAGGAGGCATCATGCAGCTCGTACACACCCCACAACACACACAACTGTCGCTGTTCGAGGCCTTTATGGCTCAACCCCTTGCGCCCATCCTCAAGCAAACGGTAGAGGCGCCCTGGAGCGCTGAACCCGAGGCGTTCAGTGAACTGTCGTTGCGCGGTGCGGCCGGGAGCTGCCTGAGCCTATTGGCACCTATCCTGCGTGATCTGAGCGAAGATCAGGATGCACGCTGGTTGACCCTGATTGCCCCGCCCGCCAGCCTTACACAGGCCTGGCTGCGGGACGCCGGCCTCAATCGTGAGCGCATCCTGTTACTGCAACCGCGCGGCGCGCAAAGTGCCCAGCAGTTGACATGCGAAGCGTTGCGCCTGGGTCGTAGCCATACGGTGGTGAGCTGGTTGAATCCGCTGAATGCGTCGGCCAAGCAGCAATTGATCAGTGCCGCACGCACGGGTGATGCACAGAGTTTGAATATTAGATTGGGATAAAAAGCTGGGTTTGATGAGGGCGCGAAGAGGGCTGATTGTAGTGAGCATGCTCATTATGCTTAGCGAACTTCTGTGGCGAGCGAGCTTGCCCCGCGCTGGGCTGCGAAGCGGCCCTGAATAGATTGATGCGGTATATCGGATAATCCACGGCGCCTGGTTTTAGGGCTGCTTAGCAACCCAGAGCGGGGCAAGCCCGCTCACCACAACAAGTACACTCATCAAAAAATCCGCTCGCAATAAGCAGCGCTCGGCACAGACTCAGTGAAGAACCCGCGACCCATCCTCTTTCTCCGGCTCGCCTTCCGCCAGGCGACCAGCCATCTGCACACCTACGCTCAACATGGCTTTTGCCACTTCCACGTGCTGGCCTTGCAGGAACGCTTTTGCGTCCTCTGAAAAGTCCAGAATAACCAGAGAACCCTCGTCCTCAGCCCGACGCAGCTCGATTCGGCCGTCAGGCAACTCAACAATTTCCAGAAAGGACGTCGGCATAAAAGTCTGTTCTCCACGAAAGGCCGGGATTATATCAGTCATCCACCCAGCCTCGCTGAGGATCTAGGGAGGTTTCTTTACAGCTTGATGAACGGTGCTTTCCAAACCTACTCGGGGTTTAGCACTCGTTCAGGCCCTCACGAAAGCGCAGCGCCATCTTCTTCAGCTCCTGACGCCAGCCCTCCAACTCTTCCCGGCTCAATGACTTAGGCTCGTCCTCCTCCAGCGCAACTGCCAAGATCAATGGCTGCCTCACGTCACCCTTAGGCACATGGGGAACACGCGGCGGCTGAAACATATCGGCATGGGCCTTGAGCAGGCGCGCCACCCAGCTGTCTGGGCTCTGGGCCATCTCTACCAGTTCCGCCAGCTCAGGAATCGCCATGGTCTCCAGCACTTCACGGCTCATGATCATTTCCGCACGGGGCGAACCGGCCTGGGGCAAGCGGTAGAACCCGGCGATTTCATGGCACAGGCCCAGCAAGGCGCCGTACAGGTGGAATAAGGCTGCTTCACGCCCCGCCTGAACCAGCGCGATAGCATTCATCTCCTTCCCTTCCTCGGCACGACCAAGGGCTTCCAGGGACAAACCCGCGAAGTAAATTTTCTGATTGGTACGGGTATAGAGTTCGTTAGCCATGACGGCAATCTCCACAACGAATGAGGCGCGATGCTGGCTTAACAGTGTCACGGATCAACCGAGCCCGCTGCAAGCGCAAAAAAAGGCCGCCCATACAGGCGGCCTTTGTCTATCGCAAATTAGTCGATCAAGCGCCTTGGCGCTTGTCTTCGACCTTCCACTTGCCGCCGTCGTAGAACGCTTTCCAGCCGGTAGGCTTGCCGTCTACTTCGGTCTGTACGTACTGCTCCTTGGTCTTGCGGCTATAGCGGATCACGGCTGGACGACCATCCGGGTCCTTCTTCGGCGCTTCACACAGGAAGTGGTACTTCGGATCGATCTCGTCCTTGTGCGGAACGATTTCCAGCACCAACGGCGCGCGGGTCTCGCGGTTTTTCGGGAACTGGCTTGCCGCCAGGAACAACCCCGAAGCGCCATCACGCAGGATGTAGGTATCGTTGACCTTCTCGCACTTGAGTTCCGGCATCTTCACCGGATCCATCTTCGGCGGCGCCGCATCACCGCTTTTCAGCAGTTTGCGAGTGTTCTTGCAGGTCGGATTGGTGCAACCGAAGAACTTGCCGAAACGACCCGTCTTGAGCTGCATCTCGCTGCCGCACTTGTCGCATTCCAGGCTCGGCCCTTCGTAGCCCTTGATGCGGTAGGTGCCCTCTTCAATCTCGTAGCCGTTGCAATCCGGGTTGTTACCGCAGATGTGCAGCTTGTGCTTCTCGTCCAGCAGATAGGCGTCCATAGCCGTGCTGCAGATCGGGCAGCGGTGCTTGCCACGCAAGACCAGCGACTCGGACTCACCTTCGTCATCGGCGGCGATTTCATCACCCGGCACCAGATTGACCGTGGCCTTGCAGCGTTCTTTCGGCGGCAAGCTGTAGCCCGAGCAACCAAGGAACACGCCGGTGGATGCCGTACGAATCTGCATCGGGCGGCCGCACGTCTGACACGGGATATCGGTCATAACCGGCTGGTTGGCACGCATGCCGCTCTCAGGGCTCTCAGCTACTTCGAGTTTCTTCTTGAAGTCGCCGTAGAACTCGTCGAGTACATTTTTCCAGTCGCGCTCACCTTGGGCCACGTCATCGAGGTTCTCTTCCATGCCGGCGGTAAAGCCGTAATCCATCAGGTTGGAGAAGCTCTCGGACAGACGCTCTGTAACGATGTCGCCCATCTTTTCCGAATAGAACCGACGGTTGTGCAGCGCTACATAACCACGGTCCTGGATGGTGGAGATGATCGCCGCGTAGGTCGATGGACGACCGATACCGCGCTTTTCCATTTCCTTGACCAGGCTGGCTTCCGAGTAACGCGCCGGCGGCTTGGTGAAGTGTTGGGACGGGTCGAGCTTGATCAGCTTCAACGTATCGCCCTGGGCCATGTCCGGCAGTACATCGTCGTCACCAGGCTTGGCGATTTGCGGCATCACGCGGGTGTAGCCATCGAACTTGAGGATACGACCCTTGGCACGTAGTTCGAAGTCGCCAGCACCCACGCTGACGGTTGTCGACAGATATTGCGCCGGCAGCATCTGGCAAGCCAGGAACTGGCGCCAGATCAGCTCGTAGAGGCGCTCAGCGTCGCGCTCCATGCCACTCAGCTTGCTTGGCTCGGTGTTGGCATCGGAAGGACGAATCGCTTCGTGAGCCTCCTGGGCGCCTTCTTTGCTGCTGTAGACGTTCGGCTTCTCCGGCAGGTACTTATTGCCGAACTCGCTTTCAATATAGGTACGCGCCATTGCCACCGCGTCTTGCGACAGGTTGGTGGAGTCAGTACGCATATAAGTGATGTAGCCGGCTTCGTACAGACGCTGGGCCATCATCATGGTTTTCTTCACGCCGAAGCCCAGGCGGTTGCTCGCGGCCTGCTGCAGGGTGGAGGTGATGAACGGTGCCGACGGTTTGCTGCTGGTCGGCTTGTCTTCGCGCTTGACGATGCTGTAGCTGGAGGCCTTGAGCTTTTCCAGCGCGGCCATGGCCTGAGCTTCGTTCAGCGGCTTGAAGGCTTCACCTTTCTCGCGGGCCACTTCAAAGCGCACGTTGTTGCCCTTGGCAGTGCCCAGGTCGGCGTGGACTTCCCAATACTCTTCAGGGTTGAACGCACGGATCTCACGCTCACGCTCCACCACCAGCTTGACCGCTACCGATTGCACACGACCGGCGGACAGCCCACGGGCGATCTTGGCCCATAGCAGCGGCGAGACCATGTAACCCACGACGCGGTCGAGGAACCGACGGGCCTGCTGCGCGTTGACACGGTCGATATCGAGCTCGCCCGGCTTGGAGAAGGCTTCCTGAATGGCTTTCTTGGTGATTTCGTTGAACACCACACGCTTGTAGCGGCTGTCGTCACCGCCAATGGCTTCCCGCAGGTGCCAGGCAATGGCTTCCCCTTCGCGGTCCAAGTCCGTCGCGAGATAGATGGTGTCGGCATCTTTGGCGAGCCGGCGCAGCTCTTCGATGACCTTTTCCTTGCCCGGAAGGATTTCGTACTTGGCCTTCCAGCCATGATCCGGGTCCACACCCATGCGCGAGACCAGCTGCTTGCGCGCTTTCTCTTTAGGCGTGAGCACCGGACCTTCGCCCGCAGCCGCCTTGCCGCGCTTGGCGGCGGGCTCCTTGCTGGCGCTAGCCGAACCGCTGGTGGGCAGGTCTCGGATATGGCCGATACTCGACTTCACCACGTACTCGTTACCCAAGTACTTGTTGATGGTCTTGGCCTTAGCCGGGGATTCCACAATGACCAGCGATTTGCCCATGGATCGGAAAATTCCTGAATTCGAGAAGTGAAAGGCGGTTGGCGCCTGACGCGGCAACGCTATATATAGTGGCAACAAGGTGAGGTCAAGCGCAGCATTCTGCGCCGCCTGCCGTTATTGCCCTGAAAAAAGACTGGGTTCGGCCTGGACCAAAGCAAAGCGCGGGACCTGCTCGCCGTCAACTTCGACGGTCTCCAGAAACATGCTCAAGGGACGCACCCAAAAGCCGTAATCGCCATACAGTGCTTGGTAGAACACCACTTCTTCTTCGGTCTCGGAATGCCGTGCCACGCTGAAAACGCGGTACTGCGGACCCTTATAATGTTGGTAGAGCCCTGGTTCGACTTTCATGCTCTGGCCCCCTTACAAAATTTGTTGAAAAAAAATATTAAAAATTCCAAAAAACAAAAACCGGGGCACTTGGCCCCGGCTTCCGTCAACTCAACGCTTAGACGCGTTCGAAGACGGTGGAAATGCCTTGGCCGAGACCAATGCACATGGTTGCAACCCCAAGGTTACCGCCATTTTGCTTCATCACGTTAAGCAAAGTGCCGGAAATACGCGCACCGGAACAACCGAATGGGTGGCCCAGGGCAATCGCACCGCCGTGCAGGTTAACCTTCTCGTTCATCTTGTCGAGTACTTTCAAATCTTTCAGCACCGGCAGGGCCTGTGCGGCGAAAGCTTCGTTGAGCTCGAAGAAATCGATATCGGAGATAGTCAGGCCCGCGCGCTTCAACGCTTTTTGTGTGGCCGGTACAGGACCATAGCCCATGATTGCCGGGTCCACACCCGCCACTGCCATCGAACGGATCACTGCCAGCGGCTGGATGCCCAGGTCCTGGGCACGCTGCGCCGACATCACGATCATGCACGAAGCACCGTCGGTGATTTGCGACGAAGTACCCGCTGTCACGGTGCCGCCCTTTGGATTGAATGCCGGCTTCAGGGCCGCCAAGCTTTCCAGGGTGGTGTCCGGACGAATGGTTTCGTCGTAGTCGAACAGTTTCAAGAAGCCGTTCTCGTCGTAACCGTTCATCGGGATGATTTCATCCTTGAACTTGCCTTCCACGGTCGCCTTGTGGGCGAGTTGGTGGGAGCGCAAGCCGAACGCGTCCTGGGCTTCGCGGGTAATGCCGTGCATCTTGCCGAGCATTTCTGCAGTCAAGCCCATCATGCCAGAGGCTTTCGCCGCGTAGAGCGACATGTGCGGGTTTGGATCGACGCCGTGCATCATGCTGACGTGGCCCATGTGCTCCACGCCACCTACTACAAACACATCCCCGTTGCCAGTCATGATCGCTTGGGCGGCGGTGTGCAGCGCGCTCATGGACGAACCGCACAAGCGGCTCACGGTCTGGCCAGCAGCTGTGTGCGGGATCTGAGTCATCAGCGACGCCATGCGCGCGATGTTCCAGCCCTGCTCTAGGGTCTGGTTGACGCAGCCCCAGATTACGTCTTCGACTTCGTTCGGGTCGACCTTGACGTTGCGTTCCAGCAATTTGCTGATCAGGTGCGCGGACATGTCTTCAGCGCGGGTGTTGCGGTGCATGCCGCCCTTGGAGCGGCCCATCGGTGTGCGACCGAAGTCGACAATCACCACGTCTCTTGGATTCAAGCTCATAAATATTCTCGCTCTAGTCGTCTGGGCGCTTAACCGAAGAAGCTCTGGCCATTTTTGGCCATTTCACGCAGCTTCGCGGTCGGGTGGTACAGCGGGCCCAGATCAGCGTATTGATCAGCCAGGGCAACGAATTCGGCCACACCGATCGAGTCGATGTAACGCAGCGCACCGCCACGGAATGGAGGGAAACCAATACCGTACACCAAGCCCATATCGGCTTCGGCGGCGGTTTCAACGATACCGTCTTCCAGGCAGCGAACGGTTTCCAGGCACAGGGCAATCATCATCCAGTTGATGATGTCCTCATCGGACACCTCACGCTGTTCGTAGATGACCGGTGCGAGCACTTCGTGAACCGATGGATCGGCGACTTTTTTCTGCTTGCCCTTCTTGTCGGTCTCGTAGGCATAGAAGCCCTTGCCGTTCTTCTGGCCCAGGCGCTTGGCTTCATAGAGAGCATCGACAGCGGAGCGGCGGTCGTCTTTCATGCGGTCCGGGAAGCCTTCAGCCATCACGTCACGACCGTGGTGGCCGGTGTCGATGCCGACCACGTCCATCAGGTACGCCGGGCCCATCGGCCAGCCGAATTTTTCCATGACTTTGTCGATGCGCACGAAGTCAACACCGGCGCTCACCAGCTTGGCGAAACCACCGAAGTACGGGAACAGCACGCGGTTGACCAGGAAGCCTGGGCAATCGTTGACTACGATCGGGTTCTTGCCCATTTTCTTGGCGTAGGCAACGGTGGTGGCAATCGCCAGCTCGCTGGACTTCTCGCCACGGATCACTTCCACCAACGGCATCATGTGCACCGGGTTGAAGAAGTGCATGCCGACGAAGTTTTCCGGACGCTTGAGGGCCTTGGCCAGCAGCGAGATGGAAATGGTCGAGGTGTTCGAGGCCAGGATGGTGTCGTCTTTGACGTGGCCTTCAACTTCAGCCAGTACCGCCTGCTTGACCTTCGGGTTCTCGACAACAGCTTCGACCACCAGGTCGACATGGCCGAAATCGCCGTAGGACAGCGTAGGACGAATACCGTTAAGTACTTCAGCCATTTTCGCTGCGGTCATGCGACCTTTATCAACGCGCCCCACGAGCAGCTTGGCGGCTTCGGCCAGACCTTGCTCGATACCGTGCTCGTTGATGTCTTTCATCAGGATCGGCGTGCCTTTGGACGCCGACTGATAGGCAATACCGCCGCCCATGATACCGGCGCCGAGTACGGCAGCCTGTTTCACGTCCTTGGCGATTTCGTCGTAGGCCTTGGCCTTTTTCTTCAGTTCCTGATCGTTCAGGAACAGGCCAATCAGGCTTTGGGCAGCCGAGGTTTTCGCCAGCTTGACGAAGCCTGCCGCTTCCACTTCCAGGGCTTTATCGCGACCGAAGCTCGCAGCTTTCTGGATGGTTTTGATCGCTTCAACCGGCGCCGGGTAGTTCGGACCGGCCTGGCCAGCGACGAAACCTTTGGCGGTTTCGAACGACATCATTTGTTCGATGGCGTTGAGCTTGAGTTTTTCCAGCTTCGGCTGACGCTTGGCCTTGTAATCAAATTCGCCGCTGATGGCGCCCTTGATCAGGTTCAGTGCGGCTTCGGCCAGTTTGTCCGGAGCAACCACGGCGTCGACGGCACCGACTTTCAGCGCGTCTTCAGCACGGTTTTCCTTACCGGCGGCGATCCACTCGATGGCGTTGTCGGCCCCGATCAGGCGCGGCAGGCGCACGGTGCCGCCGAAACCTGGGTAGATGCCCAGTTTGACTTCAGGCAGGCCGATTTTGGCGGTGGCCGACATGACGCGGAAGTCTGCGGCCAGGCACATTTCGAAGCCACCGCCCAGCGCGATGCCATTGATCGCGGCAACGGTGGGAACGTTGAGGTCTTCGAAATCGCTGAAAATCTTGTTGGCTTCGAGGTTGCCAGCCACCAGCTCGGCATCGGGCAGCTTGAAGTTGTCGACGAATTCGGTGATGTCAGCGCCGACGATAAACACGTCCTTGCCGCTGGAGACGATCACGCCCTTGACCGAAGCATCTGCTTTGATGGTGTCTACGGCCTGACGCAGTTCATTCAGGGTTAGACGGTTGAACTTGTTGACGGACTCACCCTTGAGGTCGAATTTCAATTCGACGATGCCACTTTCAAGAGCCTTAACCGTGATGGCTTTACCTTCGTAAATCATCAACTGATCTCCACGATATGGAAGCTGAACAGTACACATTGGACGCTGGCCTATGGTTGGACATTGATGATTTGGTCAATGTTCACGCCCATCCGCCAGGCACACCCGCCAATGCGATAGTCGGGATTATGTATGAGTGGTCTGACAGACAAACGCTCAATTCATACGCCCGTTTGATTTGGGTATGCCACCTTCATCCAATTCAGGGCAATTGTCAATCGCTCAAAAAGACTAGGAAAAACGCGACTTTCCAGTCATTTCAGAACCCCGACCCTAAGCCCGCGCCTCATCAATATTCAAATATTCACGAAATCAATAATAGAAAGTTTGTGGGAAAAGACTGTACAGAGCGTGATATCCGGCTAGGCTAGCCGCAACCACAAAGCGCCTGGATGAACATCCGACGCGGGAAACACAGATTTACCGGCCTGCCTGGCCAACTCCAGCCCGATGATGATGTCGGGCTTTTTATTGCCTGCTGTTTCTACAAGGTTGGGCTTAAGCCAAGGCCTTGAGCAACTTGTCGATGGCTTGCAAATCACTCGCTTCGCCCTTCTCGCCCCAATAGAGGGCAATCATCTGCTTGTCAGCTTCGACCTTGTAGACGTTGTCCGGCAGCGTCGCAAAATGCGGCAACAACTTCTCATCGACGCACACCTCACGCCACTGATTGACCCAAACCCCAGGCTCCCACTGCCAGTAACTCCAGATAGCCGGCACGCTGCCGCGCCGTGGTCGACAGTACTGCGCACACGGGCTTGGCGGCTCTTGTTTGAGCCAGTGCGGCCACTCCTGAGGCGCCAACTGCATGGCCAGGCCGATACGGCGCGCCTCCATGCGCAGGGCCATGCGCCCGCTCTGATGACGCGACGGGCGCAGCCATGCCAGAGGGCTCAGCACCACCACAAGGATTGACACCACTATCCAGACCGTCATATGTGTACTCCCGAATTTCTAGATGAGCGGATTTGATCTGACGCAACCCCATCCGCTTGAAAGCAGCCATACTGAATTTATTGCAGTCCCCTGGAGGAACGCCTCATGCCCTACCAACATATTCTGGTCGCCGTCGATCTGACCGAAGAGTGCGATCCAGTGATCAAGCGCGCACAGGAATCTGCATTGGCCAATGGCGCCATATTATCGCTGGTGCATATCGTCGAGCCCATGGCCATGGCCTTTGGGGGTGACGTGCCAATGGACCTTTCCCAGTTGCAGCAACAACAATTCGACCAGGCCAAGGAGCGCCTTGATCGTTTGATTCTCAAATACCCGCATTTGAAAAAGGAAGACTGCCACCTGACCTACGGCCAACCGCGCCAGGAAATCCACCATCTGGCCAAGGAAAAGGCTTGCGACCTGATCGTGGTCGGCAGCCATGGCCGTCACGGCTTGGCATTGCTGCTGGGCTCTACCGCCAATGATGTGCTGCACGGTGCGCCGTGTGATGTGCTGGCGGTTAAGCTGGTCAAAGCACCTTAAGACCTTCAGAGGTCAACATGTGGGAGCGGGCTTGCCCGCGATAGCGGTCTGTCAGTTGATGCATTTGGCGACTGATACACCGCTATCGCGGGCAAGCCCGCTCCCACATTTGGATCGCATTGCATACAAAAAGCCCGGCGTTCATACAGATGAGCGCCGGGCTTTTTATTACCTATGGATCAATCAAGCATCCAACTCAGCCCAACGCTCCACCAGCACTTCCAGCTCCTGGTTCAATGTCTCCAGCGAAGCAATGACCTTGGCAGTTTCTGCCGCAGGCCGCAGGTAGAAACCCGCGTCAGCCATTTCCGCTTCAACTGCGGCAATCTGTTGCTCCTTGGCGTCGATGTCACCCGGCAAGGCTTCCAGCTCGCGCTGCAGCTTGTAGCTGAGCTTTTTCTTGCCTGCTGGTGCAACTTCCGGGGCAGGCGCAGCAGCAGCGGCCACCGGTGCCACCACCGCCGAGTTCAAGTCGGCCTTGCCGGACTTGCTCTCGGTCACGCCCAGCAGGCGCGGCGAGCCGCCCTGGCGCAGCCAGTCCTGGTAACCACCGACGTACTCGCGAACCTTGCCTTCACCTTCGAAGACCAGGGTGCTGGTCACTACGTTGTCGAGGAATGCCCGGTCGTGGCTCACCATCAATACGGTGCCATTGAAGGTCAACAGGACCTCTTCCAGCAGTTCGAGGGTTTCTACGTCCAAGTCGTTGGTCGGTTCGTCGAGCACCAGCAGGTTGGCTGGTTTGCTGAACAACTTGGCCAACAACAGGCGCGCCCGCTCACCACCGGACAAGGCTTTCACCGGGGTACGCGCACGTTGCGGGCTGAACAGGAAGTCGCCCAGGTAGCTAAGCACGTGGCGGCTCTGGCCGTCGATATCGATAAAGTCGCGGCCTTCAGCGACGTTGTCGATCACGGTTTTTTCCAGGTCCAACTGGTGGCGCAACTGGTCGAAGTAGGCCACGTCGATGCGCGTCCCCTCTTCCACAGTGCCGCTGGTCGGTTGCAAACCGTTGAGCATCAGCTTGAGCAAGGTGGTCTTGCCGGTACCGTTGGCGCCGAGCAGACCGATACGGTCGCCGCGCTGCAGGACCATCGAGAAGTCCTTGATCAGGAACGGGCCTTCCGGGTGATGGAAGCTGACGTTCTCCAGCACCATCACTTGCTTGCCCGACTTGTCGGCGGTGTCCAACTGGATATTGGCCTTGCCGGTGCGCTCACGACGCTCGCTGCGCTCAACGCGCAGGGCCTTCAGGGCACGCACGCGGCCTTCGTTACGGGTACGCCGTGCCTTGATGCCCTGGCGAATCCAGACTTCTTCCTGGGCCAGCTTCTTGTCGAACAGTGCGTTGGCGGTTTCTTCGGCTGCCAGCGTGGCTTCCTTGTGCACCAGGAAGCTGGCGTAGTCACCGTTCCAGTCGATCAGGCCGCCACGGTCCAGTTCAAGGATGCGCGTGGCCAGGTTCTGCAGGAAAGAACGGTCGTGCGTGATGAACAGCACGGCGCCCTGGAAATCCTTGAGGGCTTCTTCAAGCCAGGCAATGGCGCCAATATCCAGGTGGTTGGTAGGTTCGTCGAGCAGCAGCAGGTCCGGCTCGGATACCAACGCCTGGGCCAGCAGCACACGACGACGCCAGCCGCCGGACAACTCGGCGAGGGTCTTGTCGGCCGGCAGTTGCAGGCGGCTCAGGGTACTGTCGACCAGTTGCTGCAAGCGCCAGCCGTCACGGGCTTCGAGGTCTTGCTGGACGTGCATCAGCTTGTCCAGGTCTTCCTCGGTGACGCAGTTCTGTGCCAGGTGATGGTACTCGGCGAGCAAGGCGCCCACGCCATCAAGGCCTTCGGCAACCACGTCGAATACTGTCCGTCCGTCGGCCACCGGCAATTCTTGCGGCAATTCGCCAATCTTGAGGCCTGGCGCGCGCCAAACAGAGCCGTCATCGGGCTTCTGGTCGCCTTTAACCAGCTTCATCATGCTGGACTTGCCGGTGCCGTTGCGGCCGATGATACACACCCGCTCACCACGGGCGATCTGCCAGGACACCTTGTCCAACAACGGCATAGCGCCGAAAGCAAGGGACACATCGCTGAATTTGAGCAGGGTCATACGCTTCTCCAAAAACTGGGCGCGCATTCTACCTGAGTTGAGGGTGGGATGCGGCTGGCATTTTCGCTGCCGACACGTTCTGTAGGACATTTGCGCCGAACCTGAACGAACCGGCCGGCAAAGCTTTCGTAGGTGTTGGGCAAAAGGCTAAGCTAGGAGCAATCAGTGTCGGCAGTGCCGACGCTATTCGTGATTTCTCTGCACGGACGTCTCATGCGCAGCCGCCTTTTCAACTTTTTATCTTGCCTGCTTCTTTCCGCCACCGCCGTTCAATCCGCCCAGGCCGTGGACCTCACCACCCAACGCCAGTATTACGATGAAGCCAAACGCGCCCTGGCCAAAGGCGATAGCGGACCGTACATGCAATACAGCCAGGCCCTGGCCGATTATCCGCTGACGCCGTACCTGGCCTACGACGAGCTGACCGCGCGCCTGAAAACCGCGAGCAACGAGGAGATTGAACAATTCCTCGCCAAAAACGGTGACCTGCCCCAAGCCAACTGGATGAAATTGCGCTGGTTGCGCTGGCTCGCCGACCGGGGCGATTGGCAGACCTTTGAAAAGTACTACGATCCCAAACTCAATTTCGTAGAACTGGACTGCCTGCATGGCCAATACCAGCTCACCCATAATCTGAAGGCCGAAGGCTACAAGACCACCGAGAAACTGTGGCTTACCGGTAAATCCCAGCCGTCCGCCTGCGATGCCACCTTTGGCCAGTGGGCCGCCGACGGCCAGCTCACCGAACAGAAGATCTGGGACCGCGCCAAGCTCGCGGCCGAGGCGCGCAACTACGCGCTGGCCAACAGCCTGGTGAAAACCCTGCCCACCCTCGGCGCTCAAGGCCGCCTGATGGTGGACGTAGCGCAAAAGCCAGACATGCTCGGCGACCCGTCGCGCTTCCTGCCGGCCAACGAAGCCATGTCTGACGCCGTGGGCCTGGGCCTGCGCCGCCTGGCTCGCCAAGACCCGGACAAAGCCATGGCCCTGCTCGATGGCTACGCCAGCAGCATGCACTTCTCCCGTGACGAAAAAGTGTCGATCGCCCGGGAAATCGGCCTGACCCTGGCCCGTCGCTATGACCCGCGCGCCTTGGACGTGATGACCAAGTACGACCCGGAGCTGCGTGACAACACCGTGTCCGAATGGCGCCTGCGCCTGCTCTTGCGCCTGGCGCGCTGGGAAGATGCCTACCAGCTTACCCGCAAGCTCCCACAGGACTTGGCGACCACCAACCGCTGGCGTTACTGGCAGGCCCGCAGCCTGGAACTGGCCGAACCGAAAAACCCACAGGCCTTGGTGCTTTACAAAAACGTGGCCAAGGAACGCGACTTCTACGGGTTCCTCGCGGCTGATCGCTCCAAGTCACCGTACCAGTTGACCAACCGACCGTTGGTGATGAGCCAGGCACTGATGAACAAGGTGCGCAACACGCCGGGCGTACGCCGTGCCCTGGAGTTCTACGCCCGTGGCCAGATCGTCGATGGCCGCCGCGAGTGGTACCACGTCAGCCGTCATTTCAACCGCGATGAAATGGTTGCCCAGGCCAAGCTGGCCTATGACATGAAGTGGTACTTCCCGGCGATCCGCACCATCAGCCAGGCGCAGTATTGGGATGATCTGGATATCCGCTTCCCAATGGCCCACCGCGACACGCTGGTGCGCGAAGCCAAGGTACGTGGCCTGCACTCAAGTTGGGTGTTTGCCATTACTCGCCAGGAAAGCGCCTTCATGGACGACGCCCGCTCCGGCGTCGGCGCCAGCGGCTTGATGCAGTTGATGCCTGGGACCGCCAAGGAAACCGCGCGCAAGTTCAGCATCCCCCTGGCCTCCCCGGCCCAGGTGCTGGACCCGGACAAAAACATCCAGCTCGGCGCCGCGTACCTGAGCCAAGTGCACAGCCAGTTCAACGGTAACCGCGTGCTTGCCTCAGCCGCCTATAACGCCGGCCCTGGTCGCGTGCGCCAATGGCTGCGCGGTGCCGATCACCTTAGTTTCGACGTGTGGGTGGAAAGCATCCCATTCGACGAAACACGTCAGTACGTGCAGAACGTGCTGTCTTATTCGGTGATCTACGGGCAGAAGCTCAATTCGCCACAGCCGCTGGTGGATTGGCATGAGCGGTATTTTGATGATCAGTAAGGCATGACGCAGCAATGAAATGCCCGCATTGAAAAATGCGGGCATTTTTTATGGACGATGACTCAGTGCGAAACGCGTTCCTCCACCCCATCACTGAACTGCAACGCCGCCAGCCGCGCGTACAACGGATTGCTCGCAATCAGTTGCTGATGCGTGCCCACCGCCACCAGCTTGCCCTGGTCCATCACCGCAATGCGGTCTGCATTCTTCACCGTCGCCAAACGATGGGCGATCACCAGCGTGGTGCGGCCCTGCATCAATTGCGGCAGCGCTTGCTGGATCAGGTGCTCACTCTGGGCATCCAGGGCGCTGGTGGCCTCGTCCAACAACAATATCGGCGCATCCACCAGCAACGCGCGGGCGATAGCCAGGCGTTGGCGCTGGCCGCCGGAAAGGCCCATGCCACCGTCGCCGAGGTGGGTCTGGTAGCCGTTGGGCATTTGCAGGATGAAGTCGTGGGCGTGGGCGATGCGTGCAGCGGCCTCGACCTGCTCTGTGGTGGCCGTCGGGTTGCCGTAGCGGATATTTTCTTCGACGCTGCCGAAGAACAGCGCGGGGCTCTGGGATACCAGTGCGAAGTGGCGCCGCAGGTCCATGGGGTCGAGTTCGGTCAGCGGGTGGCCTTCGAGCAGGATGCGGCCTTGTTGTGGGTCATAAAAACGTAGCAACAGGTCGAAGATCGTCGACTTGCCAGCGCCGGAAGGGCCGACCAGCGCCAGGGTTTCGCCGGGATTGATGGTCAGGTTCAAGCCATCGATGGCGTAGCTATCGGGCCGTGACGGGTAGGAAAAACGCACGTCTTGCAGTTCCATGCGACCGCTGACCCGCTCGGGTAATTGAACGGTGCCGTCAGCGGGCGCCTTGATCTCATTGCTCGACTGCAACAATTCACCGATGCGCTCGGCGGCGCCGGCGGCACGCTGCAACTCACCCAGCACTTCGCTCAAGGTGCCGACGGCGCTGCCGACGATCAGGCTGTAGAACACAAATGCCGCCAGCTCACCGCCAGAAATGCGCCCGCCAATCACGTCCATGCCGCCGACCCACAGCATCACGCCCACGGCACCCAGCACCAGCATGATTACCAGGGTAATCAGCCAGGCGCGCTGGACGATGCGTTTACGCGCGGTGGTGAACGCGTCTTCCACGGTCACGGCGAAGCGCTGCTCGTCCTGCACCTGATGGTTGTAGGCCTGCACCGTCTTGATCTGGCCGAGAGTCTCGGACACGTAGCTGCCCACATCGGCAATCCGGTCCTGGCTCTGGCGCGACAAACTGCGTACACGACGACCGAAGATCAGGATCGGCGCCAGCACCAACGGCAACGCCACCACCACGATGCTGGTGAGCTTGGGGTTGGTGACAAACAGCAGCACGATACCGCCCAGCACCATCAAGGCATTGCGCAGGAACAATGACAGCGAGGAGCCGATTACCGATTGCAGCAAGGTGGTGTCGGTGGTCAGCCGCGACTGGATTTCCGAGCTGCGGTTGTTCTCGTAGAAACCTGGGTGCAGGTAGATCAGGTGATTGAAGACTTGTCGGCGGATATCGGCCACGACACGTTCGCCGATCCACGACACCAGGTAGAACCGCGCAAACGTGCCCACGGCCAAGCCCAGCACCAACAACATGAACAAACCGATGGACTGGTTGAGCAGGTGCGGCGACTGGGTCATGAAGCCCTGGTCCACCAGCAAGCGAATGCCCTGCCCCATGGACAAGGTGATGCCTGCGGTCACAATAAGCGCCAACAAGGCGCCGAGCGCCTGCCAGCGGTAGGGCGCAATAAAACGGCTGGCCAGGCGAATGGCACGGCGTTGACGGACTGAGAACATGGAGGGCATCACCGATGAGGAACCTGTACACCTACATGGGGGGAACTTCGCTAAATAACAACTTTCGTAATGGCAATGAGTCAGGTTAATTATGCCCGCCGATGCTGATGCCTAGAGGCTATCGGTCTAATGCCTGGCTGGAAATTTGTATCGGTTTCTGGTGGACTGAGTATTCGAACCGCTGATCGTGTATGGAGTTGTAACAGCTCAGTCACGCGGGGGTATTAGAGTAGGTACACAACCTGATGAGGAGACAGGCCATGACCTTGCACACAAGCAGCACTGACAAAGTAGAAGTCGTCCGCAAAGAACGTCAGGCACACCTGGGTTGCTCGATTATCGACGCTCAAGGCCGTGAAGTGCCTATCACTGAGGACATGATCCAGCAAGCATGCCGCGAGCTGGAACAGCGACTGGTCAAGCCTGCACAGCAAGGCTGAAGCGCCCACGCTCTTTCAAACCCGGCCCTGGTGGCCGGGTTTTTTATCGGCGTTTAAAGGGCGTTGGCACCCAGCGCCGAGACGATCTGCGACAGCGCCGCTGATTCCCCGTTGATGCGCACCTTCAAGCCATCGATCTCACGGCGCGCGGGGTAATGCTTGCGCAGCAGGTCAAAGGCTTTACGTTGCTCTTCCACTGTACCTACAAGGCTACGACGGAAATCCGCATCGTCCCGACGCGGGTCGTACACGCTGCGGCACAGGGTTGCCAACGCCCAAGCCGGGTCAGTCTCAGCGTTCAGGTGCACCTCGGCCAGCCACAACGGCGGCAGCAGGTCACTCAATTGAATGCTCGCCTCCTGGCCCGCGTGGGCACAGAACGCCTGATAGATCTGCGCCGTACCGCGCTGGCGGCCTTCTAGGCTGTAGCCGGCGATATGCGGCGTGGCCAACACGCACAGGTCGGCGAGATCGACGTCCACTTGCGGTTCGCCTTCCCAGACGTCCAACACGGCTTGCAGGTCCTCGCGCTCCAGTAGCACTTCGCGCAGGGCCGCGTTATCCACCACCGCGCCACGGCTGGCATTGATCAGCCAAGTACCAGGCTTGAGTTGGTTGAGGCGCTGGCGGTCGAACAAGTGCCAGGTAGAGCCGTTGCCGGACTTGGTCAGCGGCGTGTGCAGGCTGATCGCATCGCACTGCTCGATGATCTGTTCCAGGCTGACGTAATCACCGTCTTCGGCGATCTGCCGTGGCGGGTCGCAGACCAGCACGTTCCAGCCCAGGCCCTTGAGTACCTTGACCAGTCGCCCGCCCACTTCACCAGCGCCCACTACGCCGTAGGTACGTTGATTGAGGTCGGCCCCTTCGATTTCGGCCAGGGTCTGCAGGCTGCCCAGCACGTAGTCCACGACGCCACGGGCATTGCAGCCGGGGGCGCTGGACCACTGGATACCGGCCTGCTTGAAATAATCGAGGTCCAGGTGATCGGTGCCAATGGTGCAGGTGCCGACAAAGCGCACCGGGGTGCCCTCCAACAAGGCACGGTTGACGTTGGTCACCGAGCGCACCAGCAAGACATCGGCCTGTTCGACGGTAGCACGGTCGATGGAACGGCCGGGCACGCGGCGAATCTCGCCAAACCCTTCGAAGAAGGCGTCGAGCAGCGGAATATTTTCGTCGGCAACAATCAGCATGGCAGGCTCCTTTGGCGGACCCGCAGTGTACAGGGCGCTTACAAATCGCTAACACAGGTTTTTTCCTGACCAGTGTGTCAAGGCGTAGAATCCGCCGTCCTTGCGTTCCCCCCTTATTCCTGGACACCCGTACGTGAACACTGCCACCGCCCTCCTCACCCGCCCTGCCCGCATCAGCCGGGAAGTGCGCGACCTGCTGAAGCTCGCCCTGCCGATCATGATCGGCCAACTGGCCACCACTGCCATGAGCTTTGTCGACGCGGTGATGGCCGGGCGAGTCAGCCCGCAGGATCTGGCGGCGGTGGGCCTGGGCAATTCGATCTGGATTCCGGTGTACCTGCTGATGACCGGCACGTTGCTGGCCACGACGCCGAAAGTCGCCCAGCGCTATGGCGCCGGTCAATTCAGTGAGATCGGGCCATTGGTGCGTCAGTCACTGTGGTTGGCCTTGGTGGTGGGGATCACAGCCGCCTTGTTGCTGTTGTGCGCCGAACCTATTTTGCACGCGATGAAGGTTGAGGCCGACTTGATCAAGCCCTCCATGGGCTACCTGCACGGGATCGCCGCCGGCATGCCGGCCATCGCCTTCTATTACGTGTTGCGCTGCTTCAGTGACGGCCTGGGACGCACCCGGCCGAGCATGGTCATGGGCCTGTGTGGCCTGGCGCTGAATATTCCGCTGAACTACATCTTCATCTATGGCCACCTGGGCGTGCCGGCCATGGGCGGCGTCGGCTGTGGCTGGGCCACGGCCATTGCGATGTGGGTGATGATGCTCGGCCTGGCGGGCTGGACGCGTTTTGGCCCGGCTTACCAGAGCAGTGAATTGTTCAAGCGTTTCGACTGGCCGCAATGGGCGGTGATCAAGCGCGTGCTGAGCATCGGCCTGCCCATTGGCATCGCGATCTTTGCCGAGTCGAGCATCTTCGCGGTGATCGCCCTGCTGATCGGCAGCCTGGGGGCCACGGTGGTGTCGGGGCATCAGATCGCCCTGAACGTCAGCTCCCTGGTGTTCATGATTCCCTACTCACTGAGCATGGCCGTCACCGTACGCGTGGGCCAGGCCCTGGGCCGTGGCGAGCCGCGTGAAGCGCGCTTCGCGGCAGGAATCGGCATGGGTACGGCGTTGGCGTACGCCTGCCTGTCGTGCAGCCTGATGCTGGTGTTTCGCGAGCAGATTGCCGCGATCTACACCCCGGACCCGGTGGTGATTCACCTGGCCTCGACGTTGATCGTGTTTTCCGCGCTGTTCCAGTTTTCCGATTCGATCCAGGTCACGGCTGCCGGTGCGTTGCGGGGCTATCAGGACACCCGGGTAACCATGGTGCTGACGCTGTTTGCCTACTGGGGCGTGGGGCTACCGGTAGGTTACGCGCTGGGGCTGACCGACTGGTTCGGCGAACCCAGCGGCCCAAGCGGTTTGTGGCAAGGGCTGATCGTGGGCCTGAGTTGCGCAGCGGGGATGCTGCTGGTGCGCCTGGCGCGCAGTGCACGCCGTTACATCCGCGCAGCCAAGGCGCCCGGTTAGGCGGACTTCTTGCGAATCCAGTACAGGTAAGTGCCGGCCTGTTCCTGCTGATCCACCAGTTCGTGGTCCAGGAATACGCAAAACTTGGGAATATCGCGACGGGTGGACGGGTCGGTCGCGATCACCTTGAGCAAGCCGCCTGGCGGCAGGTCACGAATGTGCTGGTGCAGCATCATCACCGGCTCGGGGCAGTTGAGGCCGGTGGCGTCCAAGGTGCCGTCGACGGGTAGATCCTGGGGTTGGCTCATCTCTCACTCCTTAAACCGGCCCGCCCTTATGTGGGAGCGGGCTTGCCCGCGATGACCGGGGCATATTCAACATAGGTATCGACAGTTATACCGCTATCGCAGGCAAGCCAGCTCCCACATTTTGAGCGGTGCTGGGCTTGCGATCAGCGGTTCTTGGGTTTCTTGGCCGTTTCCAGCCGACGCAAATGGCAGGTCACTTCCTCACGGTCGTGGTACAGCTGCTTGCAGCCAATTTCCACCCGAATGCCCCGCGCCTTGAAGCCCTCCTCGATGCGCTCCAGCAAACGCTTCACCTCGGCATATCGCTGTTTCATCGGCAACTTCAAGTTCACCACCGCCTCGCGGCAATGCCCTTCACCGATCCAGGTTTCCAGTAGTGCGGCATTGCGCGCAGGTTTCTCGACGATGTCACACACCATCCAGTCCACCGGCTGCTTGGGCACGAAGGTAAAGCCGTCGGCCATCAAGTGTTGCACCAGGCCCGTGTCCATCAAGCTTTCGGCCATGGGGCCGTTGTCGATGGCGGTCACCAACATGCCACGGTTGACCAGTTGCCAGGTCCAGCCGCCGGGTGCTGCGCCGAGGTCGACACCGGTCATGTCGCCATGCAGGCGTTCGTCCCATTGGTCGCGAGGGATGAAGTGGTGCCAAGCCTCTTCCAGCTTGAGGGTCGAGCGGCTCGGCGCCTCACGCGGGAATTTCAAGCGCGGGATACCCATCGGCCACATCGCCGAGTTGTTCGACTCGGCCAGGCCCATGAACACTTCGCGGCCACTCTTGAAGGTCAGCAGCAGGCGCGGCTTGTTCGGATCGTCCACCAGCTTGCCGGCGTTCAACAACGCCTTGCGCAGGTGCACTTCGAATTTCTTGCAGAAGTTCGAAAGCTCTTTGCCATCATTGGTGTCGACCATCTCCAGCCACAGGCTGCCGCACACCGGGAAGCCTTGCAGGTGGGCAAGGATGACGCTGATACGGTCGGTTTCCGGCAGGTCGATAAAAACCCCGCGCGCCCACTGCCTTGGGAAGATCAGCTCGGCAAAGCGCTGGCCGTGCATCAGGCGCTGGGCGCCGTCTTCTTCGGTGCAGACAAATTCGGCGCAGGCGCTGCCGGTCTTGGCCTTGGCATAGCCAGAAACGTTCAGGCGCGCGGCGTGTTCCGCGATCTCGGAACAGACTTCACCTTCAAAACCCGGGCGGCAGTGCATAAAAAGGGTGTTCATCAACTCTCCTGGTGACTCGACAGACGATGCGCTATCGCAATGTCTGTCATGAAAACGCGCGCATGATAGCTGAGTTCGGAACCTTGGACTTAACCATAGAGTCCAGTTATTAGCCTGCTAATGAAAACAGGGCTAACGTGATAGCTCTGTTCGTCCCGTCAGGTCCGTAGCCGTGCGGACCATAAGGAGTCGCGTCATGTCATCGCTTGATAGCCTGAGAACCCTTAAGACCCTTGAAATAGACACTAAAACCTACCACTACTTCAGCCTGCCCGAAGCCGCCAAGAGCCTGGGCGACCTGGACAAACTGCCAATGTCCCTCAAGGTGCTGCTGGAAAACCTGCTGCGCTGGGAAGACAACAAGACTGTCACCGGCGCCGACCTCAAGGCCATTGCCGCCTGGCTCAAAGAGCGCCAGTCCGACCGCGAGATCCAATACCGCCCCGCCCGCGTGCTGATGCAGGACTTTACCGGCGTGCCCGCCGTGGTCGACCTGGCCGCCATGCGCGCCGCCGTGGCCAAGGCCGGTGGCGACCCGCAGCGCATCAACCCGCTGTCGCCGGTGGACCTGGTGATCGACCACTCAGTGATGGTCGACAAGTTCGGCAACGCTGACGCGTTCGAGCAGAACGTCGACATCGAAATGCAGCGCAACGGCGAGCGCTACGCCTTCCTGCGCTGGGGCCAAAGCGCCTTCGACAACTTCAGCGTAGTGCCACCGGGCACCGGCATCTGCCACCAGGTCAACCTCGAATACCTGGGCCGCACTGTGTGGACCAAGGACGAAGACGGTCGCACCTATGCGTTCCCCGACACCCTGGTGGGCACCGACTCCCACACCACCATGATCAACGGCCTCGGCGTCCTCGGCTGGGGCGTGGGCGGGATCGAAGCGGAAGCGGCGATGCTCGGCCAGCCGGTGTCGATGCTGATCCCGGAAGTGATTGGCTTCAAGCTCACCGGCAAATTGAAGGAAGGCATCACCGCCACCGACCTGGTGCTGACCGTGACCCAGATGCTGCGCAAAAAAGGCGTGGTGGGTAAGTTTGTCGAATTTTACGGCGACGGCCTGGCCGACCTGTCCCTGGCGGACCGCGCCACCATCGCCAACATGGCCCCGGAATATGGCGCCACCTGCGGCTTTTTCCCGGTGGATGAGGTGACGCTGGACTACCTGCGCCTGTCCGGTCGTCCGGCAGAAACCGTGAAGTTGGTGGAGGCTTACACCAAAGCCCAGGGCTTGTGGCGCAACGCGGGCCAGGAGCCAGTGTTCACCGACAGCCTGGCACTCGACATGGGCAGCGTCGAAGCCAGCCTCGCCGGGCCAAAGCGCCCGCAGGACCGCGTGGCATTGCCGAATGTCGGCCAGGCGTTCAGTGACTTCCTCGACCTGCAGTTCAAACCCACCAACAAGGAAGAAGGCCGCCTGGAAAGCGAAGGCGGTGGCGGTGTCGCCGTGGGCAATGCCGATCTGGTGGGCGAAACCGACTATGAGTACGACGGCCACACCTATCGCCTGAAAAACGGCGCCGTAGTGATCGCCGCGATCACCTCCTGCACCAACACTTCCAACCCCAGCGTGATGATGGCTGCCGGGCTCGTGGCTAAAAAAGCCGTGGAAAAAGGCCTGACGCGCAAGCCCTGGGTAAAAACCTCGCTGGCCCCTGGCTCCAAAGTGGTCACCGACTACTACAAGGCGGCGGGGCTCACCCAGTACCTCGACAAGCTCGGCTTCGACCTGGTGGGTTATGGCTGCACCACCTGCATCGGCAACTCCGGTCCGTTGCCCGAGCCGATTGAAAAGGCCATCCAGAAAGCCGACCTCGCCGTGGCTTCGGTGCTGTCCGGCAACCGCAACTTCGAAGGACGCGTGCACCCCCTGGTAAAAACCAACTGGCTGGCCTCACCGCCGCTGGTGGTGGCCTATGCGTTGGCCGGCACCGTGCGCATTGATATCAGCAGCGAGCCGCTGGGTAACGATCAGGACGGCAAGCCGGTGTACCTCAAGGACATCTGGCCTAGCAGCAAGGAAATTGCCGACGCCGTGGCACAGGTCAGCACCGGCATGTTTCACAAAGAATACGCCGAGGTGTTTGCCGGTGATGAGCAATGGCAGGCCATCGAAGTACCGCAAGCCGCGACCTACGTGTGGCAGAAGGACTCCACCTACATCCAGCACCCACCGTTCTTTGACGATATCTCCGGGCCTTTGCCGGTGATCAAAGACGTCCGGGCCGCCAACGTACTGGCCCTGCTGGGCGATTCGGTGACCACCGACCACATCTCCCCCGCTGGCAATATCAAGGCCGACAGCCCCGCCGGCCGCTACCTGCGCGAACAAGGCGTGGAGCCACGCGACTTCAACTCCTACGGCTCACGCCGGGGTAACCATGAAGTGATGATGCGCGGCACGTTTGCCAATATCCGTATCCGCAATGAAATGCTCGGCGGCGAGGAAGGCGGCAACACGTTGTATATCCCGACCGGCGAGAAAATGGCGATCTACGATGCGTCGATGAAATACCAGGCCTCGGGCACGCCGCTGGTGGTGATCGCGGGCCAGGAATACGGCACGGGTTCAAGCCGCGACTGGGCGGCCAAAGGCACCAACTTGCTGGGGGTAAAAGCGGTGATCGCCGAGAGTTTCGAGCGCATCCACCGTTCCAACCTGGTGGGCATGGGCGTGTTGCCGTTGCAGTTCAAGCTGGATCAGAACCGCAAGACACTCAAGCTGAGCGGCAAGGAGAAGATCGATATCCTGGGGCTGACCGGCGCTGAGATCGTGCCTCGGATGAACCTGACACTGGTGATTACGCGGGAGGATGGCAGTACGGAGAAGGTCGAGGTGTTGTGCCGGATCGATACGCTGAATGAAGTGGAGTACTTCAAGGCGGGCGGCATCTTGCACTATGTACTTCGCCAGCTGATCGCCAGCTAAATAACACTGGAGATCAAATGTGGGAGCTGGCTTGTCTGCGATTGCGGCAAGCCAGCCAGCATGGGTTTTACTGACATACCGCTATCGCAGGCAAGCCAGCTCCCACAGTTTTGATAGTGCTCTGATCAGAACAACCACTTCCACAGCAGCACCAGCACAACCACCGCCAGCACTGGCCGCGCAATCCGGTAAGCCTTGGGATGCTTGCGCTTCCACTGCTTCACCACTCCACTGAACTTGTCGCTGAAGGTCTTGCTCCAGGCATACGCCTGGTTGATCCCGCCTACACGCTCGTCATCCAGGTTCTGTGGTGCAGTCGCACGACCCAGCTGCTTGCTGACCCAGCGGTTGACGCGGGTCATCAGGCCATTGCTCAGCGGCCGTTCGATGTCGCAGAACAGGATCACACGGGTGTGTTCGGTCTCGTTTTTCACCCAATGCACGTAGGTTTCGTCGAACATCACGTCTTCACCGTCGCGCCAGGCGTAGACCTGACCGTCGACGAAGATGCGGCAGTCGTCGGAATTTGGCGTGGACAACCCCAAGTGATAACGCAGGGAACCGGCGAACGGGTCGCGGTGCGGGTTCAGGTGGCTGCCACCCGGCAACAGCGCGAACATCGCACCTTTCACGTTGGGAATGCTGCTGACCAGGGCCACGGTTTTCGGGCACAGCGCCTCGGCCGATGGCAGTGGCTTGTCGTACCACTTGAGGTAGAAACGCTTCCAGCCCTTCTTGAAGAACGAACCGAAGCCGGCGTCGTTGTTCTTTTCGGCGGCGCGAATGTAACCCTCGTCGAACAGGTGCATCGCCTCTTCGCGGATCACTTCCCAGTTGTCCTTGAGCACGTCCAGTTCCGGGAATTTGCTGCGATCCAGGTACGGCTTGGACGGTACCGCCGAAAACAGGTACATCAAGGCGTTATACGGGGCGAACAGCGCCGAATGGTTGACGAATTGGCGCAACAACGGCAAACGGGCCTTGCCGCGCAAGTGCACATACAGCGTGCTGCCTATAAATAACGCCAGCACCGACAGTTTGGCGGCCAAAGAAAAGGTCATGCAGCAACTCCTGAAAATAAGCGCCTAGCCAACAGCAGACATAGCAGCCGGCCATGATAAACAGTTGGGCCAGTATGCAGAAGGCCCGGGTTATCGGCGCTGACTCAAATCAAGCCTGGTTTTCTTGCTCGGTAAACAAATCGCTGAACAGCATGCTCGACAGGTAACGCTCACCGGAGTCCGGCAGGATCACCACGATGGTCTTGCCCTGCATCTCCGGTTTCTCGGCCAGACGCACCGCCACGGCCATCGCCGCGCCGCACGAGATACCGCACAGAATGCCCTCTTCCTGCATCAGGCGCAGGGCCATGGCCTTGGACTCTTCATCGCTCGCCAGCTCCACCCGGTCAACCATCGACAGGTCGAGGTTCTTGGGCACAAAACCGGCGCCGATGCCTTGGATCTTGTGGGGGCTGGGCTTGATCTCATCACCGGCCAGCGCCTGGGTAATCACCGGCGACACAATCGGCTCGACGGCCACCGACAGAATCGGCTTGCCTGCAATGTTCTTGATATAGCGCGATACACCGGTAATGGTGCCACCGGTGCCCACGCCCGCCACCAGCACGTCAATTGCGCCATCGGTGTCGTTCCAGATTTCCGGGCCGGTGGTTTTTTCGTGGATCGCCGGGTTGGCCGGATTTTCGAACTGGCCCGGCATAAAGTACTGGGCCGGGTCGCTGGCAACGATTTCAGCAGCCTTTTCAATGGCGCCCTTCATGCCCTTGGCTGGCTCGGTCAGTACCAGTTCCGCGCCCAAGGCCTTGAGAACCTTACGACGCTCGATGCTCATGGACGCCGGCATGGTCAGCAGCAACTTGTAGCCACGGGCAGCGGCAACAAACGCCAGGCCGATCCCGGTGTTACCCGACGTCGGTTCTACAATGGTCATGCCCGGCTTGAGTTTGCCGGTGCTTTCCGCGTCCCAGATCATGTTGGCACCAATGCGGCACTTTACCGAGTAGCCTGGGTTACGCCCTTCGATCTTGGCCAGGATGGTCACGCCACGCGGTGCGATGCGGTTGATCTGAACCAGGGGCGTATTACCGATGGAGTGCGCGTTGTCTGCAAAGATACGGCTCATGACGGGTCCTATTTGGCGATTTCAGGAAGGCCACAAGGGTATGCCTCGTGTTGCAACGCGTCCAGTCAGAGGAACGTTGCGCCGCCCACAAGAGTCCATCTCCTACATGCACGGGAGAACAACCCAATGAAACGTCGCTACAGCTGGCTGCTATGGATCGTCGCCGGGCTGGTGGTGGTGCTGGTCGTCCTGGACCTCGCCCTGCCCTATCTGGTGCGTAACTACCTGAATGACAAGCTTGCCGATATGGGCGACTACCGCGGCCAGGTCTCCGATGTGGACGTGGCCCTGTGGCGCGGCGCGTACAGGATCAACGGCCTGGAGATCACCAAGGTCGACGGCAAGGTGCCGGTACCGTTCGTCAAAGCGCCGCTGATCGACCTGGCGGTGAGTTGGCCCTCACTGATCAACGACCATGCGGTGGTTGCCAGGGTGCGTTTTATCAACCCCGAGGTGAACTTCGTCGACGGCGGCGCGAACAAGCAGGCCTCCCAGACCGGTAAAGGCACCGACTGGCGTGCCCAATTGGGCAAACTGCTGCCGATCACCCTCGATGAAGTGCGCATCGAAGACGGCAAGATCGCCTTTCGCAACTTCAGTTCCAAGCCACCGGTGAACATCAACGCCACCCAGGTCAATGCCAGCTTCTACAACCTGACCAACGTGGTCGACGTCAAAGGCAAACGCGACGCCCGTTTCGAAGGCAAGGCGCTGCTGCAAGGCCAGGCGCCATTGGAAGCCACCGCCACCTTTGACCCGCTGAGCAATTTCGAGAACTTCGAGTTCCGCTTCCGCGCCAAGGACCTGCAACTCAAACGCATGAACGACTTTGCTTCGGCCTACGGCAAGTTCGACTTCAAGGCCGGCACCGGCGACGTTGTCATCGAAGCCCAGGCCGAAAAAGGCCAACTCACCGGTTATATCAAGCCACTGCTGCGGGACGTGGAAGTGTTCGACTGGAAGCAGGACGTTGAAAACAAAGACAAGAACATCTTCCGCTCGATCTGGGAGGCAGTGGTCGGTGCCAGTGAAACCGTGTTGAAAAACCAGCAAAAGAACCAATTCGCCACCCGTGTAGAGCTCAGCGGCAGCGTGCATCAGCAAAATGCCAGCGCGTTTTCCGCGTTTTTGGCGATTTTGCGCAACGGCTTCATCCAGGCCTTCACCGCACGCTACGAACAACCCAAGCCGAGCACAGACTAAAGTGTGGGAGCTGGCTTGCCTGCGATAGCGGTCTGTCAATTAAAGGTGTGTTGTCCGCTCCGCCGCTATCGCAGGCAAGCCAGCTCCCACAGTTGGATTTGTGCCAGGGTCAAACAAGGGTGCACCGCCAGATTGTGCCGTGACCGCCCATTCAGAGACTGAATAACCCGTCTGCGTTCACAGTCGCCGGGGCTGCGCGGTATAGTCCGGGCATTGATGAATGCGAGGAAACACCGATGAAGTTCGAAGGCACCCAGGCCTATGTGGCTACCGATGACCTGAAACTGGCCGTCAACGCCGCCATCACCCTGGAGCGGCCGCTGCTGGTCAAGGGCGAGCCCGGCACCGGCAAGACCATGCTTGCCGAGCAATTGGCCGAATCCTTCGGTGCCAAGCTGATCACCTGGCACATCAAGTCCACCACCAAGGCCCATCAGGGTTTGTACGAGTACGACGCGGTGAGCCGCTTGCGCGACTCGCAACTGGGTGTGGACAAGGTGCACGACGTACGCAATTACCTGAAAAAGGGCAAGCTCTGGGAGGCGTTCGAGTCCGAAGAGCGGGTGATCCTGCTGATCGACGAGATCGACAAGGCCGACATCGAGTTCCCCAACGACCTGCTGCAAGAACTCGACAAGATGGAGTTCTACGTCTACGAAATCGACGAGACCATCAAGGCCAAGAAACGCCCGATCATCATCATCACCTCCAACAACGAAAAAGAGCTGCCGGACGCGTTCCTGCGCCGCTGCTTCTTCCACTACATCGCCTTCCCCGACCGCACCACCCTGCAAAAGATCGTGGATGTGCACTACCCCGACATCAAGAAAGACCTGGTCAGCGAAGCGCTGGACGTGTTTTTCGACGTGCGCAAAGTGCCAGGCTTGAAGAAGAAACCTTCGACCTCCGAACTGGTGGACTGGCTCAAATTGCTGATGGCCGACAACATCGGCGAAGCCGTATTGCGCGAACGCGACCCGACCAAGGCGATCCCGCCGTTGGCCGGTGCCTTGGTGAAGAACGAGCAAGACGTGCAGTTGCTGGAGCGTCTGGCGTTCATGAGCCGTCGCGGTAACCGCTAATGTTGCTCAACCTGTTCAATGAAATGCGCGCCGCCAAGGTGCCGGTGTCGGTGCGCGAGCTGCTCGACCTGATCAACGCGCTGAAAATGCGCGTGACCTTCGCCGACATGGACGAGTTCTACTACTTGGCCCGGGCGATCCTGGTGAAGGACGAGCGCCATTTCGACAAGTTCGACCGGGCTTTCGGCGCGTACTTCAACGGTCTGGAAAAGCTCGACGATCACCTGCAGGCGTTGATCCCCGAAGAGTGGCTGCGCAAGGAGTTCGAGCGCTCGCTGAGCGATGAAGAACGTGCGCAGATCCAGTCCCTCGGCGGCCTCGACAAGTTGATCGAGGAATTCAAGAAGCGCCTGGAAGAACAAAAGGAACGCCACGCCGGCGGCAACAAATGGATCGGCACCGGTGGCACCAGCCCGTTCGGCTCCGGCGGCTACAACCCGGAAGGCATTCGTGTGGGCGACGCCGGCAAGCGCCAGGGCAAGGCGGTGAAAGTCTGGGACCAGCGCGAGTACAAGAACCTCGACGACCAAGTGGAACTGGGCACGCGCAACATCAAGGTCGCCCTGCGCCGGCTGCGCAAGTTCGCACGCCAAGGGGCTGCCGAAGAGCTGGACATCGACGGCACCATCGATCACACCGCACGCGATGCCGGCTTGCTGAATATCCAGATGCGTCCGGAGCGACGTAACACCATCAAGCTGCTGCTGTTGTTCGATATCGGCGGGTCGATGGATGCCCACGTGAAGATCTGCGAGGAACTGTTCTCGGCCTGCAAGACCGAGTTCAAGCACCTGGAGTACTTCTACTTCCACAACTTCGTGTACGAATCGGTGTGGAAAAACAACCAGCGCCGCACCTCGGAACGCACCTCAACCCAGGACCTGCTGCACAAATACGGCGCGGATTACAAAGTGATCTTTATCGGCGATGCGTCGATGGCGCCGTATGAGATTACTCAGGCCGGGGGTAGCGTCGAGCACTGGAACGAAGAGCCGGGGTATGTGTGGATGCAGCGCTTCATGGCCAAGTACAAGAAGCTGATCTGGATTAACCCGTACCCGAAGGACACCTGGGACTACACGGCCTCGACGGGGATTGTGCGGGAGTTGGTGGAAGACCAGATGTATCCGCTGACGCTTCGCGGGCTGGAAGAAGGGATGCGCTTTCTTTCCAAATAAATGGAGATCCAAATGTGGGAGCGGGCTTGCTCGCGAAGACGGTGTATCAGTCAAAGATGTATTCGCTGACCCACCGCATTCGCGAGCAAGCCCGCTCCCACATTTTTGAATTGCACTGTTATTTAAAGCGCTGCAAAAAGTTGAGGTGCTGCTGGTGTGCTGTCTCCTGCACCACCGGCGCCAACCGTACCTTTTCCCCTGGCAAGCACTGCGCCAACCGCGCCAGCGACAACGGCGTCAACGCCCCCAAACGCGGGTAACCACCAATCGTCTGCCGATCATTGAGCAACACAATCGGCTGACCATCAGGCGGTACCTGGATCGCGCCCAGCGGGATGCCTTCGGAAATCAACGACGGCCCCTGGTACTGCAACGGCGTGCCCAACAGGCGCATGCCCATGCGGTCGGCGCGACTGTCCAACGACCAGTCGGTGTTGAACGCATCGAACAGGCTCTGCCCGCTGAATTGGCCGATCTGGGCGCCGACAATCACATCCAACGGTGCCTTGGCCGGTAGCGTTGGATCGCCCAGCACTTTCATCGCCCCCCCCGTTCCGGAATAGACCAGGCGCCCGCCTTCGGCCAACGCCTTGCC
This sequence comes from Pseudomonas sp. PGPPP1, assembly GCF_002255865.1. Classification (NCBI taxonomy): domain Bacteria; kingdom Pseudomonadati; phylum Pseudomonadota; class Gammaproteobacteria; order Pseudomonadales; family Pseudomonadaceae; genus Pseudomonas; species Pseudomonas sp. PGPPP1. Next base: position 57,996 of record NZ_NKIG01000012.1, on the reverse strand, counting down.
AAACCCATCCACACCGCCCAGCTCCTCACGCACAACAGTGGCGCAGCTGCCGAGCACATCCGGCGCATCAAACCCGCCCGGCGCAGCCAGGTAAACCCGTGCACCGTTGAACGGCTGGGTGAAGCGCAAGCGCTGGCCCTTTTGCAGAATGAAGCTGCGACCGGGACTGATGGCGCGCTCGTCGATATAGGCGCCCAGGTCCGCACCGGCCAGGGCCAGCAGGCAATAGCCCTCGGCCTGCACAGTAAAACCGCCCAAGGTAATTTCCACTACTGGCGCATCGAGCGCATTGCCCAGCAGCCAGTTGGCCCACGACATCGACACCCAATCCAACGCACCGCCCTGGGTCACACCCAGGTGGCGCACGCCAAAGCGGCCAGCGTCCTGCAACAGGCACAGCGGCGTGCTGGCCTCGATCAACATGCGGCTCATGCCTGCGCCTCCAACGGCGTGTCATCGCCACCCAGGTTGATGAATTCGGCGTGATCGACGGGCTCGAAGCGCACCGTATCGCCGGGCTGCATCAGGCTGTAGCCGTCGCGTTCGCGGTCGAACAATTTGGCTGGGGTGCGGCCGATCAGGTTCCAGCCGCCCGGCGATACCACTGGGTAAGCGGCGGTTTGCCGTTCGGCGATACCGACACTGCCGGCTGCCACACGTTTACGCGGTGTGCTGAGGCGAGGCGTGGCGAGGATTTCATCCACCAGCCCCATAAAGGCAAAACCGGGGGCAAAGCCGAGGGCGAATACCTGGTATTCATGGGCGCTGTGGCGGCGGATCACGTCGTGCACCGACAGGCCGCTGCGCTGGCTGAGCAAGGTCAACTCGGGCCCGACGCTCAGGTCGTACCACACCGGCAACACATGGCACTGGCCACTGCCCTGGGCCTGGGGTTGCAGGTCGGTCAGGGCGTGCTCGATCAATGCTCGCGCCTGGGCGGGGCTCAACGCAGTGAGGTCGTAATGCACCATCAAGGTGGTGTAGGACGGCACCAGGTCCACCAGCGCATCACCAAACCCTTCGCGCAAGCGCTGAGTGGCAGCGAGCATCCACGGCATATTGGCTTCGGCGATCACATCAAATAAACGCACCATCAGGCAGTCGATGGCGACTACTTCAATCCTTGGCTTCATGCGGGCTTCAACGCCTCGCGAATACGCTGCACGGCGGCGATCGAACTGGCGTTGTCGCCGTGCACGCACAAGGTGTTGGCTTGAAGGACCAGCGGGGTGCCGTCACTGGCAATCAGCGGTTCGCTGCGGGAAATGGTCAGGGCTTGCTGCACGATGGTGTCGGAATCATGGTGCACGGCGCCGGGCAACTGTCGCGAAACCAAGTGGCCTTGTGTGTCGTAGGCACGGTCAGCGAAGGCCTCGAACCACAGGACCACGCCGAATTCATCGCCCAACGCCTGGGCTGCGCTGTTGTCGCGGGTGGCCAGCAGCATCAGCGGCAGGTCGCCGTACGCCGCCACGGCCTGGATCACCGCACGCAATTGCGCCGGGTTGGCCATCATGTCGTTGTACATCGCGCCGTGGGGTTTGACGTAGCTGACGCGGCCGCCTTGCGCGCGGCAAATACCGTCGAGGGCGCCGATCTGGTAGTGCAACAGGTCCTGGATTTCCTGGGAGGTATAGGCCATGGAGCGGCGACCGAAGCCTTGCAGGTCCTGGTACGCCGGGTGCGCGCCCACTTGCACGCCGTGCTTGAGCGCCAGGCTGACGGTCTTGCGCATGATGCTCGGGTCGCCGGCATGGAAGCCGCAGGCCACGTTGGCGCAATCAATGAACGGCATGACCTCGGCGTCCAGGCCCATGGTCCAGTTGCCAAAGCTTTCGCCGATGTCACAGTTCAGTAGAAGGCGGCTCACGGTAGGGTGCTCCTGTAGGCTTTATTTTTTTGTAGTGTGGGATTTTTTACGCAGAACTCGCAACTTGTCCTGAGCCCCCAACGACGCTTATCGTGGAATAACTCGATTTTTGGCGCCGACACCGTGCGGCGTCCAACTAATAAAAACCGATCCATGCATAAGAAAAAGTTGATCCCATGAATTTGAAGTTCCTCGAAACCTTCGTCTGGGTGGCCAAGCTCAAGAGCTTTCGCCTGACTGCCGAGAAGTTGTTCACCACCCAGGCGTCGATCTCCAGCCGCATTGCCGTGCTGGAAAGCGAACTGGGGGTGAAGTTGTTTCTACGCGATTCACGCGGCGTAAGCCTCACCCCGGAAGGTTTGAAGGTGCTCGATTACGCCGAGCAGATGATGGTGACCATGCAGGGGTTGAAGCAGTCCCTGGAAACCACCAGCAGCAAGGTCGGGCGCATTCGCATCGGTGCGATGGACACGGTGATTCACACCTGGCTCAGCCCGTTGGTGGCCGAATTGATGGACCATTTCCCGTTGGTTGAAATTGAATTGGTCGCCGATACTGCACTGAACCTCAGCGATCAGCTGCAAAAAGGCTTTCTCGACCTGATCCTGCAAACCGACCTGCTGCGCCTCGAAACCGTACGCAGCCTGGAGCTGGCCAGCCACCCCATGGCGTGGATCGTCGCCAGCCAATCGATCTACCACCGCGACTACGCGTCCCTCGCCGAACTGGCTCAGGAGCGCATCATTACCTACTCGAAAAACTCCCACCCGCATCAGGACGTGCTTAGCCTGATGCAGGCCAACGGCGTGGCTGCGCCGCGGATGAACTGCGTGAATTCGGTGTCGGCGATCACCCGGTTGCTACGTGACGGCTTTGGCATCGGCGCGCTGCCGCCGGTGCTGGTCATGGAAGAACTGGCGCGGGGGGAATTGGTGATGTTGCCGATGACGCAGAAACTGCCGAATTTGCAGGTGGTGGTGTCGTGGCGGGTGGGGGTGGAGTTGGTGGAGGAGATTGTGGGGTTGTGTCAGAAAGTGGTGGCACGGTATGCCGAAGAAGTCGGTGAAGAGCGGATGCTACTGACGAAATCAGATTAAAAACTGTGGGAGCTGGCTTGCCTGCGATAGCGGTGAACCAGCCACAGTTGTGTCATCTGGCAGACCGCTATCGCAGGCAAGCCAGCTCCCACATTTGACCGCGTTGGGCTTTAGAGACCTTTCAGGTCACGCTCTTCGATGGGTCGGCTCTGGCGCAAGCGCTTACCGCCCAACACCACCCAGTCGATCAGCCGGAACAGGCATTCGATGCCGAACGACAGCAACATCGCCCCGCCCAAGCCCCAGCCCATGGCCTCGGGCGTGAGCAGGATCTGGTAGCTGTAGCCATTCCAGGTCTCCTGGCGAATGTCTGGATCGGCCGCCACCGCCACTTGAAGCGCGCGGATGTACCACGGGCCTTGCATCGCCTGGAACTGCTTGTCCAACGCCACCTGGCGGTCAAGCATGGCGCCCAGGCTGCTGGCGTCGCTCTGGAACACCGGGTCATCGCTGGCACGGTAATGCGCAACCAATGCCTTCAAGTCTCCGTTGAAGAACTGCTGGGCGGTGGAGTCAAACCCGCGCAACCCGGTCTGAGCCTCGATCAGATGAGCTTCGACACGCTTGGCGTAGTCGTTGATAAACCCCGGCACTTGCACGCCAACCAACAAACCAATGGCAAACAACACCAACCGCAGATAGCTGAGCAACATGGTCGATATCCTTACTCGGTAATACCCTGGCTGACGCATTCACCGCGCCGCCACAGGCTCCATTGGCCCGGTTCGTAGCGGGTCCAGTTTTCGTTGTCGGTCAAAGGTTCGGTGGCGATCACCGTCACCACATCATTTGGCGTGGTTTCGGCCTGAAAATCGACGATTACGTCGACATCTTTCAAGCGCGCCGGGCCAAATGGGGCACGCCGGGTAATCTGCGCCAATTTGGTCGAGCAGTAGCAAAACAGCCAATCGCCATCGCTCAGCAGGCAGTTGAACACGCCTTTGCTGCGGTATTCGGAACAGGCCGCGATCAGGTCCGGCAGCACGTTTTCAATGTCGACCGGCTCCGGGAAGGCTTCGCGTATACGGTTGAGCAAATCGCAAAAGGCCGCTTCGCTGTCGGTATCACCCACCGGGCGGTAGAAGGTGGCGCGGGGATTGAAGTCTGCCAACTGGCCATTGTGCGCGAAACACCAGTTGCGCCCCCACAGTTCGCGCACGAACGGGTGGGTGTTGGACAGGCACACCTTGCCCACGTTGGCCTGGCGGATATGGCCGATCACCACTTCGCTTTTGATGGGATAGCGTTGCACCAGCAGCGCGACTTCCGACTCGCTGCTGGCGGCCGGGTCCTGGAACAGGCGCAGGCCGCGGCCTTCGTAGAAGGCGATGCCCCAACCGTCACGGTGGGGGCCGGTGCGCCCACCGCGCTGCATCAGCCCGGTAAAGCTGAACACGATATCGGTGGGGACGTTGGCACTCATGCCCAATAATTCACACATGCCAGGGCTCTCGCTACAACGTTAAAGGCGCGGTTCGACGCGCATGCCACTCACAGGCGCCGGACGGCGGAAAGGTTCGTCATCATCGTCAGGCTCAGCGGCCAACGCGGCGTCGGCGGCGGCCTTGCGCTCACGACGCGCCTTGGCGGCGCGCTCGATGGGCCAACGGATCAACACGATCACGATGTACACGGCAAACGCGATCATCGTGTACATGAACAAATCGGAAATGGCCCGCCAGGCGTTGTTGCCAACCTTGAGCACCAGGTCCAGCGCGGTGATGGCCACGGCCGGCGCAAACTGGGTCTTGACCGGGTCGACGATGGTCGGGCTGAACAGCAACACCGCCATCAGCAATTGCAGCGGCTCGCGCAACCAACGCCAGATCCAGCGGGTCATGCGCCACCACACCAACAGGCAGCCCAAAGCGGCGAAGGCGTAAAGGCCCCAAGCGGTCAGATAGTCGTTCTCGGTCATGGTGTCCATGGCAAGGCTGGCAAAGAGGCGGCTATGATAACGGCTTTTGCGTGTCGCGGCTGCAATGCCTGCCACCGTCCGCCAGACAGAGAGTGATCCATGCCTATATCGACCGCCCCGATTGCCCGCAAGGCCACTGGCCCAGACCCTTACGCCTGGCTGCAAGAGCGTGACAGCGCCGAGGTGCTCGATTACCTCAAGGCCGAAAACGCCTGGCAGGAAGCCCAACTCGCCGACCAGAAGGCCCTGCGCGAAACCCTGTTCGAAGAGATCAAGGGCCGCATCCTCGAAACCGACCTGTCCCTGCCCTCCCCGTGGGGCCCGTACCTGTATTACACGCGCACCACCGCCGGCGACGAATACGCCCGCCACTACCGCTGCCGTCGCCCCGCCGATGACAGCAACCAGGTGGACGACAGCAGTGAAGAGCTGCTGTTGGACCCGAACGTGCTGGCCAACGGCGGTTTCTTCTCGCTCGGCGCATTCAGCATCAGCCCCGACCACCAGCGCCTGGCCTACAGCCTGGATACCAGCGGTGAAGAGATTTACACCCTGTACGTGAAGGAATTGGCCAACGGCAAGGTCAGTGAACTGGAATTCCAGGACTGCGACGGCAGCATGACGTGGGCCAATGACAGCCTGACCCTGTTTTTTGGTGAACTGGACGACACCCACCGTCCGCACAAGCTGTATCGCTACCGCCTGGATGGCACGGCGGCGCAGGAAGTGTTCCATGAACCGGACGGGCGTTTCTTCCTGCACTGCTACCGCTCCAGCTCCGAGCGCCAACTGCTGCTGGCCCTGGGCAGCAAGACCACCAGTGAGATCTGGGCGCTGGACGCCGAGCAGCCACACCTGGACTTCACCTGCCTGGCACCACGGGTCGAAGACCATGAATACGATGTTGACCACGGCCAGCTGAATGGCGCGTGGACCTGGTTTATCCGCAGCAACCGCGACGGCATCAACTATGCGTTGTTCGTAGCGACCGACATTGGCGACGTGCCGACCGAGGCCGAGTGGCAGAACCTGATCCCCCACAGCGACGACGTGATGCTCGACGGCGTGAGCCTGAACGCCAGCGCCATGACCCTGAGCCTGCGCATCGGCGGCCTCCCGGTGATAGAAGTGCACCCAGAGGGTCTACCGGCCTACCGCGTGGAATTGCCCGACGCCGCCTACAGCCTCTACGTACAGAACAGTCTGGAATTTGTCAGCGACAAGATTCGCCTGCGCTACGAAGCGTTGAACCGTCCGGCGCAGGTACGCCAGCTGGAACTGACCAGTGGCACGCAGCACGTGCTCAAGGAAACCCCGGTACTGGGTGTGTTCAATGCCGACGATTACGTGAGCCAACGCCTGTGGGCCACTTCTGCCGATGGCACCCAGGTGCCCATCAGCCTGGTGGTCAAGCGCGACCAACTCGGCAAAGCCACACCGCTGTACCTGTACGGCTACGGCGCCTATGGTTCGAGCCTCGACCCGTGGTTCTCCCATGCGCGCCTGAGCCTGCTGGACCGGGGCGTGGCGTTTGCCATTGCGCACGTGCGCGGCGGTGGCGAGCTGGGCGAAGCCTGGTACCGCAACGGCAAGCAGGAGCACAAGCAAAACACCTTCAGCGACTTTATCGCCTGCGCCGAACACTTGATCACCGAGGGCCTGACTACCGCCAATCAACTGGCTATCAGCGGCGGCAGCGCGGGCGGCCTACTGATCGGTGCGGTGCTTAACCAGCGTCCGGAGCTATTCCAGGCGGCAATTGCCGAAGTGCCGTTCGTCGACGTACTCAACACGATGCTCGACCCGGAGCTGCCGCTGACCATCACCGAGTACGACGAGTGGGGCAACCCTGAAGAACCTGACGTGTATGAGCGGATAAAGGCCTATGCGCCGTACGAAAACGTCCGTGCCCAGGCCTACCCGCACCTGCTGGTGATCGCCGGCTACAACGACAGCCGCGTGCAGTATTGGGAAGCAGCCAAGTGGGTGGCCAAATTGCGCGATACCAAGACCGACGACAACCTGCTGTTGCTCAAGACCGAACTGGGCGCCGGCCACGGTGGGATGAGCGGGCGTTACCAGGGATTACGTGACGTAGCACTCGAATACGGATTTGTGTTCAAGGCGCTGGGGTTGATTTAGGAACTTAGCGCGGCGGCCCTGTCTGAACACAGGACCGCCCTTGTTTGATGGACCCAGATTGCAGCCATGCCACAACCGACCTTATTGAATAACGAAATTCGCGACATGCTGATGGACTGTGGCCTGTTCGATCCGCTGTTGCCGGAAGATTTCCACGTGGCCGCCGGCTACTTCAACATCAGCAGCATTGCCCGCGACGAGGTGATCTTTGTCGAAGGCGATGCCGGCACCTTCATGTGCATCATCCACAGCGGCCAGGTGGCGGTGCAAAAAACCAACAGCGATGGCCAACGCCTGACCATCGCCACCCTGCGCAGTGGCCGGGCCTTCGGCGAAATGGCGGTGCTCGATGGCGAGCGCCGTTCCGCCAGTTGCGTGGCGGCCAGTGACTGCGTGCTGCTGAACCTGGGCAAGGACTCCCTGGAAAAAATGCTCAACGAAGCACCCAGGGTCGCCGCCAAGATCATCCGCGCCATTGCCATCGCCCTGTCCAAGCGCTTGCGCATGGTCGATGGGCAACTGCTGTCCCAACAGATTTAACCGCCGGGCGTTTTCGGCTTGCTGTCGTTTTGCAGCAGGCCGGGCACCGTCTGATCCTTCGGCGGCGTCGGCAGCACGATAGGTACCAAGGCTGGCGAGCCGTTCGTCTTGGGCACGGCTGGCGGGGTGACTTGCGGGTACAACGTCGGCGTCGGGGTGCCCGGCGCGCCGGGTGTCGGGGCTGGCGCGACCGGTACGGTTTGCAACTCCTGAGCCTGCGCCGCACCCAATGCGAGCGCGCTCAACACAATGACCGTTAGAATGCTGCACTTCATCGATGGCTCCATGGCCTGACCGGAAAGTCACAAGGCTACTCCCAACCGCGCAAGAATGCCCTTCCAATGAGATTCCCATGAAACGTTTCGTTCTGCTGGACACCACCCCGATCCCCGACAACGGCGGTGCCTTGTGCCTGTTCGAATACGGTGAAGACTTTGTCATCAAGATCCAGGGCGGTGACGGCGGCCAATTGATGAACACGCGTATGCACGGCTCTGAAGATGCGTTGGCAGAAATTCCCTGCCGCAAGGTGGCCGGCCGTGCAGATTCGCGGGTGTTGATCGGCGGTTTGGGCATGGGCTTCACCCTCGCCTCGGCCCTCAAGCATCTGGGCAAGACGGCCGAAGTCGTCGTCGCAGAGTTGGTACCTGGTGTCGTGGAGTGGAACCGGGGTCCACTGGGAGAAAAATCCGGCCGCCCGCTGCTGGACCCGCGCACGGTGATTCGCATGGAAGACGTGGCCAAGGTGCTGCAGGCCGAGCCCCAGGGGTTTGACGCAATCATGCTCGACGTCGACAACGGCCCTGAAGGCCTCACGCAAAAAGCCAATAGCTGGCTGTACTCTGCCGGTGGCCTCGCCGCCTGTGCCAAGGCCCTGCGCCCCAAGGGTGTGCTGGCGGTGTGGTCGGCCAGTGCCGACAAGCTGTTCAGCGACAAACTGCGCAAGGCCGGCTTCAAGGCCGAGGAAGTGCAGGTGTTCGCCCATGGCAACAAGGGCACGCGGCATACCATCTGGATTGCCGAAAAGCTCAAGGGCTAATTACGCCGTGAACGGCTAGAATCAACCCTATCCGTGACCCACCCAAAAGACAGGAGCCATGATGAGCTCGACCAACCCGCCCTCCCACACCGCCAAGCTGGATCGCATCCTTGCCGATGCCCAGCGCGACCGCGAAATGGGCTACCGCGACAAAGCGTTGAAGATGTACCCCCACGTGTGTGGCCGCTGCACCCGTGAGTTTTCCGGCAAGCGCTTGAGCGAACTGACCGTGCACCACCGCAACCACAACCATGATGACAACCCCCAGGATGGCTCCAACTGGGAGTTGCTGTGCCTGTACTGCCACGACAACGAACACTCGCGCTACACCGACCAGCAGTACTTCAGCGAAGGCTCCACCAGCAGCCCGACGATTGCCAAGGCCACGCATAACCCGTTTGCGGCGTTGGCGGGGTTGATGAAGAAGGACGACTGATAGTTCGTCGCTGCCTGATCGGGCCTCATCGCAGGCAAGCCAGCTCCCACACTCGAATGCATTCCAACTTTGAAATGCAGTCGAGTGTGGGAGCTGGCTTGCCTGCGATAGCGATCCTCCAAGCACCACACTCCCCAAGGCCGTATAATCGCCGTTTTCCTCCAAGGCACCCTTCCCCGTGGGCAATAAACGCTACAGCTGCATCGGTCTGTACAACCCCAAATCCCCCGAAAACGTCGGCTCCGTGATGCGCGCCGCCGGCTGCTACGGCGTGGCCTCGGTGTTCTACACCGGCGTACGCTACGAGCGCGCGCGGGATTTCATCACCGACACCAAGAAGGTCCACCACGACATTCCGCTGATCGGCATCGATGACCTGAAAAAAATCCTGCCCCTGGGCTGCATCCCCGTCGCCGTGGAACTGGTGGAAGGCGCACGCCCCCTGCCCGAATACACCCACCCCGACCGTGCGCTGTACATTTTTGGCCCTGAAGACGGCTCCCTCGACAAAGAGATCCGCGACTGGTGCGAAGACGTGGTGTACATCCCGACCACCGGTTGCATGAACCTCGCCGCCACCGTCAACGTAGTGCTCTACGACCGCCTGGCCAAGGGCAACAACACCCGTTCGGGCCCCAAGTACTGATTTTTTCGGAACATCCGGCACCTGTGCGCAGTCAGCTACTTATCACTTGCCCTTGTTGGAGACAGATCATGAGCGACAGCAAAACCTTGCGACCTATCATCGAACACACCCCGTTTGAAACCCAACCCACGCAAAACGTGCACGGCTGGGAGCGCATCGGCTCGGTGGCCGGTGGCGTGATGATGGTGGGCAAAGGCCTGCGCCGTGGTGGGCTTTTCGGCTTGATCCAGGTAGCGATTGGCGGCGTGGCACTGGCCCGTGGTTTTACCGGACACAGTTCTCTAAAGGACAAGCTGGAGCAGGGTCGTCAGGAAATGAACAGTGTGCGTACCAAGATCGAGCGGGCCGGGGCAGAGTTGAGAAACTTGAAAACCAAGGCTGAAGTGGCCGCTGAGAAAACCACTGGTTAACAGAGATCTTCCAAACAACGCAGATCTAAATGTGGGAGCGGGCTCTCTCGCGAAGGCGGTCTATCAGTTAAAGATGAGTTAACTGACACGCCGCCTTCGCGAGAGAGCCCGCTCCCACATTTTGTTTTGTGCAAGGCTTGGGATCAGCGCAGCAATTTGCTGTCCAGCACCACCGACGACTCACCGATGATGCTCTCTGCAAGTTGCACAAACTCCGCCGTGGTAATGCTATTGGCCCGCATTACCGCCTGGGCTAGGTCATCCAGTGACCGTTTGTTGTGGGTCTTCACCCGAATCTCGCGATCCAACTCCTGCAACACCACCACCGCCCGCGATACCGTTGCGCCGCTGACATGCTCGCCGCGCAAGCTGGTCACGTCCTTGCCTTCCTTCGCCAACCTGGCCTGGATCGCCTGATAACGTTCATCGGTGATTCCCCCGGCACGGCGCACCAGTTCGATGGCGTAGTACTCCGCCATGCCTTCGCTGATCCAGTCGCTGGTGTCGTGATCGTTGAAGCGCCCAATCGCCTGCACCACTTCACGGATCAACGGGCTGCTGCCGTTTTCGCTGATCAGCGGCGTGCGGCTATTAAGGTAGATAGAGTCCCGGGCCGAGAACGCGCCACGGCGCATCGGATCGCCGGCACCCACCACCAACAACTTGGCGGGGTGACGTGGGAACGCCGCCTCAACTTGAGGCCAGACGAAGGTCAGCAGCGTCACCACATCCATGCGGCGCATGCCCTGGCCCTTGGGCGAGGCGACGGTAACTTCGGTGTCGCCCAGGCGCACCCGACGGCTGCCCACGGTGCCGGCGAGCATCCAGCCGGTGGGGCGGTCGAACAGCCGGGAAACATTGTCGATACGGAATTTGTTCTTGCCGACGCGCGGCCAGGCGGTCTCGATGCTTTTCCAACCGGCGGGCAGTTCGAACACCAACCGCGAGACCAGTTCGATGCCGTCCTGTTGGTCGAGGTGCGCGGGCGGCACCAGGTCTTCGCCGCGAAACAACGCCCAGCTCGGCGTCATGCGTGCCTCGTAAATGCCCGCCTTGCGAGAATGAGTGAGGCGCACGCGGTAGGTCAGGCTGGACTTGCTCGCGCTGGGCTGCCACAGGCCGCGGTTGCCGGTGACTTTCCACTGGCCATCGGCCTTGAAGTCGCTGTAGTCACCGTCGCGGCCCAGGTCGAAGTTCAGGCTGCGCACCGCCGCGCCCTGGGACAGGCTCACCCGCACTTCGGCTTGATCGCTCTGGGGCAGCAACTTGACGTGGTAATCCAGGTCAACTTTCTTCGCGCACCACGCGGGCGTGCTCAGCGCCAGCAACACCAGGCTTGCCAGCAGCTTTGTTACCCCCCTCATACACACTCCTTGTCAGCCTGCGCGGAAAATCAGGTAATCCTCCCAGTCGTCTTCGGGCACGCTGCCTTCGCTGAGCATGCGCCCGGACTGGGAAATACGTTCGTGGTGCACGGCGTCGCGGTCGCCGCAGACCAAGTGGTGCCACAACGGCAGGTCCTTGCGCTCACTGACCAAGCGGTAACCGCAGGTCGGCGGCAGCCATTTGAACTGGTCGGCCTGGCCCGGGGTGAGCTGGATGCAGTCGGGCACCGAGGCACGACGGTTGGGGTAGTCGGTGCACTGGCAGGTTTTCAGGTCCAGCAGTTTGCAGGCGATGCGCGTGTAATAGACGCTGTTGTCGTCTTCATCCTCAAGCTTTTGCAGGCAGCACAGGCCACAGCCGTCGCACAACGACTCCCACTCCTCCTGGTCGAGGTGCTCAAGGGTTTTGCGTATCCAGAAAGGTTCGACTTTGGCGGCCATGGCTCTACATCAGTATCGGTAGGTGAAAAGGCCGCCAGTCTAGTGCCCAAGGCCCGTGGAACCAAGTGCTTGCGACTGGCGGTGTTACCAGACTTGTCAGCGACCATCCATCGCAGTAGCTTTGTGGGCCGCAAAGGCCCTGCGTCGGGCGCCATAAATGCTGTACCGCATTGCCCACGACGCCCCATGGAGCCTTGAAAAAACCCTCGCCGAGCGCATCGGTGCCCCGTTTTTTGAATCTGCGCCTGTTTCCAACCCTAGCCCATTGTCGTCATCAGGAACTGTTCATGAGCACAAACCCACGCGTTGCCGATTACCCGATCCACACTCAGTTCACCGAACGCTGGTCGCCCCGCGCCTTCACCGGCGAGAGCATCCCGCAAGAAACCCTGCTGAGCTTCTTCGAAGCCGCACGCTGGGCGCCGTCAGCCTATAACTCGCAGCCATGGCGTTTTCTCTACGCGCGCCGTGACACGCCAAACTGGGAACGTTTCCTGGGTTTGCTGAATGAATTCAACCGTGGTTGGGCGCAACACGCTTCGGCCCTGGTGATCATCGCCTCGAAAACCGACTTCACCGCCCCTGGCGCTACGGAAGAAACCCCGGCGCTGTGGCACACCTTCGACACCGGTTCGGCCTGGGGCCACCTGGCACTGCAAGCCAGCCTAAGCGGGTGGCACACCCACGGCATGGCCGGCTTCGATCAGGAGCTGACCCGCAAAGAGCTGAAAATCCCGGAAGGTTATGCACTGCACGCCGCTGTGGCGATCGGCAAGCTGGGGGACAAGTCGACGTTGCCGGAGTACCTGCAAGGTCGTGAAGCGCCCAGCCCGCGCCGTCCGTTGAGCGAGCTGGTGTCGGAGGGTGATTTCAGTCTGTAAAGACCAATAAGGCTGCGTCCTTCAGGGGCGCAGCTTGCGGGTCAGGCATCAGGATCGGGTTTTATCGCTGTAGCGGGCACCGTTTCATACAGCGGACCGTAGTCCAGCAACAACTCATCACCTTTCTTGATGTCCTTGAGCGCCACGTAAAACGCCAGGTTCTTGCCCACCGCGATAGACATCACGTTGTTTGCTTTCCACACAGGGCCATTGGGCAACTGCGAGGTATTCACCAGGCTCAGCGTATTGCCGCTGTTGAGTGCGCTGATTGAGCGATTCCCCGAACGCGTGCCGAACAGGTAGGTCAGTACGGCTCGCGAGCCTTGCTTGCGCTGCTCCTGAAACAGCGATGCGTCTGACTCATGGTATTTGCCCGAATACGGCCCCAGCACCTCGAACTGGGCAATATCACGCCGTGCCCACACCGATGCACCGCGCGACGGCCCGCCATCGTCCAGTGCCGTCATGACTTCCAAGGTCTGGTCGAACCGGGGTCCATGGTTGCCTTCGCTGCGAAGCCAGTCCTTGATCGACTCCTTGATCCGAGCTGACACCTGGGCTTTCTCTGCCGGCTCAAGCCCATCCAGCAGTCCGTGCCAGTTGGCGATACGGATGTCATCGATGGGCCCCTCGATCGCCTGGGTCAGGCTGAGCCGGGGGTTGGCCGGGTCCTGCAGGATCGGCAACGTGTTGTCGATCTGGTGGGCAGGCAATGTACGCAGCGGTGGTACAGCTGGCTCGACCTTAATCAGGGGTGGGACCGCTGATGAAGGGCCGGGAACCTGCACATTGGGTGGAGGGGACGCGGGTTTTGACAAATCCAGAGGTGCCTGCTGCGGCGGATTCAGCGGGTCTGGCGCCGGTCGCTTTCGCGATGCAGCCGGCGACATCGCAGCGCTTTGCTGCGCCTGGCTCAGACGGCGTGATCCTTGTGAGTTAAAGGTGCCATCGATAAAAACGTATTGGCGCCAATCGCAGGGATTGATCCGGTGCTGGCGCAGAAACTCGCCTAGTGTCGGCTGACCATTCGTTCGCTGGCTCCACTTGAGCAAGTGCTCATCGGTGATTGGGCTATAGATCCCCCCTGCTGCCTTGAACAACAGCGCCTCGCCGTTCGGTCCGAGGTTGCCATCCTGGCGCACGGCGTTTTTAAACGTAGTGGCATTCAGATGATGACGGCCGGCAAAACCTTCCATGGTCATTGCGTTGCGCGCTTGCTGGGTCATGCCCTGCCAGTCCCGGATATGGTTGGCGGTCAGCACGGTGTGCGGTGTGCCGGCGGCGCGGTTGCGCACGACCACGCCAGCAGCGCTCAACTGGCCATCCGGTTGTACATAGTGCGCAAGGGTGGGCGCATGCAAGCGCCGCTGACGGGCAAAACCCTGCACCGTCAGGCGCTGCTGCTCCTGACGCGGTAAAGCCTCCCACGCCCGCAGATGCTCCGCCTCGATCAGCACACCCCCAGGAGCCCCCAGCCGCTGCCACTGGTCACCCTGAACGTGCTGGACCAGCAACTCCGACTGTCGGTTATTGTGATAAACCCGCGCCTGCACTACCCCGTCTTCGCCACGGGTCACTTGCCGCACCTCGTACACCGTCGGCTTCCCGCTGTCATCGATATGCCGGATAAACGATTGATGGCCATCGGCAGCCACATATACGCCCTGGCTATTGCGGGTCAGCCCTTCGATGCTCGCCTGCGGTGCCGCGAGATGGCCGAACATCTTGCTGTTCAGTGCATGCTGGCGCACGCTGTCGATCGTTCCGCCCACGGCCTGCGTGCCCGGTTCGAATCCTTCTAGCGGGCTGCCATAGGCCCGCATCTTTTCAGCATCGAAGGCATACCAGTGACCGCCTTTGAGTACCGCGCCGCCCTCCACCGCCTTGCCACCGATGTTAACGGCGCCGGCAGCGGCGGCATCGTAGTGCTTGCTGACAGCCTTTAACAGATCGTAGCTGCCCGTAGCGCCTCTAAGTCGGTTGATCGCGTGGCCGCCAAAGGTACGCAGGAAAGTCGCACTGCCCACCGACAGATCGCCCAGGCCACCCAATGGGTTGAATGCGCTGATGGTGGCACTGCCGATGACTTTTGCTCCGCGCATCAGGCGGGTTGCACCCGACACAGCGGCAGCGCCAACCTTGGCGACTTTCGCGGCAGTGGCTACACCGGCCGTGAGAAAACCAAAGATATCCAGCATCAAATCGGTAGCCCCCTCGCCATAATTTCCGCGTTGGAAATTGACGATGGCCGAGCGCAACGGAATCAGATTCAGCAAGAACTCTTCGACCGGTTTTGCCCGGTCGATTTGCAGGTCCAGGGTGGTCTTGCCCCGGGCCTGTCGTTTGATGTCGGGCTGGTCGAGGTCCAGGTGTTTGACGAACACATCGGCGATATCGCGGCTGCGCACGCTACTGAAGCTGTCCCAGGGGGATTCGCTGGCACTGCGCCCGACGCTCAGTTCCGGGCTGCTGCCCCCGGGTCGAAATACCCGGGTTTGCTCGACCTTGTTGGCGATGTTGGTTCGATGCTCACGCACTTGAAAAGCCCCTACGCGCTCGAGGGTGCCACGGCCCAGGTCGATCTCATAGGCGGTAGTCACACCGTTGTGCTCGGCCTTGACCCAGAGTTGCGCAGTAGTCGGGCCTGGGGTTGTCGATGTGAAATCCAGGCCTCGGGTGAACGAGGTTTCTTGGAAAAACGTCAATTTTCCAAACTCCAGATTCCGACGGTCCTCCATCGGCAGTTGGGCAATCAGATGGCGGACTGCGGTTGCGCTGGCGGTTTTCTTTTGGCTGATCACGGCATTGAATGCCTGGTTGAAATCCTCGGTCACACCGAACCTGGGGTTGGCATTCAACTTGTCTATCGGTACACGCGCATCTCGGCACACGAAGGGTGCCGGGCTGGGCAGGTCCATCATGGCGATATCCAGCAACGAGTGATCCCCGACCAGGGATGTACGATGGCCTGGCCCGGCATAGTCATGGGTGTGGATCAGCTTCTCTTCAAACAGATCGCCCAGGTCACCGAACCGCGCAATCAGCTTCGCCAGGGCAATTTCCTTGCGGGTGGGGATATCCTGGTCCAATGCCTGGCTGGCCGAATTCAGCTCGCTCAATTGCTGGTTGAACCGGGTGCCTAAATCGTTGAGCTGCGTACCGGTGTAGAGTGCATCGTCCTTTTTGTCGATCAAGCCATTGGCTACACCCCAATCCACCAGTGCTGCCTTTTGCGCCTGCTCGGCCGCCGCGGGGTGGTTCATGGCGACCGCCTTGGCCCGCTGCATGATTTGCACGAAGGTCATGCCTGGTACCGTACCCGGCGCCGCAGCCTCGATTACCGCCACGGCCACCCGCAGGCTGAGCCATGCAGGGCTGCCGTAAGTGATGTTCGCAGGCATATCTTTGATCAGGTATTCCGGTGCCCGGCGAGCCAGTAACAGATAGGCACCGGCATTGGCCAAGGCGGCCGTGGTTTTTCCGCTATCGGCCAGATGGGCAGCCAACCTGGCTACCACCGTGGACAGCGGTTTGCCCCAATGCGCCGGCTGTGCCAGATCAAAGCCGGCCACGCTGTTGCGCTGAGGCAGGCCCTGGGACTCGTGATCCATTTGCACGGCAATAGCTGCCAGTACGTAGTCAAGAGAGCCTTCCTCGCCGGCAATCCCGCCCATCCGCGCTTGCAGGCTTTGTTCCATCACGCGCGCCTCGGCAGAACCCAGCAACGCATTCAACGTCCCAAGGGGGTCCTCCAACTCGGCGGTGGACAACGGTTTCCGGTAATTCAAAAAATCCAACACCCCCTTGGACTGCATGACCAGCCGCTGATCGCCCAAGTGATGGGCATGGCGCCGGGTGATATCGAGCAGCCGCCTTTGTTGTTCCGGGCTCATGGGCATCGGCCAGGACAACGCCCCGCCAAGGCTGCCAAGGGGGTGCTGCAATGCCCTGTCACCTACCGCGTCGGCCAGGGAAACCAGGTGAAAATGGCAAGTGGGCAACCCTAGCCCATTGCCCTGGATGAACGCTTCGAGGGTGATGCTCGATTCAGGCCGTGCCTGCAGTGTCGTGCTGGCCAGTGCCTGCCCCACGGCCTCGGGGCTGGCGTCGGTGCCCAGGCGGTTAGCGATTTCATTGAGTTTCTCGGCTAGGCTCGACAAGTTACGCTTGTCGTCCAATGCCGCCGTTAACACCGAAGGCGGCATGGGCTTAACGGCCTCGACCGGACTGCGCGGTTCTGGGCCGTTGTGCGCTGTAAAAGTGTGAGGGGTTTGATTCGGTTGGGCACGCGAAACATTGATCGTCGACATGAGGATTACCTGCTCCGGGTTACGACAAGTTCATCGAACTCGCTCTGCAACCTGGTCTTTTTCCGCTGGTAATCCCCCAGCGTCATGTCCCGCAGGAATGCATCGCCGGCCATCACCTCCAGGTCCAGCGCCTGGATATCCACCGGGTAGACTTTTTTGTCCTTCGCCGAATACAGGAAATTCTTCAACTGCAGGTCGTTGTGGTAAATCCCTTTGTGCACACAACTGACGCTGCCAAACGTCACACTTGCGGGAATATCACGGAGCAGGAACTCCGGCGCCAACTTGGCCAACAACTGGCAGGCCACCCGATTGGCCGTTGGCTCGCTGGCCTTGCCGGTGTCTATCAGATGGCGGCTCAAACCGTCGATCAAGGTGGAAGCAGGCTTGCCTCGCAACTGCGGTTGAGCGAGATCAAAGCCGGCGATTCGGGTAGGCAGCGAGTCTTTCAGGAGTTCGGTGTCGAGCTCTGCGTGTCGGCTCGACAACACCCCCTGAGTCGAATGTTGGGAAAACGGCTGGGGGGTTAACGAAGTAATGCTCGCCATAGAAATACTTGTCCATAGATGGAGGAATCGTCCCGCTGAAAGCGCCTCTTGGCACCTTCGGCAATGACTGAGTGTCAGTACTCAGTCGGGAGGTTCCAGCCCAAATGTCAGGACTCATATCTATGACAGGCGTGGGTTCAGTAACCGCGCTCGAAATCCACTTCCCCGCGCAGCGCTTCCTTGGCCTGGAACGCCCGCAGGTTTTGCATAAACAGCTCAACCATCAATTCTGGCGACGTCGGCGCCGAGCTGTGACCGGTGAGCAGCAGCCCCCAAGCCGTCCAGAACGGATGACGCTGCGGCAACGGTTCCTGCCGACACACATCAATCACAGCACCCGCCAAGTGCCCTTCCTTCAAGGCGTCGACCAGGTCTGCATCTACCACGGCCACGCCACGCCCGACGTTGATAAACAGGCCGGTCGGCTTGAATTGCTTGAACAGCGCCGCGTCGTACAGGTCATGGGTATTCGGCGTGTTGGGCAGCAGGTTGACCACGTAGTCCACCTCTCCCACCAGTCGGCCCAATTGATCGAGCCCGGCCACTTCGATAAACGGCGCCTGCTCACGCGCGGTGCTGGCGATGCCGTACAGCTTGACGCCAAACGGCACCAGGAACTCGGCAACGCTCTGGCCGATATCACCGGTGCCGACGATCAACACCTTGCGTCCCGCCAGGCTCTGGCCCATGCGGTTGTCCCACTTGCGCTCGACCTGGCTGACCAGCCGCGCGAGCACTTCGCGCTCATGGCCGAGCATGTAGGTAAGGACGAATTCAGCCATGACCTGGCCAAAGATGCCGACCGCGCGGGTCAGGCGATAGTCGCGGGGCAAGCCTTCGGCTAACAAGGGGGTGATGCCGGCCCAGGTCGATTGCAGCCATTGTGGCTGATGGCCCTGGCGCAACAACGTCGCCAGCAGGTCCGGCTGGCCCAGCCACACTGGGCAGTCAGCAGCCAGGCGTGACAGTTCGGCCGAGTCGCCGCTGGTCAGCACTTCAAGGTCCGGTGCCGCCTCGCCGAGCAATTGGGCGTAGAGCGGGTGATCCTGTTCAGCAATCAGAACACGCATGCTTAAAACCTTTCAAAAACACTGCAGACGGCCGCCCGCATCCTTACGGCCACCGCCCACGAATACGATTCCATTGAAGAATGTGCCCCGAACGGGGCACTGACCGATCACATCGGGTCGTTGCGACGCAGCAGCTCTTCGGGCAAGTGTTCGATGTACTCGTCCTCAGGCGGCGGCATTTGCAGGTGGTAGCCCTGCTTGTCGAGGTTTTCCAGCACTTGGGCGATGTCTTCCTGTTGCAGCTTGCGCTCAGGCGTCAGCACCAGGTTGAACGCGTGCACCGGCTTGCCGAACACGGTCAGCAGGCCTTCGGGCACTCGCTCCAGCACATCGCTTTTCAGGACGTAGAGGTACATGCCGGCGCGTTTAGGGCTGCGGTAGATGGAACAAATACGTTTCAAGGCTGTTCTCCGGCAGTGGCCAGGCTGTCGAGCAGCGCCTGGCCCATCAACTCGCGGCGCCAGCCACGCAGCGAGTCTGGCAATTGGTAAGGCCCATCGGGGTAGCCACTTTTAACCAGGGCTTCGAGGGTTTTCTTGCGCAGCATCAGTTCTGGCGCCATGTCCAGGCGTTCGGCTTCGGCCTGGCCCAGTGCACGCAGTTGCTTGATCAGCGTGGCGGCGTCCACCGGCAGCGGTTCGGCAACGGCGGGCGGCCATTGGTCCATGGAGACACTGCCGGCACGTTTGATCAGGTCCAGCAGGAACTGGCCATCCTGACGCACGGTGCGCGGGTGCATGTCTTCGATCTTGCCCAGGGCGGCGAGGTTATCCGGCTGGGATTTAGCCAGTGGCCATAGCGAATGTTCGCGAATGATGCGGTTGCGTGGCAGGTCACGGGCGCGCGCCTGCTGTTCGCGCCAGGCGCACAGCTCACGCAGGACGGCGAGCTGGGCACGGGACAGTTTCCACGCGAGCTTGGCGTCGCGGTACACCTCGTACGGGTCGACTTCACGGCGCAGGTTGGCGACCAGTTCGGCACCGTCCTCCAGTACCCACGCGTATTTATCGTCCGAAAGCTGCGGACGCAACCGTGTGTAGACCTCAGCCAAATGCACCGCGTCTTCGGCGGCGTAGCTGATCTGCGTCTCGGACAACGGCCGCTGCAGCCAGTCCGAGCGGGTTTCACCTTTGGGCAGTTCGATACCCAACACGGCTTGCACCAGGCGCGAATAGCCCATGGAGAAACCGAGGTTCAGATAAGCGGCGGCCAATTGGGTGTCAAACAACGGCACCGGCAGGCTGCCGGTCAGGCGCAGCAATACTTCGAGGTCTTCGCTGCAGGCGTGCACCACCTTGATCACCGCCGGGTTCTCCAGCAAAGCGGCCAAGGGTTGCCAATTGTCGATGGTCAGGGGATCGATCAGGTAAGCGCGTACGCCATCACCAATCTGGATCAGCCCGGCAATGGGATAAAAGGTGTCGACCCGCATGAATTCGGTGTCGAGGGCGACGAATGGCAACTGCTGCCATTCGGCGCAATGCTGGCCGAGGCTATCGTTGTCGCAGATCCAGTGAATATCGATGGCCACACGGCTCTCCCTTGAAGAATGGCGCGCAGTATATATCGCGAAAGGGACTTGCGAGCATCCGCAGTGCACAGGCAGCCATGAAAACTCGGACAGGAGATGAAGAATAGTCCGACAGACGGAAGTTATCCTCTCTTACGCAGTACGTAGACCCGCCACAGTTTCGAACCCGGCATGAACTCCTGGTGATTCAGGACCTTGAAGCCCGCCTGGCGAAACTCGTCCTCTACCACTGTACGAGAGTTGACGGAGACGATCACCGTGTCACGGCTGACCCGATGAAACTCGCGCAATAGTGCTTGGCGCACCTCGCTACTGGGCACATGACGAAACAATTCCAGGCAGAAAATACAGTCGACCGCGTTCGCCGAGAGGCCGATGGAAAACGCCGAGCCCTGGAATGTCTTGACCCGCTTGAGCAATGCCGCCGGGTGATGAGTACGGGCATGGTCGAGCATGTCCTGGGAGTTGTCCGAGGCCAGGATCACCCGGTTGACGTGCTCGGCCAACACCGGCCAGAACCGCCCCGAGCCGCACGCCAAGTCGAGGATCAGCCCCGGTTCGCCCGCCACTTTCAGCGCATGGCGCACCAGCCGTTCATCGCGCCACGACGCCAGGCGCTGCATCAGCCCAGGCGGGCGCGTGTCGCCGCAGACCCGCGCGTGCTCACGGTCGCAATGCTCGGCGAATTCATTCTCGATGGCGGATGGAGGTTGTGGCGACATCACGGACTCATGTGAGTGGAACGGTAGTGAACGACCTTGATTCGCAGCTTAACCACCGCAACGTGAAAAAAAGGTCGAAGCCGCCGCTACCTTGAAACACATTCATGCCTGATGCAGGTACCACCGCCAATCCTGCTCCCCCACCTCCCCCATAAACTGGCGGTACTCCGCACGTTTCACCGCCAGGTACACGCCAAGGAACTCGCTGCCGAACGCATCCCGCGCCCAGTTTGAGCCTTCCAGTGCGCGCAGCGTGGTCAGCCAATCGGTAGGCAGTAATTCCTTGGCCTGGGCGTAGCCGTTGCCTTCTACCGGCGCGCCAGGATCGCGCTGCTCGCGGATGCCTCGGTGGATGCCAGCCAGGATCGCCGCAGCGGCCAGGTAAGGGTTGGCGTCGGCGCCGCAGATACGGTGTTCGATATGCCGGGAGTTGGCCGGCCCACCCGGCACGCGCAGGCTGACGGTGCGGTTGTCCACACCCCAGGTGGCCGCTAAAGGCGCGTAGCTGTTGGTCTGAAAGCGGCGATAGGAGTTGGCGTTGGGGCAAAACATCAGCAACGAATCGAGCAAGGTGCTGAGCATGCCGCCCACTGCCTGGCGCAACAAAGGCGTGCCGTCGGCGGCTTCGCTGGCAAACAGGTTGTTCCCTGCTGCATCCGCCAGGCTCACGTGCATGTGCATGCCGGTGCCTGCCAGGTCATCGAATGGCTTGGCCATGAAACAGGCCGTCATCCCATGTTTATGTGCCACGCCCTTGACCAGGCGCTTGTAGCGTACTGCCTCGTCCATCGCTTGCAGGGCGTCGGCACGGTGCTCCAGGGTGATCTCGACCTGGCCGGGGGCGTATTCGGAAATCGCCGTACGTGCCGGGATGCCTTGCAGTTTGCACGCGCTATAGAGATCGGCCAGGAACGGCTCGATCTGTTCCAGTTCGCGCAGGCCATAGACTTGGGTGGAGCGTGGGCGCCCGCCGTCCATGTCCCGCGCCGGTCGGGGGCGACCATTACTGTCAGGCTTTTGGTCGAGCAGATAAAACTCCAGTTCCGCCGCCATCACCGGGTAATACCCGTCGGCCTTGAGCTCGTCGATCACCTTGGCGAGTAAATGCCGGGGGTCGGCGATGGTGGCCGGCAGCCCCTCTGTCGGGTGCATGCTCACCTGCACCGCCGCCGTAGGAATCAGGCGCCACGGCATGCGCTGCAGACTGCCGCTGATCGGGTAGGCACGGCAGTCGATATCGCCCACGTCCCAAACTAGCCCGGAATTCTCGACGTCATCGCCATTGATGGTCAGGCCCAGGATCGTGCTGGGCAATGGCCGGCCAGTTTCGTACACCGCCAACAGTTCATCGCGGTGCAGCAACTTGCCACGGGGTACGCCGTTATTGTCGAGGATAAACAGCTCGAACATCTCGATGTCCGGGTGTTGCTCAAGAAAGGATTGGGCTTCGTGCAGGCAAGCAAAAACGCTCATGGGAATTCTCATACGTGTGAGGCGGGCAGGCGCGCAAATGCGCGTCATCCAGGGGGTGGATCAACGTAGGAGAGAGATATCTGGTGGGCGGGCGTGTCGGCAGTGGAACAAGGACCAGAACGCAAGTGCGGACGGCAGTGTCGCGGGATGAGTGTCGGGGGAGCCGTCCATGCGGGGATCACACTGAGGTAGATGCCTGCCAGCGTCACACGCCTGGATAGGTGGGTAAATTCAGGGTTGACGGAGTTTGGTTGCAACACGGCTAAACATTCGACACACCTTGCCACCCGCGTGCGCAGCTGGAAATAATGACCGCCCTCGACCATGCCCCCAAGGACCCGACCGCATGAAAGCGCCTTTAGCCCTCTGTGTACTGGCAAGCCTGGCCACCAATGCCCTGGCCGACGCCGCCCCTTCGCGCCTCGACGCGGTGTTGCAGCGCGGCACCCTCACTGTCTGCACCACCGGCGACTACAAGCCTTACACCGCTTTAAAGGCCGATGGCAGTTATGAGGGGATTGACATCGCCATGGCCGAGTCCTTGGCCAAGAGCCTCAACGCGAAGATCCAATGGGTGCCTACCACGTGGAAAACCTTGATGCCGGACTTCCTGGCCCAACGCTGCGACATCGCCGTGGGCGGTATTTCGGTGTCGCTGGAACGCCAGAAAAAAGCCTTTTTCAGCCAGTCCCTCGGCGTCGACGGCAAGATCCCGCTGGTGCGCTGCCCCGATGTGAAGCGCTATCAGACCGTGGAGCAGATCAACCAGCCTCAGGTGCGCGTGATCGAACCGGCGGGCGGTACCAACGAAGTGTTTGCCCGCACCCACTTGGGCCAGGCGCAAATCCGCCTGCATGACAACGTGACCATCTTTGACGAGCTGCTGGCGGGCAAGGCCGACGTGATGATCACCGACGCCAGCGAAGCGCGTTACCAGCAGAAGCTCAAGCCTGGGCTGTGCGCGGTCAACCCTGAGCAGCAGATGCAGTACAGCGAAAAAGCGTTCCTGCTGCCTCGCGATGATGTGGCGTGGAAAAGCTACGTCGACCAGTGGTTGCACCTGAGCGTGGCCACCGGTGTTTACACCGGCATCGTCAATCAATGGTTGGCGGCGCCCTGAGCCACAGCGGTCTACGCTCTTGGCACACCAACAAGAACGAGGGACGGACCATGAAGGGAATGCTCCGAATCACCTGGCTGCTGCTGTTGTGTTTCAGCCAGGTGCACGCGGCCAGTACGCAGGAACAGGACGCCACGGCGGCCAAGGCTTTGCTGGAAAAAGCCTTGGCCTACTACCAGAGCAACGGCGACAAGGCGTTTGCCGCGTTCAGCCGCCAAGGCGAGTTTGTCGACCATGATCGTTACGTGTTCGTGGTCGATACCCAGGGCGTGCTGCTCGCCAGCGGTGGGCCCTCCTCGGCGTTGATCGGTCGCGATGTCAGCGAAGTGCTGGGGCCGGACCTGCGCCAGTCGTTCAAGGACGCACTCAAGGTGCCGCAAGGCCAGGGCATCCAGCAAGCCGACTACCGCTGGCAGAACTGGAACGACGGCAAGGTCGAGCGCAAGCATGTGTTTTATCAGCGCGTCGGCGAACGCATCCTCGCGGTGGGCTACTACCTGCCCCGGGCCACCCCGGAACAGGCACGGGCGCTGCGCAATAAAGCGGCGGATGCGCTGCTCAAGGATGAAGCGGGCACGCTCAAGGCGATCAACTCATTGCAAGGGGGCTTCCTGCAGGATGACCTGTATGTGTTTGTGGTGGACCTCGACACCCAGCGCTACGTGGCCCATGGCACCAACCTGCGGTTGATCAACACCGACTTCAGCACGATCAAGGACCCGGATGGCAAGCCGGTGGGTGAGCCGATTCTCAAGCTGATGGCCGAGCAGGACCAGGGTGAGTACAAGTACCGCTGGAAGAACCCGGTGACCGACAAGGTCGAGAACAAGCATGCGTACGTGCGCAAGGCCGGGCACTTCATGGTTGCGGTTGGCTACTACAGCCCCTGACCTGAATTGAAATGCAATTGACTGAGGGAGCTGGCTTGCCTGCGATGGCGGTGTATCAGTAGCAAATGTGCCAACTGAGAAACCGCCATCGCAGGCAAGCCGGCTCCCACATTGGGATCTCGAGCGTGTCAGTCAGCGTGCCTTATCTTCACGCCCACGCAACACCCGGTTCGGCATCGCAATTGCCGCCGCCAACCCCAGCAGTGACACCGCCGCACTCACCATCAACAAATGCCGGAACGTCACCGCCAACTCCCCCCGCAGTGCATCTTTCGCAGGACCGGGCGCGGCGTTGAGGCCATCGAGCAGCACGTTACCGGAACCGCCCTCGCCCACCAGCGCGCCGCTGGCCAGGTGCGAGAAACTCGAATCCTGCAACAGTGCCAACAGCAATGCCGACATGCACGCCACGCCCACCGCCCCACCGAGGGAGCGAAACAGATTGGTGGTGCTGGTGGCCACGCCGATGTCGCGTTGTTCCACCGAATTTTGCGAACCCACCAGTGACGTAGGAAATTGCAAACCTGCGGCGATCCCGCAGAGCAGCATGAACACGCCGGTCAGCAGCACCGCCTGGGGTGCACTGAACGCCATGCCCAGGATCGCCAGCGGGCTCAACAGTGCACCGCTGAGGATCATCGGTTTATAGCGTCCCGTCACCGACGTCATGCGCCCAGCCGAATACGCCCCAATCGGCAACCCAATGGCCAAGGGCAGCAGGTGCAAGGCGGCGCTGTCAGCACCGCCGCCGGTAACTGTCTGATAACGCAGAGGCATCAGTACCGTCAGGGAAATCGCCTGGAAACTGGTGAAAAACACCGTGCACCAGCACAGCACCGCACTGCGGTTGGCAAACAGATGCATCGGCAACAAAGGCTCACGTGCGCGGCGTTCGTGCCAGACAAACAGCGCCAATGCCACCAGCCCACAGGCCAGAAGGCCCAGCACTTGATCATCACGCCAATGATGCCCCTGGCCAATTTCAGTGATGCCCAACAGCAAGGCGGTCAGGCCGATAATCATCAACACCGTGCCGAGGTAATCGATCACCGGTTTGCGCTGCGGCACCGGCAGCCCCACCAGGGTGCGGTGGGCCACGTACCAGGCGCCGGCGCCCAAAGGCAGGTTGATCAGGAACACCCAGCGCCACGACAGGTACTCGGTCATATAACCGCCAAGCACCGGCCCGGCCACACTGGCCAGTGCGTACATGCCGCTGAAATAACCCTGGTAACGCCCGCGTTCACGGGGTGGGATGATGTCGCCGATGATCGCCTGGCTGACCGAGATCATCCCGCCCGCACCAACGCCCTGCAGCACCCGCGCCAGCACCAGTTGCTCCATGCTTTGCGCCATACCGCAGAACAACGACGCCACGGTGAACAGCCCCATGCCGATCAGCATCATCGGCCGACGCCCGTACAGGTCACCGAGCTTGCCGTAGATCGGCACCGCCACGGTCATCGCCACCATATAGCCAGAGATCACCCAGGCCAGCAGGTTGACGTCATGGAACTGGGCGGAAATGGCCGGCATGGACACCGCGACGATGGTCTGGTCCAGGGCGCCGAGGAAGATGGCCAGCATCAGCGCAGCGAGGATGCTGCGCACAGCAGGGACCGGTGGAGCGGGAGACTTGGGCAGATGATGTTCGGGCTGATTCACGATAAAACCTTCGAGCGGGGCCCGCAGGTACAGATGGCCCGCGGGAATGCTCGATACGATAGCAGGCTATTCAATAGCCTCGTAAGGAAGTCCTACGTAATTTTCGGCAATGGTCCTACGGCCTGCTTCGGAGTGGATGAAGTAATCGAGTTCACTCTCGGCAATGCGCTGGCTAAAACCATCCGCCTCCGGAAACTGGTGCAACATCGAGGTCATCCACCAGGAAAATCGCTCAGCCTTCCACACCCGGCGCAGGCAAATCGCTGAATAACGCTCCAACAACTCCACCCGCCCCTCGCGGTACACCTTGAGCAGGATGCGATACAGGGTGCTCACATCACTGGCTGCCAGGTTCAGGCCCTTGGCGCCCGTAGGCGGCACGATGTGCGCCGCGTCCCCGAGCAGGAACAGGCGCCCGTATTGCATCGGTTCCACCACGAAACTGCGCAGCGGCGCGATGTTTTTTTCGATCGAGGGACCGGTCACCAACTGCTCGGCCAGTTCGTTGGGCAGGCGGGTTTTCAGCTCGTCCCAGAAACGCTCGTCCGACCATTCATCCAGGGGTTCTTCCACCGGCACTTGCAGGTAATACCGGCTGCGGGTCGGCGAGCGCATGCTGCACAGCGCAAAGCCACGCGAGTGTTTGGCGTACACCAGCTCGGCGTGCACCGGCGGGGTGTCGGCGAGAATACCCAGCCAGCCAAAGGGGTAGACCCGTTCGAAAACTTCTAGGGATTCAGCAGGAATCGATTGGCGCGCCACGCCGTGGAAGCCGTCGCAACCGGCGATGTAGTCACACTCCAGGCGAAAGGCTTGGCCCTGATGCTCGAAGGTGAGCCAGGGTCGATCACTTTTCAGATCATGGGGCTGCACGTTGCGCGCTTCGTACAGGGTGGTGGCGCCGGCGGCAGCACGGGCGGCCATCAAGTCGCGGGTGACTTCGGTCTGACCGTAGATCATGACCGATTGGCCGCCGGTCAACGCCTTGAGATCGATGTGGGTGAGGCGACCGTTCAAGGCCAGTTCGAAGCCGTCATGCACCAGGCCTTCAGCATCCATGCGATGGCTGACGCCCGCTTCGCGCAGCAGGTTGACCATGCCTTGTTCCAACACCCCGGCGCGGATGCGGCCTTGCACGTAATCAGCGGTCTGGCGCTCAAGGATCAACGTCTCGATCCCGGCGTTGTGCAGCAGTTGGCCTAACAGCAGTCCCGATGGACCGGCGCCGATAATGGCGACTTGGGTTTTCAGCGTTTTCATTATTTTTATCGCCCGCAAGCTCCACCCGAACGGATAGGGTGAAAGAGTTGTCATTGGTCTTGTTGCTGACATTTTTCACTTGAGTGGCCGGCATAAGAAGGTGAAAACTGAGACAAAGCCTGCGCTTTTTGCCAATTGGGGCGATTACCGCACCACTCTCTGAGTATCGGATTGAAACCATGACCAAAACCGCGATTCCGGTCTTCAAGCTTTACGGGGAAAACCAGCAATGGCCCACCCCCGATTTGTTGCACTGTGAAACCATTTCCCGGCGGAGTCGGGAATACCAGTGGGAAATCCAACCCCACCGGCACGCGGATCTGTGCCAGTTGCTGTTCGTGTACAAAGGCCAGGCACAGTTGGAAATCGAAGGTCAGCGCACCACACTGCACGAGGCGACGCTGCAGGTATTGCCGCCGCTGTGCGTGCATGGTTTCCGGTTTTCCGAAGACGTTGAGGGTTATGTGGTGACCTTGTCGGCGCCGCTGGTCAGCCATTTGCAGGCGCAGCTGGGTTCGACCGTGGACGGCTTGCAGGCACTCGGCAGTTACCCGGCGGGCAAAGACAGCGACTACCTCAACAGCCAGTTTGCCCGCTTGCAGGCCGAATACGCCGATGAGCAACCGGCACGAGACATGATGATGCACGCGCTGGTCAGCGTGCTGTTGGTGTGGATCAGCCGCCAGGCCATCCAGCGTCGCCATCCACGCGCCCCGCGCGGGCGCGAGTATTTCCGACGCTTTACACAACTGGTGGAACAACATTACCGCGAACACCCCAAGATTGAGGATTTGGCCCACAAGCTGGGTATCTCGGTCTCACACCTGAACGGGACGTGTCGGGAACTGGGCGGGCAGCCCGCGTTGCAGATCATGCATGACCGCCAGTTGCTGGAAGCCAAGCGCCTGCTGACCTACACAGGCATGACCATCAATGAGATGTCGGAGGTTTTGGGTTTTTCCGACCCGACCAACTTCTCCCGTCTGTTTCGTCGACGGGTCGGGTTCTCGCCCAAGGCGTTTCGTGAGCAACTCAAGGCCGAACAGTCGGCTACCTGAGTGCGCTGAAACTGCCGGTACGGGGAACGCATTGGTCCTGATGGCAGCTGATCGCGAACGCCGTCGGCTGCAGACGTGTCTGTTCGACACGGTAGGCGGCAGTGCCGTACAGCGCAGTGGCCAAGGCGCTTAGGATGAAAATCATCAGGTACTTTCTAATTTTTAGAGTCATGGCACAGACCTCAGCACGGATCTAAACAGTGCTGTTTAAAGCATAGGTCAGACCCGGCGAGTTGCCATTATCGGACGACATTCAACCGCTTTATGTCGGCTCAAAGACCGACGTCCCACCCAGGCTCCTCCGGAAACCGCAGCACCAAAAAATCCAGCAGGCTGCGCAGTGCCGACGGCATGTGCTTGCGCGAGGCGTACACCGCGTAGATGTTCATCTGCCGAGGCTCTGCGTGAGGCAACAGGCGCACCAGTTCGCCACGGCGGATGTAATCGCCGGCCTGGTAGCTGGGCAGCATCGACACCCCTGCCCCGGCCAGGGTCACGCGCAATAAGGTACTGGCCTCGTTGGCCGTGATGTTGCCGTGCACGGGCACCGACACGTGTTCACCGTGTTCTTCGAAATGCCACAAGCTCTTGCCAAAGTAGGAGTGGGTCAGGCAATTGTGCCGAGCCAAGTCGTCGACTGTCTGGGGCGCCGCATGCTCCAGCAGGTAGGCCGGGGTAGCACACACCACGGAGCGACAGACGGTCAGCCGCCGGGCAATAAGGTTAGGGTCCAGGTCGCTGCTGGTGCGGATGGCCAGGTCGATGCGCTCATCCACCAGATTTACCGTGCGATCGAGCATTTGCAGGTCAACCGTCACCAGCGGGTAGCGCTTGACGTATTCGGCGATGGCCTCGGCCAATTGCGCCTGGCCGAACGAGGTGCTGACACTCAGGCGCAACAGGCCACGCGGTGCGTCATCCGGCTCGCTGACGGCGGCCTGCATGTCACCGCACAGCTCCAGCATCTGGCGGCAACGCGGCAGGGTTTCGCCGCCGGCGGCGGTGAGGCTGAGCTTGCGTGTGGTGCGGTGCAGCAAACGTGCGCCGACCCAGTCTTCCAGCTCGGCCAGATAGCGCGACACCACCGGGCGCGACAGGTCCAAATGGTCGGCAGCGGCAGACTGGCTGCCCAGGTCCACCACGGTGACAAACACGCGCATTGCTTGAAGACGGTCCATGATTTGCCCGATTTTAGAAACAAACTATGTCCCAGCATCGCATTTTTAGTTGTGTTTGGTGCAACTAAGCTCTGTGCATCCCTTAGCGATGGCAGGAGCTGCCCCATGTTTTCGACTTTCAAGCGCTTGACCCTGGCGACCGCCGCCCTGGCCTTCGCGGCCCATGCGGCAGCGGCCGACCTGAAATTGGACGTCTACAACCCTGGCGATGCCGCGATTTTCCCGGTCAGCTCGGTGCTGGTCAGCGGCGCCAAGGACGCGATACTGGTGGACGCACAATTCGGCAAGGGTCAAGCCGAGCAACTGGTCCAGAAGATCCGCGCCAGCGGCAAGCACCTCACCACCATCTACATCAGCCACGGCGACCCGGACTACTACTTCGGCCTCGACACCCTGACCGCCGCCTTCCCCGATGCAAAGGTGCTGGCACCGCAACCGGTGGTTGACCACATCAAAGCAACCGTGGCCGGCAAACTGGAGTTCTGGGGCCCGAAAATGGGCGCCGACAAGCCCGCCAAAACCATCGTGCCCGACGTGCTCGAAGGTCACAGCCTGACTCTGGAAGGCCAGCAGTTGGACGTGATCGGCCTGGACGGCCCGCAGCCGGATCGCACGTTTGTGTGGATCCCGTCGATCAAGGCCGTGGTCGGTGGCGTGGTCGTCTCGCAAAACATCCACCTGTGGATGGCCGACACCCAAAGCGCCCAATCCCATAAGGATTGGCTGGCTACACTGCAACGCATCCAGCAATTGAAACCGCGCACAGTCGTTCCAGGTCACTACCTGGGCACGCCCACCTTGGCCTCCGTGGCGTTCACTGCCGATTACATCAAGGCCTTTGATATCGAGACCGCCAAGGCCAAGGACTCCGCCGCCCTGATCGCGGCCATGAAAAAGCGTTACCCCACCCTCGCCGACGAAAGTTCGCTGGAACTGAGCGCCAAAGTCGCCAAGGGCGAAATGAAGTGGTGAATGGTTTTAAACCCTGACTAACTGGAGAACGTCATGAGCAAGATTGCAATCATTGGTGCCACCGGCCGTGCCGGTAGCCAACTGCTGGAAGAAGCGCTGCGTCGTGGGCATAGCGTTGTCGCTATCGCACGCAATACCGACAAGATCGCCGCACGCCCTGGCGTCACGGTCAAACAAGCCGACGCGCTGGATGCCGAGGCCCTGCAACACGCCGTCAGCGGCAGCGATGTGGTGATCAGTGCCGCGCACTTTGCCACCCTGCCCGCCAGCGCCGTGATCGGCCCGGTGAAAAAGGCCGGTGTGAAACGCTTGCTGGTGGTGGGCGGTGCGGGCTCGCTGTTGCTGCCAGATGGCAGTCGCGTAATCGACAGCCCCGGCTTTCCTGCCGAATACAAAGCCGAAGCCAGTGCGGGTGCTGAGTTTCTCAACGCATTGCGCCAGGAAAAGGAGCTGGACTGGACCTTCCTGTCGCCGTCGGCGGAATTTGTGGAAACCGAGCGCACCGGTAAATTCCGTGTGGGCCAGGATGATTTGCTGGTGAGCAGTGAAGGTCGCAGCTGGATCAGTTTTGCCGACTACGCCATCGCGCTGATCGATGAAGTTGAATCGCCAAAGCACCCGCGCCAGCGTTTCACCGTGGGCTACTGACACGACTCGGTAAAAACTGTGGGAGCGGGCTTGCTCGCGAAAGCGGTGTGTCAGATAAAGATTTACTGACTGATCCACCGCATTCGCGAGCAAGCCCGCTCCCACATTGGGTTCTTCGATTTCACGGCTGTTGTGCTTGGCTCACGAGCCAATTCATCAGAGCCTCAAGCTCTTGCGACGGCTGCGTCCCCGGCGGATACACCAAGTAATACCCCATCCCCGTCGGCACCCGCAGTTCAAACGGCATCACCAGCCGCCCCGCCTTCAAATCCTCGCCAATCAGCGCACTGTCGCCAATCGCCACGCCTGAACCCTGGGACGCCACCGTCATGGCCAGGTCCAGCGTTTCAAAATGATGTCCCTGGGCCAAATTGCCCAGCCGCGTATTCGCCGCCGCAAGCCACAACGCCCAGTCCCGCTCATCCCGCGTGGGGTGCAGCAGCACTTGTTGCTGCAAGTCCGCCGGGCTGGCCAAACCGTCGAGCAACGCCGGTGCGCAAACCGGTGTGAGTTGTTCATCAAACAAGTGCCGCGCTTCGGCCGATTGTTCAGCGATGGGCGCATAGATGACTGCGGCGTCGAATTGCTCGCGACGAAAATCCACGGTGTAGGCCACGGTGGTGGTGAGTTCCACCGGCACGTCCGGGCGCTCCTTTTGCCATTGCATCAAGCGTGGCAGCAGCCAGCGCATGACGCAGGTGGAGGCCTTGAGCTGCAGGGTCTGGCGGCGACTGCCGATCTGCTCCACCGCGTCACCGATCAGGCCGAAAACCTGTTGCGTACGTAGCGACCACTCGCGGCCTTCTTCGGTCAGGCTCAAGCCCCGTGCCTGACGATGGAAAAGCGCGTAGCCCAGGTGGCTTTCCAGCCCGGCAACCTGCCGGCTCACCGCGCCTTGGGTGATGTGCAATTGCTCGGCGGCGCGGGTGAAGTTGCAACACTGGGCAGTGACCCAGAAGGTGTGCAACGCAGGCAATGGAGGGAGGCGTTTCATAGGGCGCAGCCATGACGTGAGGACATGGCTAGTATGACTTTTTATCGATTGTTGCCGCTACCGGCCAGCCGGTCCAATACCGCCTCGAATCAATAACAAGAGCGACATCTATGGCGACCTGCGGCGAAGTATTGGTCAACCTCCTGGAAGGCTATGGCGTGGACCAGGTGTTTGGCATCCCCGGCGTGCACACCGTGGAGCTGTATCGCGGCCTGGCCCGTTCCAGCATCCGTCACGTCACCCCGCGCCATGAACAGGGCGCCGGCTTCATGGCCGACGGCTATGCGCGCACCAGCGGCAAGCCCGGCGTGTGCTTCATCATCACCGGCCCCGGCATGACCAATATCACCACGGCCATGGGCCAGGCCTATGCCGACTCGATCCCGATGCTGGTGATTTCCAGCGTGCAGTCGCGCAGCCAGTTGGGCGGCGGACGCGGCAAGCTGCATGAGCTGCCGAACCAGGGCGCGATGATGGCGGGTGTCGCGGCGTTCTCCCATACCTTGATGTCGGCGGCAGAATTGCCCGGCGTATTGGCGCGGGCGTTTGCGTTGTTCCAGGCCGGGCGGCCGCGCCCGGTGCATATCGAGATTCCACTGGATGTGCTGGTGGAAAACGCCGACGCGTTGCTGGGCAGTGAACCGGTCAGCGTGGCCCGTGCCGGCGCAGCACCGTCGGCGGTGAAGCAGATGAGCCAGTTGCTGGCGGCGGCCAAGCGGCCATTGATCCTGGCCGGTGGCGGCGCCATTGATGCGGCGCCTGAGTTGACTCGTCTTGCCGAAACCCTGGGGGCGCCAGTGGCGCTGACAATCAACGCCAAAGGCATGCTGCCCGGGGCTCACCCACTGCTGATCGGCTCGACCCAGACCCTGGTCGCCACTCGCGCCCTGGTGGCCGAAGCGGACGTGGTGCTGGCCATTGGCACCGAACTGGCGGAAACCGACTACGACGTGACTTTCGCCGGCGGTTTCGAGATTCCCGGCGCGTTGCTGCGCATCGATATCGACCCCGACCAGACAGTGCGCAACTACCCGCCGCACGTCGCCCTGGTGGCCGACGCGCAGATCGCTGCCGCCGCCCTCTTGGCCGAGTTTGAGAACACGCCATTACCGGCTCGCGATGCCAGTTGGGGCCCTCAACGCGTCGCCCGTTTGTGGGCCGAATTGACGCCTGCCTGGGACGCCGCCACCCGCGCGCAAACCCTGTTCCTCAACACCGTCCTGCAAGAACTGCCCGAGGCCGTGCTGGTGGGCGATTCCACCCAAC
Source organism: Pseudomonas sp. PGPPP1 (assembly GCF_002255865.1). Classification (NCBI taxonomy): domain Bacteria; kingdom Pseudomonadati; phylum Pseudomonadota; class Gammaproteobacteria; order Pseudomonadales; family Pseudomonadaceae; genus Pseudomonas; species Pseudomonas sp. PGPPP1. The sequence goes on along the minus strand of NZ_NKIG01000012.1, from coordinate 24,486 downwards.
CGGTGTACAGCGGCAACCTGACGCTGAACCCCGACCACCCGCGCCGTTGGTTCAACTCGTCCACCGGCTACGGCACCTTGGGCTACGCGCTGCCGGCCGCAATCGGCGCCTGGTTGGGGCGTGGTGACGGGCAGCCGGTGGTGTGCCTGATCGGCGACGGCGGGCTGCAATTCACCCTGCCGGAACTGGCCAGCGCCGTCGAAGCCCGCACACCGGTCATCGTGTTGTTGTGGAATAACCAGGGCTACGAAGAGATCAAGAAATACATGGTCAACCGCGCCATCGAACCGGTCGGCGTAGACATCTACACCCCAGACTTTATCGGGGTCGCCAAGGCACTCGGGTGCGCCGCCGAAAGCATCCAGGGCATCGAGCATTTGCGCAGTGCACTGCGGGCTGCGGCTGATCGCCAGGGGCCGACGCTAATTGAAATCGACCAGGGACTTTGGATGAAAGAGGTAGCGGCATGAGCACAGTATTGAACGGTGTGTATATCGATGGCACGTGGCGTGCGGGCCAGGCTGTACTGGACGTGATCAACCCGGCCACCGAGGCGACGTTGGCCCAGGTCAGCGTGGGCGATGCCGTGGCGGTGACGCTGGCCGTGGATGCAGCCAGCGCCGCGTTCGGCGACTGGTCAAAAAGCACCGGGCGCGATCGCGGCGCGCTGTTGCGCAAGGTCGCCCAGGGCGTCAGTGAACAACGCGAACAATTGATGCACGTGCAGTCGAGCAACAACGGCAAACCGCTGTTTGAAGCAGGCATTGACGTGGACGACGTAATCGCCACTTTCGAGTACTACGCCGGCATCGCCGAAGCGATGGACGCCAGCCAGGACCAGCCAGTGACGCTGCCCAGCGCGGACTTCAGCGCGCGCTTGCGTCGTGAGCCCTGCGGCGTGGTCGGGCTGATCGTGCCGTGGAATTTCCCGATGGTCACCACCGCCTGGAAACTCGCCCCGGCCCTCGCCGCCGGTTGCTGCGTGGTGCTCAAGCCCTCGGAAGTCACGCCGCTGGCCGAACTGCAGTTGGCACGCATCATTGCCGAGGCGGGTTTCCCTGCAGGTGTGTTCAACCTGGTGTGCGGCACTGGCTTGGCCGTGGGTGCACCGCTGGCGGCAGACCCTCGCGTGGCGAAGGTTTCCTTCACCGGCAGTAACGCCGTCGGCGTGCAGGTGATGCAACGCGCCGCCGAAACCATCAAGGGTGTGAGCCTGGAGTTGGGCGGTAAATCCTCGTTGTTGGTCATGGCCGATGCCGACCTTGATCTGGCAGTGGAACTGGCCTGCGGCGGTGGTTTCTTCAACGCGGGGCAGATGTGTTCCGCCACCAGTCGTGTGCTGGTGGCCGACAACCTGGCAGATGAATTCCTGCAACGGTTACAAGCGCGGGCGGAAAGTATTCGCGTCGCCGATCCGTTTGCCGACGATGTTGAGATGGGCGCGCTGATCAATCGTGCGCAGTACCAACGGGTGCTGGGTCATATCCAACGAGGCATCGATGACGGTGCACGGTTGTTGTGCGGCGGTGAGCGTCCGGCGGATTTGCCGAACGGCTTTTTCATTCGGCCAACGGTGTTTACCGACGTGCCGCTGGACAGCGCGTTGTGGAATGAAGAAATCTTCGGCCCGGTGTTGTGTGTCAGACGTTTTGCCACCGAGGACGAGGCAATCGCCCTGGCCAACGACAGTGATTTCGGTCTGGTGGCCAGCGTGGTCAGCGCCAACACCGAAACCGCCGAACGTGTGGCGAATGCGCTGCAGGCCGGGATGGTGTGGATCAACGCACCGCAGGTGATCTTCCCGCAGACCGCGTGGGGTGGTTACAAGCAGAGCAGCATTGGTCGTGAACTGGGGCCGTGGGGGTTGGCGGCGTTCCAGGAGATCAAGCACGTGATCCGTGCCCACCCAACACGCAATTTTTAGATAGGTCCTGCGACTTTCTAATTTGCCCCCCTCCCCTGGCCGTGGCCTGATTCGCGCCTGTTCACTCAAGGCTGGCCCATGGAAAACGTTCACGCAAAACCCACCACAGCCGTTTGGCTGATGATCAGTGTCGTATTGGTCGCCCTTAACCTGCGCCCGTCGATGGCGGCCGTGGGGCCTTTGTTGTCATCGATTCGCGGCGATGTGCCGCTGAGCTTCAGCAGCGCAGCGTTACTGACCATGTTGCCGGTGATGGCCATGGGCTTGGCGATGTTTTTTGGCATGGGCCTGGCCAAGCGCTTCGGTGAGCATCGCAGCATCGTGCTGTCGTTGCTGGTGATAGGCGCGGCCACGCTGTCACGGTTGTTCCTCGATTCGGCGCTGGAGCTGATCGTCAGCGCCATCGCCGCCGGTGTGGGCATCGCAATGATCCAGGCGGTGATGCCGGCGCTGATCAAGTCGCGGTTCAGCGATAACGTCTCGTTGTTCATGGGCTTGTATGTCACGGCGATCATGGGCGGCGCAGCGTTGGCGGCGTCGTTCTCACCGTTCGTGCAAGTGCAGACCGGCAGTTGGCGCATCGGCCTGGCGGTGTGGGCGGCGCTCGCGGTGTTGGCTTTGGTGTTCTGGTACGCGCAGCGCTCGGTGTTACCGCCGCTGCCCCACGCCGGTTCCGGCCCACAAGCGTCATTTTTCGGCAACGCGCGCGCGTGGCTGCTGGCGATCTTCTTTGGCCTGGGTACGGCGTCCTACACCTGCGTACTCGCGTGGCTGGCGCCGTACTACGTGGAGCAAGGCTGGAGCGAGCAGAACGCGGGTTTGCTGCTGGGCTTCCTGACCGCCATGGAAGTGATCTCCGGCCTGATCACCCCAGCAATCGCCAACCGTCGCCGGGATAAACGCGTGGTGGTTGCTGTGCTGCTGGTGCTGATCATCCTCGGGTTCTGTGGCCTGATCCTCAGCCCGCAACACCTCAGCCTGCTGTGGCCGTGCCTGCTGGGCCTGGGCATCGGCGGCCTGTTTCCTATGAGCCTGATCCTGTCCCTCGACCACCTGGACAACCCGCGCCGTGCCGGGGGCCTCACCGCGTTTGTGCAAGGCATTGGCTATCTGATCGCCGGTTTGTCGCCGTTGATCGCCGGCATGATCCGCGACCAGTTGGGCAGTTTCGAATGGGCCTGGTGGTCACTCGCGGCGGTGGTGGTGGTGATGCTGCTGATGGTCACGCGCTTCAACCCTGCGCATTACGCCCGGCATATCCGCTGACGTCGTGTTGTAAACAGTATTTGTCTCACTCCAAACATAGAAACGCCCTACAGAGCCTTCTTATGGTACGACCGTTCCGTTAAGCTTTTGCCCTTGTCGCGCACTGCCACAGTGCCAAGGCTTACCGGATGGAATGGATGCTAAACAGTAACTTGCTCAGAAAGCTCGACATGCAGGACTTGATGGTATTTATCGCCGTCTACGACCAGAGCAGCGTTACCGAAGTGTCCGAAACGTTGTTCGTCAGCCAGTCCACCGTGAGCTACAGCTTGAAGAAGCTGCGCACCAGCTTCGAAGACGAGTTGTTTATCAACACGCGGGCGGGCATGCGCCCGACGTACAAGGCCACCACCATGTATGGCCATGTGCAGAAGATCCTCGAAAGCATCAACCTGTGCCACGCTGGCGGCCAGGCGTTCGACCCGACGCAAAAGGCTGTGACCTTCAATGTGTGTGCCCCGGAATATTTCGAGCAACTGATCCTGCCGCGCCTGCTGAAGAACTTCGACCGCGCCGACTTGCCGGTGATCGTCAATGTGCAAAAGCTGGAAACCGACATCCCCGCCGACGACCTGCGTGAGGGGCGTCTCGACCTGGTGATCTGCTTCGGCCCGAACTTCCACCGCGCCCACAAAGACTTCAAGACCCAGATGCTGTTGGAAGACGATTTGGTCTGTGTGTTCGACAAACGCTCAGCCCCTCGGGAACCGGCATTCAGCCTGCAATCCTTCGTCGAACGCCGCCACGTGTTCCCTACGCCATGGACCTCCGACACCAACATGATCGACGGCTGGCTCACACGCCAGGGCCACAAGCGCCAGGTCATCGCTCGCGCCAACAGCTATGGCGCGGCGTTGAAGATGATCACCGGCACCGACTTCATCGTCACCCTGCCCCGCCGCGTGCAAAAGCTGCTGGCGCCCGCGTCGACGTTTGGCCACCGCGAACCGCCCAACGGACTGCCGGGCTTTACCTTGGATATGCAGTGGAATGAAACCAGCGAACAGGACAGCGCCAATACCTGGTTTCGTGAGCAAGTGGTCAAGGTGTGCGCGGATCAGGGGTTATTGTAGTGAGCGGGCAAGGGCGTTAGCCGATGGCGACTTTGCTGTAGGAGTCGCGATCAATGTCCAGCAACTCGACACTCAATTGCACCTGCACGCCTTCCGGCCAGGGGCCGAGGTCCTGCACCACGGCCAGCAGGCTTTCCGATAGCTGCTGTTTGATCTGTGACGAACGCCCGCTGAGCAACGCAAGGCGCACCGCAACAAACCCACGCTCATTCAGGCCGGTGCCAACACGGAAGCTCTCGACCTTGAGCGCACGGCTTTTGATATCAAACTCGGCGCCGAACTGACCGGAAGCCACCAGTGCGTGGTTCAGGCGCAACAGGGCCTTGTCGGTGTCCAGTTGCGTCAGGTTGGCGGTGTATTCCAAGTGCAGGTGCGGCATGGGTTTCTCCAAGTTTTTTGTAGGAAGATTCTTAGGTATATCACGAGGCATCACGCCTCAGGCGTGAAAGCTCTGTCAGTCAGGGTTTGGCCGCCAATCCTCGATCACTCATGAACGCCTCCAGCCGCGAACGCACCCAGCGCTCGGCGGGGTCAGTGTCCACGTGACTGAGCCAGACCATGGACAAATCCAACGTCGGTGTTTCGAACGGAAACGGCTCGCAAAACAGCTGGCCCGACACCGCCATGGCCTCGGCAGTGTAGTCCGGCAAGCTGGCAATCAGGTCCGTCCCGGCCAGCAACGCCGGCAACGCGCTGTACTGCGGCACCGACAGCACCACCTGGCGCTTGCGGCCGATTTCCGCCAGCCACTCATCAGCAAACCCCGACACGTTGGCGGTGTGGGACACCAGCACGTGGGGGCGTGAGCAGTATTCGTCGAGGGTCAGCGGCGTGTCCGAGTGGTCTGCCCGCAGGATGCGCGGGTGAATATGGCGCAGCAGCTTGCGCTTGGCGTTGGCCGGCAGGCCTCGGGTCTGGGTGATGCCCACGGTGATGTCACCGGAGGCGAGCAGATCGGGAATGCGCCAATAGTCGACATGCTGCACCACAAACACCACCGACGGTGCTTCCCGGCGCAAAGTGCGCAACAGGGGTGGCAGCAGGCCAAATTCAACGTCATCGGACAAACCGATACGGAATGTCATGGTGCTGATGGACGGGTCGAAATCGTGGGTCAGGCTCAGGGCCGACGACAGTGAATCCAGGGCGGGCGACAGATGCTGGATGATTTCCTCGGCACGCGCCGTGGGCTCCATGCGGTGGCCAACGCGAATAAACAGTGGATCATTAAACAAGGTGCGCAACCGGTTGAGGGCCGAGCTGATGGTCGGCTGCCCCAGAAACAGCTTCTCGGCCACCCGTGTCACATTGCGCTCCAGCATCAGTGCTTCGAACACCACCATCAGGTTGATGTCGGCCTTGCGTAATTCATTGCGATTCATCGGCGCCTGCCCCTTCCCAAGACAAGCCGCAGTTTAGAAAGCCCACAGGGCTGCGTCTATGTGCACACTGTTCATCCGGCGGCTTTGGGACTATAAATCAGCTCTTGTAGGTCGCAGGAACACTACTGTGCTGGTCATTATCGCCTTGGCCGTTGTCGTGGCCGGGTTCTGTCTCTGGGTTGTCCAATTCATCGCCACGCCCACCGTGAGGACGCTGCTGCGCGTGTTTATCGGTTTATGCCTGGCGGCGGTGATCGCGTTTCTGGTGCTGGCCGCGGGTTTTCCGACGTCGCTACTGGTGTAACCCCCTTTGATTGCTTCTGGAATGGATGCCCCGCTGTGATAAAAAAACTCTGCCTGGCCTCGCTGGTGCTGATCGCCAGCTGTGCGCCGTATCAACACTATGCGGCGCCTGTCCAAGGCCCGCGTGCGCAGATCAAGAGCGAGCTGTACACGCCAAACAGCTACAACTACTTGCTGTCTGTAGGTGTATCCACCGACACCGACTGCCGCCTGGGACGGCAAGCTGCACGGGGCAAGGAAGCCGAATTGTTCTCCGTTTACAACGCCACGCCTCGCCCCCAGGGCTTTCAAGAGATTGCCGCCAACACCCCACTGCACTTGGTGCTGCAAGGCTCGGCAAGCGCCGGCCGCGTGTGTACCCTTGAATTCATCACTGAGTTCGCCGCGAAAGGGCGTTACCTGCTCAAAGGCGGGATGCTTGAAAACGGCGGGCTCTGCAGGATCGAAGTGGTCAACGCCGACACGGGCGCTTCACTCGCTCAATTCGAAACACCGACCCAAGTACCGCCCGCTTCCACGGAGTCCTATTCCTGGAGGCAATTGATGGACCAAAAAGGCTGTTACCTCCCCTCTACTGACAAGGATCGCCAACCATGAAATTTGCCTACACCATCATCTACGTGCCCGACGTGGCCGCCTCCCTGGCGTTTTTCGAAAAGGCCTTCGGTTTCAGTCGCCGTTTCCTGCATGAATCCGGCACCTATGGCGAATTGGAAACCGGCGATACCACGTTGTCGTTTGCTGCCCATGAATTGGGCGAGATGAATTTCAAGGGTGGGCATGTTGAAGCGCACACCTCCCGGCAGCCGCTAGGCATGGAAGTGGGGTTCGTGACTGAAGATGTGCTGGTCGCCCATGCAAAAGCACTGGCAAACGGCGCGACGGAATTGTCGGCACCGAGCGCCAAGCCGTGGGGGCAAGTGGTGTCTTATGTGCGATGCCCGGACGGGACGCTGGTGGAGCTTTGCACGCCAATCCAAGGCTGAACACAAAACTAAGTTGGGAGCGGGCTTGCTCGCGAATGCGGAGTGCCAGTCAACGGATATATTGGCTGACACACCGCATTCGCGAGCAAGCCCGCTCCCACATTTGATCTTCGCAGCCTCATGAATCAGGGTTTGAGCGGACGCTCCTGGTCCCGCTCAGACAGTTCGGTCCCATCATCGGGATGCTTCCAAGTTTGCGGTTTCTCTTCCTCGTGCCGCTTTGGTTGCTCAGGCTTCGTCTCATCCCGCCGCTTCTGTTGGTCAGTCATTGCCACCTCCCATCCGTAAGAATTGGTCACAGTTCAAGCATAGATCAGGGCCGATAGTTTGACCGGAACCGATGATTGATAGCCTGTACGCATCAATACATCCAAATAACTCACTTATCATTTCTAAATGTGTCAGCCACTATCCGCGGTCTTAAGCGAAACAAGCACTTTAAAAAGAACGCTGGAGACACAAAACCATGACTAGCCCTACCCGGCCCGACTCTGCCCGCTCGAAAGTTGGTGCGGTATTCCGCGTTACTTCGGGCAACTTCCTCGAACAGTTCGACTTCTTTCTGTTCGGTTTCTACGCCACCTACATCGCTGCCGCGTTCTTCCCCGCTGCTAATGAGTTTGCGTCATTAATGATGACCTTCGCCGTGTTCGGTGCGGGCTTCCTGATGCGTCCGTTGGGCGCGATCATTTTGGGTGCCTATATCGATGACGTCGGTCGTCGCAAAGGCCTGATCGTGACCCTGTCGATCATGGCCAGCGGCACGCTGCTGATCGTGTTGGTGCCCGGTTATCACACCATTGGCCTGTGGGCCCCGGCGCTGGTGCTGTTAGGCCGTTTGCTGCAAGGCTTCTCGGCCGGCGCGGAACTGGGCGGTGTCTCGGTCTACCTCGCCGAAATGGCCACCCCCGGCCGCAAGGGTTTCTACACCAGCTGGCAATCGGGCAGCCAACAGATCTCCATCGTGGTCGCCGCCGCTCTGGGTTATGGCCTGAACGTGTGGATGGAACCTGCCGTGGTCGCCGATTGGGGCTGGCGTATTCCGTTCGCCATCGGCTGCGTGATCATCCCGTTCATCTTCATCCTGCGTCGCAACCTGCAGGAAACCGAAGAGTTCGCCAACCGCAAACATCGCCCGACCATGCGCGAAGTGCTGGCCACCCTGGTGAAAAACTGGACCGTGGTGATCGGCGGCATGCTGATGGTGGCCATGACCACCACCGCGTTCTACCTGATCACGGTGTACGCGCCGACCTTCGGCAAGACCGTGCTGCAGCTGAGCACCTCCGATGCCTTGCTGGTGACCTTGCTGGTGGCCATTTCCAACTTTGTCTGGCTGCCGATCGGCGGCACCCTCAGTGACCGCTTCGGCCGCAAGCCGGTGCTGATCGCCATGACCGCCCTGACCGTAATCACCGCCTATCCGGCGCTGTCGTTCGTGGTCAACGCGCCAAGCTTCGCCCATATGCTGGAAACCCTGCTGTGGTTCTCCTTCCTCTATGGCATGTACAACGGCGCGATGATCCCGGCCCTCACCGAGATCATGCCGGTAGAAGTACGCGTGGCCGGTTTCTCCCTGGCCTACAGCTTGGCGACCGCGATCTTCGGTGGCTTCACCCCGGCGATCTCCACCTGGTTCATTCACATCACCGAAGACAAGGCCTCGCCGGCCTACTGGATGATGTTTGCCGCAGCGTGCGCCCTGTGCTCGACCTTGGCACTGTATCGCCGCGCCAGTACCCGTGGGCAGGTGATCCGGGAGGCGGTGTGATGATGCCTCTGTTCAAGACCCTGACGGCCCTGGCCCTCGGCGCACTGGCGCTGTCGGCCCAGGCCGAAGAGCTGAAGGTGATGACCTCCGGTGGCTTTACTGCCGCTTATAAATTGCTGGGCCCGCAGTATGCCCAGCACAGCGGCGACACCTTGGACACAATCCTCGGCCCATCGATGGGCAAGGCGCCGGAAGCGATTCCCAACCGCCTGGCCCGTGGTGAACACGCCGACGTGGTGATCATGGTCGGCTACGCCCTGGATGAGTTGATCAAACAGGGCAAGGTCGACAAGGCGTCCCGCGTGGAATTGGCAGACTCGCGCATCGGCCTGGTGGTGAAGGAAGGCGCCGCCAAACCGGCCATCGGTACCGATGCAGAACTCAAGGCCGTGCTGAGCAAGGCCAAGTCCGTGGCGTATTCGGACAGCGCCAGCGGCGTGTATGTCGAGAAGGAGTTGTTCAAGAAACTCGGCATGCCGGCCAAAGGCACCATGATCGAACGCATCCCGGTGGCCGAGCAGGTCGCCAAGGGTGACTACGAAGTGGGCTTGCAGCAGGTGGCGGAACTGCTGCCGGTAAAGGGCGTGACCTACGTCGGCAAGATCCCGGAAGACGTGCAATCAGTGACGCGCTTTGCGGCGGGCATTCCGGTGAACGCCGAACACCCTGAGCAGGCCAAGGCACTGTTGCAGTACCTGGCCTCGCCCGAGGCGCAACCGGTGGTGCAAGCCACCGGCCTGGACTCGGTGTCACGCTGACCGGAACGGCATCTCTCGCACCAGTCGCTCCAACTCCAACGCCGCCGGCGGCAATGTCCGCCCGCGGCGTTTTATCAAGCCCACATTGCGCATCACCTGCGGCTCCACCAGCGGCACACTCACCAGGATCGGGTGCGTGCCGGCCGGCATCGCAATCGAGGGCACCATCGCCACGCCTAATCCCGCCTCCACCAGCCCGATCATCGTGGTCACGTGGTGCGTTTCACAGATACTCGGTTTTTTCACCCGTACGCCGCGCAAGGCCTGGTCCAGCAGGAAGCGGTTGCCCGAGGTCTTGTCCACGGTGATGTAGTCGTGCTCGTAGGCTTCGGCCCACGGCACGCTCTCGCGCCCGGCCAGCGGGTGATCACGACGACAGGCCAGCACATAGCGCTCCTGCAGCAGCAGTTCGAACTCCACTTCATCGGCCAGGCTGCCGCTGAAACTCACGCCAAAATCCGCCTCGCCGCTTTCCACCGCGTTGCACACCTCACCGGCACTGGCATCCAGCACCCGCAGGCGAATTTTCGGGTACAGCTTGTGGAACTCGGAGATCACGTGGGGCATGAAGTAGTACGCCGTGGACGGCACACAGGCGATGGTGACGTTACCCATGCGCGTGGAGGCGACGTTGCTGATGCCCATCAACGCCACGTCGAGGTCGTCGAGCATGCGCTCCACTTGCGGCAGGAACGCGCGCCCAACCATGGTCAGGCTGACCCGCCGCGTGGTGCGCTCGAACAGCTTGACGTCGAGCGCCGACTCGAGCTTTTCGATACGCCGGCTGAGGGCGGGCTGCGAAATACGGATGGCCTCGGCAGCCCCGCGAAAACTGCCCTTGTCTACCACTGCGCGGAAAGCTTGGAGGTCGTTGAGGTCGAAGTTGATGATCACGAGGATGGCCAGGGTGGTCGAGGTAGAGAGGCATTATCGTACGAGCGTAGATGGGAAGCTACGGAGAGCCCCACCAGAAAGGCGGATACTGTGGACTCGTCCATTTCCGAAGAGGCCGTGGGTCTCTTCCTGTTTTTCTTGAGGTAACGACAGGGTTGCGCCGCATACCTAAAATCCCTTGCTCGACTCTATGACTAAGGATCAAGGCATGGCCGACCCTATCGTTAAAAGCACACCGCTGACTTGGTATGTTGAAAATCTGGCTGCGCTGAGCAGTATCGCTACGTTGGTAGCCATCGTGTGGCTGCTCGGTTTCATCTACCGACGCTCCGGCTCGCTGCTGTTCTTGCGCGATTGGGTATGGCGATTTTTTGGCGGAAAGCCTCACTTCGAAACCCAGCGTTTTGAACGTATGCGCAAGGACCTGCGCGAGCTGGAGTACTACCGCTACGAATTCAACATTCCCGCCAATACGCTGCTTGAAGCAGATCAGGCCGAGGAGTGGATGTACGACAATGGATTCTCCCCACGTGAATTCGGCCGTGTGAAGCACTACATAGACTGGCGCGACTTCACCGCGCTTTGTTTCATCACCCGACGTTTTTCGCAATGGCGCATCAATACCCTCTTCATCCTCGCCATGACCTTATTGATGGGCGTTGCCGTAGCGCTTCCATTGACCGATACAAAGTATTTGATGGTGTCGTTGAAAAACGCACCGCAAACGCCGTCCTTCTATTTATCCGAAGACAATGTGAAGTTTGGACTCTGGTCCGATGCGCGCCTAACGGTGGATCAATGTCGAACCTCAGCGGCACTCCAGCCATTTATCCAGCCCGAGTTCCCCGAGAAAAAACTCGATATCATTTGTTCTTTTTTTATCGACAAAACCTATAGCCAGTACGTACGCGAGGGCCTGAGTGAACAACGCGGACTGCTTTTGGGGTTCGTTTTTCTGTCAATGCTCGGAATGATTGTTCTGGTACTTTTCATTGCGCGCATGGAAGTCGCCCGCAAGCTCTATCGTCAATGGCAAGCCCAAGCGCATTGAAAAAAAACCTCACCTGCGTAGTCTGCATGCCAAATCCAATCGACTGAGCGATCAATGACCACCGCATCCAATAACAAAAAACCAATGCGCCTATGGCGACTGGGGGCCTGCCTCGTGGGCGCCCCTTGCATCGCCGCCCTCGGTTTCTTTGCCTGGCAAAGTTTCTATCCCGTGAGTGCGGCGGCCGGTTGGAGTGTCCAGGTAGTCCATCGCGACGTGGCGAAAGCAGCATCGTTGATGCCGTTGTCAGACGGGTCGCTGGTGGTCAGCCAAGAGCTCGACAAGGGTAAGGGCAGTATCGTGCGCATCCACCCCGACGGCTCGCGTGAGGTGCTGGTGGCTGACCTGTCCAAACCCGACGGCATCGTGCCAACCCGTGGCGGTTGGGTGTTCAGCCAGGAGTCCGATGGCTTGCCCGTCAGCTTCTATAAGGACGGCGTGGTCACCGAACTGTTCAAAGGTGACAGCGTGCAAGGCCTGTGGGTTGAGGGCGACGATCTCTACGCCATCGAAGACCGCAAGCCGGCCGGGCGCTTGCTACGCTACCGCTGGAGCGACCAGTCCCTGACGGTGTTACGCGACCAGGTGCAGGAAGGCGAAGCCATCGTGCGTTGCACCGACGGACGCCTGCTCTACAACGAGAAGAAAAAAGGTGTGGTGCGTGAGCTGACCGCCGACGGCAGCGACCCGGTGGTGCTGAGCAATCTGAATCAGCCGACCTTTCTGATGTGCGACGAGCGCGGGCTGTGGGTCAATGAAGATGCCACGCACCGCGCGCGGTTGTTGCTGATTGATAAACGGGGGCGCCAAAAGACCATTCTCTCCTTCCTCAAAGCCCCCCAATCGATTGTGCCGACCGGGCATGGGACTTATCTGCTGGCAGAAGGTGGGAGAAGTCGTGTGCTGGAACTGACGCCTGAGTAGCGCCTCACCCCCCTGCTGTGCAGGTTGTCCGAGGACGCCACTCTGTAAAGCCTGTCGCCTCGTTACTTCGCCCAGGCCTGAGGGCCACTGAAAAACGCCTGCGCATTGCTGTCCAGCGTTTCCAAGTGATAGCCACCCTCCTGCACGATCACACACGGCAGCCCTATGCCACGAATGCATTCCCCCAGCCGCGCGAACCCTTCACGCGTCACCGCGACTTTGCTTTGCGGGTCCAGCTCGTAGATGTCGAAGCCCAGGGACAGCACCAACACATCCGCCGAAAATTCCTTGACCGCCGCCAGGGCTTGTTCAAGTTTTTCGAAAAACAACGCCTCGCTGGCACCGTGGGGCATTGGCAGGTTGAGGTTGAAGCCTTCACCGCGGGCGTTTCCGCACTCGTCGGCAAAACCGGCAACACCGGGGTAAAAGTTGGTGGGGTCACCGTGGATCGATACGTAGAGCACGTCATCACGGTCGTAGAAGATTTCCTGGATGCCCTGGCCGTGGTGCATGTCGGTGTCGAGCACGGCAACGCGCTGGAAGCCTTCGCGCAGCGCCTGTGCCGCCACCGCAGCGTTATTGATGTAGCAGAAACCACCGGCCGAATCGAAGCGCGCATGGTGGCCCGGAGGGCGACAGAGTGCGTAGGCGGCGGGAGCGCCATCGAGGATGTCCTTGGCGGCGGCGACAGCGCTTTGGGCCGACCAGTAGGCCGAGCGCCAGGTGAGTTCGCCGATAGGGCAACTGCCATCGGCCAGGTAGCGCGCAGCCTGGGCAAGAATGCCGCGCAAGGCATTGGGCTCGCGCACGAAGATATTGGACATGACTTCATCGCCCCAGTCTTCGGGGACTTCCTTCCAGCGTTGATGCGCTTCTTCAAGGAAGGCCAGGTAAGGCGCACCGTGTACGGCCAACAGTGGGTCAAGGCCATGGTCCTGAGGTTGCTGGATCTCGAAGCCCAGGGTTTGCGCCGCCAGCAACAGGTTGCGAGCGCGCTCAGGGACTTCCTGGGGGGTGCGCATTTGGCCGCGTGAGTAGTAGCTGCGCGGATGATGCAGGAGTTGTTCTGGGTGGAAAAACGTACGCATGGAGTTCTCCTTACTGAACCTGGCCGGCGCGCTGCAACACGGCGTTGAGCAATACATCGGTGCCCTGGCGCACATCTTCGGGCAGCACGTCTTCAGCTTCGTTGTGGCTGAGGCCGCCGACGCAAGGGATGAAGATCATTGCGGTCGGGCAATAGCGCGCCAGGTGGATGGCATCGTGGCCGGCGCCGCTGACAATGCGTTGCTGGCTGTAGCCCAGCGCGTCCACCGAGGCTTGCACGCAGGCGACACAATCGGCATCAAACGGCGTGGCTGGGCTGATCCAATGGGGGCTGATGGTGACACTCAGGCCACGTCTCTCGGCGATGGCCTGCAAACGCGCTCGTACTTGCTGCTCCATGGCATCAATGTCGGCATCGCGGTGGTGGCGCAAGTCGACAGTGAAGTTCAGTAGCCCTGGAATGGTATTGCGCGACGACTTGGCAATGCTCAATTCACCGACGGTGGTGAGGCCTTCGGGAGCGAAATCCGCGGCGAGATTTTCCAGGGCCTGGATCATTGTTGCAGCGCCATACAGCGCATCCTTGCGCAGCGGCATTGGCGTCGTTCCCGCATGGGCGGCCATGCCTTCGACGCGCACGTCCAACCAACGAATCGCTTGGCCGCCGGTGACCACGCCGATGCTCTTGGCGTTGTCTTCCAGGATCGGGCCCTGCTCGATATGCGCTTCGAAATACGCATCCACCGCGCCACCTAACGGGCGCGAACCGTTATAGCCGGTAGCACGCAACGCCTCGGCCACGCTGATGCCATCGGAATCCGCCGTGGCCAGGGCCTTGTCCAGCGCGAGGGTGCCGGTAAACACTGCCGAGCCGAGCATCGCCGGGGTAAAGCGCGCGCCCTCCTCGTTGGTCCACACTGCAATTTCCAGCGGCTTGCGGGTCTGGATGCCATGGTCATCAAGGCTGCGAATCACCTCAAGGCCAGCCAGCACGCCGTACACACCGTCAAAACGCCCGCCTTCGGGTTGGGTATCCAGATGGCTGCCCATCATCACCGGCGCGGCGTCGCTCTCGGTACCAGCGCGGCGGGCAAACAGGTTGCCGACGGCATCCACGCTCAGGGTCATCCCGGCAGCTGTGCACCAGTGGCTGAACAGTTCACGACCGGCCTGGTCTTCGGCGCTCAGGGCCAGGCGGCAACTGCCACCGCGCGCGGTCGCGCCGATCTCGGCCATGGCCATCAAGCTGGCCCACAGGCGCTCTCCATTGATCTTCAACATTGTGCAATCTCCCTCAAACACTGTGAGCCATCTCAAGACGATGAGCCGTGGCGTGACGGCGCGACAACGCCAATACACACACCAGCGAGACCGCCGCGATCAGGCTGTAGAACACTGCCATCGGCCACCACTGGCCCTGGTATTCATGGGCCAGCCACGTGCCGATCAATGGCGTGAGGCCACCGGCCAAGGCGCCGCATACCTGGTAGGCCAGGGAGATCGCGGTATACCGCACACGGGTTTCAAACAAGCCGCTGACAAAACCTGCGATCACCGCATAAAACGACGCCATGCACACCACCGCCAGGGCGATCCCCAGGATGATCAACGGCGCTTGACCGCTACTGACCAATACGAACATTGGATACGGCGAGGCCATGGCCAGCACGGTCATGGCGCACAGGAAACGTGTCGCGCCGACCTTCTCGGCCACCCAGGCGGCCAGCGGCTGGACACAGAATTGGATGATGGCGACGACAAACAGGCACTCCAAAATCAGCGAGCGCGGTAGGCCCAGTTGCTGAGTGCTGTAGGCAATCATGAAGGTGTTGGTGAAATACACGCCGGCGATGCCCAGGGTATTGGCGCCGATGCACAACAACAGTGGGCGCCATGCGGTTCGCAGCACCTCAATGACTGGGGCCTGGTCTTTTTTGATCGCACGCGCCTTTTCGGCCTGGGCTTTGTCTTCAAGGAATTCAGGCGATTCGTTCACGCCCAATCGAATCGCCAGGCCGACAACCAACAGCAACGCACTGGCCAGGAATGGAACACGCCAGCCCCAACTCAGCAGGTCTTCTTCCGGCAAACGGGTGACCGCGCTGAACGCCAGCAGCGACAGGATCAAGCCTGCCGGGCTGCCCAGTTGGGCAAAAGAGGCAAAGAAGTTACGGCGCCCTTTCGGCGCATGCTCGCCGGCCATCAACACGGCTCCGCCCCACTCGCCACCCACCGCGATGCCTTGCACCACACGCAGCAGGATCAACAGCACCGGTGCCGCGACACCGATCTGCGCATAAGTAGGCAGCAGGCCGATACACACCGTGACCACGCCCATCATCACCAGCGTGATGACCAGGGATTTCTTGCGCCCGATGCGATCGCCGATGTGGCCGAACACAATGCCGCCCAACGGCCGCGCAAAGAAACCCACGGCAAACGTGCCGAACGCGGCCATGGTGCTAAACAGTTTGTCTTCGGAGGGGAAAAACAGCTGGCCGAACACCAGCGCGGCGGCGGTGGCATAGATGTAAAAGTCGTACCACTCGATCATGGTGCCGATAAAAGCGGCGGCCGCAGCACGGCGTGGCTGCGGCGAAGCGGAAGGCTTCATGGGGCAGGCTCCTTTGGTTATTTTTTTGGCAGGAGAAAAGTCGAACGCATGCGCTCTGTTGGCGCTTGTTAGGAGTGATTTTTTGTCGCGGGGCTATGATTAGTCAATTTTCTATTTATTATTCGAACTATAACGACAGCTTATTATCGAGCCACTCCATGTCCGAAGCCCGCCGCGATATCCACCCTCTGCTCAACGATCGCCTGGACTGGAACCTGCTGCGCACCTTCCGCGTGATCGGCCAGGAACTGAGCATCAGCCGCGCCGCCGCCCGCCTGCACTTGACCCAACCGGCTATCAGCCAGGCCCTCAAGCGCCTGGAAGAACAACTCGACTGCCAACTCATCGCCCGCCGTGGCCCGCGCTTTGTGCTGACCGAGGCCGGCGAGCAAATCTTCGCCATCGCCGGCGAGATGTACGGCCAGGTCTCGCAGATGAGCAACGCCTTGCAAAAACCCGGCGATGAAGTGATCGGCAAAGTGCGCCTGCTGATGATCAGCCGGATCAATTCGGACACCTTCGATGACTTCCTCACGGGTTTTCACCGCGCGCATCCTCGGGTCGACCTAGAGGTCGAAGTCATGCGCAGCTCGGACATCGTCGCCGCCCTTCTGGAAAAAACCGCGACCCTGGGCCTGAGCCTCAATCGGCGCCCACAGCCGCGCCTGGAACAGCACCTGTTCCTGCGCCAGCGCTACGCGTTTTTCTGTGGCCGGCACCATCCACTGTTTGGCCGCACCGGCTTGGCAGAGGGTGATTTGCAATCGGAGAACTTCGTGAGTTTCACCAGCGATCAGATCGGCGGGATGCTCTCGCCGTTGACGATCTTTCGCGATCAACAAGGGTTTAGCGGGCGTATTGTGGCGTCGTCGTCCAGCCTGGAAGAAGTGCGACGCTTGGTGATCGCCGGGTTCGGCCTGGGTTGCCTGCCGATCCATGTGGTCGCGGAGGACGTGAAGAACGAGCTGCTCTGGCGGCTACCGCCGGATGAGGGAATCGCGGACGTGGACATTCATCTGCTGTGGAATCGGGAGCAAAAGATGAGCCGGGCGGAGACGGTGTTTATCGATAGCCTGACGGGACGGCTGGGGAGCTGACGTCCCTGACGAATGTGTTTAGAGATTTGCCTGACGTGGTTACCAGACGCGTCTCTCAGCGACAGCCTTGATGGTTCATCAAGGCTGCACCTACAGTTATGCAGGTCTGCGCAATGAGGCGCGGTTTGATCACACACCACTATTCACATAAGCTGAACGCCATGAACACACATCCTTCGGAGGCTCCGATGGCCACCACCAAAAAAGTCGACAAGCCGCGCAAAAAGGTCGTCAGCGAAGAGCTGACCTTCCTTGATGTAAGGCAAGCCGCGCGTGATGGCCAAAAAGTCTTCGACACCTTTGTGATCAGCGGCAAGCTTCCAATCTCCAAGTAGGATTGAATGCCCGCGGTCAAAATCTCCTCACTGTTCCAAAAAATCAATCGATGGGAAAACTTCGCCGCACACTTTTATAACTACAAAGTATGCGGCGAACTTCCGTCTATTTTCGGTCGAGATGAAAGCCTTGATCTCAGCGAGATGCGCCATATCCATTTGGCGGGCACGGCCCGAACGCAGGTTCAGTGGGCCAAGATCAAGCGCCAGTATTACCGCACAACTGCAACGAATGACCCAGAGAACGATTTCTGGCTTATCTACGCTCACGACGCCTATGACGACAATTATCTGCTGCTGACTGTAATGGGGCCCAACGCCCACAGTCGTGCCGAGTGGGGATCGTTTCTACGGACCGTTCATAACGAAGTAGTGATGCCCTGGATTGTGGGAAAAATCGCCTACCCGGACCTTGATGACTACTGACCCAATGATTGGCGCACTTTGCAAGTCACTTGGCGCCTTCCTGCTAGTGTAGGAACACCCCTCATAGACCATCCTTCGTGCACTGGCTAATTCAGCCGTCCCACACGAAAAGGTGTTCACATGTCCAAGATCTGGTTTATCACCGGCAGTTCCCGTGGCCTTGGCCGCGCAATCGCCGAGGCCGTATTGCGCGCGGGTGATCGTGTGGTTGCCACTGCTCGCAATCCGCGCCAATTGGATGATTTGGTTGCCGAGTATGGCGCTGCGGTCTACCCCGTGCAGTTGGACGTGACCGATAACCAACAGGTCGAGAATGCGGTCACAGCAGCGGTGGCACACTTTGGCGGCCTGGATGTGGTGGTCAACAACGCGGGCTATGGTGATTTGGCGTCGGTAGAAGACGTGACGCTGGAGGATTTCAAGGCCCAGATCGATACCAACTTTTATGGCGTGGTACACGTGAGCAAGGCCGTGGTGCCGGTGCTGCGCGCACAGGGCAGCGGGCACATCTTTCAGGTATCGTCCTTGGGTGGACGTATTGGCATGGCGGGCCTCGCCGCCTATCAGAGCGCCAAATGGGCCGTCGGTGGTTTTTCGACAGTGCTGGCGCAAGAAGTAAACCCGCTGGGGGTTCAAGTGACGGTGTTGGAGCCGGGCGGCATGAGGACTGATTGGTCAGGAGCTTCCATGACCATCCCGCCGATCAGCGAGCCCTACCAGCAAAGCGTTGGTGCCCTGGTTGAGCTGCTCAATTCCCCTGGCATTCTACCGACCGGCCCGGCTCGGGTTGCCGAGATCATACTGGAGTTGGCGCTCAATAAAGACGCGCCCCTGCGCCTGCTGATCGGTAGCGATGCCGTGCAGTACGCAGCCAAGGCCGCAGAAGACCTGGCTGCCTCCGACAAGAAATGGCATGACCTTAGCGTGTCGGCCTCTGATTGATTTGATTGCTTGAAACAAAAGGTAGCCCATGTCTGACGCACGCCAATCACGCTTCAATATTCCGGATGTTTTTTGGCAAGCCCTGAGAAGCATCGGTCTGGCGCCAGCAGCCGTGTTGCGTCAGGCGCGGCTGCCCGTCACGCTTAATCTGCATGAGCGCCGGGACCGCCGCCAGGTCAGCACCGAGGAGTTTTTCCGCTTGTGGGAGGCGATCGCCACGCTCAATCCGGACCCGACCGCCGCTATCCAGATGGTGACCCAATTGGATAGCGCTACATTGCCGCCCGCAAGCTTCGTAGCATTTATTGCCCGCGATTTTCGGGATGGCTTGCACCGCCTCGCACGCTTCAAACAACTGTGCACGCTGGAGCGTGTCGGGGTAACAGAAGCAGGCAACACCTGCACAGTCACTGTCGATTGGTTGCGCACCCAAGCGCCACCTCCCACGCTCTTGATCGATGCAGCATTTGCCACGTTTGTTGAACTGGGCAGACGTGGCTCCGGGGTGCACATCCTCCCGCTAAGCATCGAATTGGCTCGACCGGAAAGCGGTCATGATGGATTAGCCGATTTTTTTGGCTGTGCCGTACGTTTCGGCGCCGAGCGCAATGCACTGGTATTTGACGCCGCCGACCTGAGCCGCCCCTTTCCCAGCCATAACCCAGAACTGCTCGAGATGCTGAACCCGGCCCTGACTGCCGCATTGGCCGAAGCATCGGCACCGTCCACGATCAGCCTGCAGGTGAAAAGCGCCCTCAAGCGTATCCTCGCCAGCGGTCGACCGGAGATGGCCGAGGTGGCGCGGGAAATGGGCATGAGCGAGCGCACCTTGCAACGGCGCATTACCGAGGAAGGCACCAGCTTCCGCCAACTCATGCTGGAGACGCGCCAGGAAGTCGTACGCCATTTGCTGAGCGAACCGTCGATCGAGATAGAGGAAGTGGCGTGCCTGCTCGGGTATGAAGACACCAACTCGTTTTATCGAGCCTTTCGCGCCTGGGAAGGGACGACACCCGCTCGCTGGCGTGCCTCCCAGATCGAGATGTACAAGTGAGCTAAACCATCGTTTTGCGAAGGCTGGCGCTGTACTCCCAACGCCAAACACGCCTCGAAAGTGTCTAGCCCGGCCCATCGCATCGATAGCACTGATGATTACTATCGAAACGAGCGCCTGCTCAATATTCAAGACCGGTTTATATAATCGCCCCCTGACTCCCTCCCCCCGCCTGGTTTCAGGCGACATTCATCTTGGAACCCAACACCATGCCAAGTGCCACACAGGCCCCTAGCGGCCGTCCCGAACATAATCAACAGAGTGTCAAACAGCAGTGGCTGGCGATTCTCTCGGTCGCGGTGGGTGCCTTCGCCTTGGTGACCAGCGAGTTCCTGCCGGTGGGCGTCCTCAACGACGTCGCCAGCGACCTGGGCATCAGTGCAGGCCATGCCGGCCTCATGGTGACGCTGCCCGGCATCATGGCCGCCCTCGCCGCCCCGTTGCTGTCGGTGAGTATCGGCGCCATGGACCGCCGCTACCTGCTGATCGGCCTGACGCTGATCATGATCATCGCCAACTCAGTCGTAGCGTTTGCCAGCGACTTCAGCCTGCTGCTGTTTGGCCGCGTGCTGCTGGGCATCAGTATTGGCGGATTCTGGGCCACGGCCATCGCCCTCAGCGGTCGCCTGGCGCCTAAGGGCGTAGGCGTAGCGAAGGCCACCTCGATCATCATGATGGGCGTTACCCTGGCCACCGTACTGGGCGTGCCCGTAGGCACGTGGCTCAGTGGCCTGATGGGCTGGCGCATGACCTTCCTCGTCACTGCACTGGTCGGTGTGCCGGTGTTGCTGGCGCAGGTATTTTTGCTGCCCCGACTCCCCCCGGAAAAGGCCATTCACATCAGTGACCTGCCCGCCCTGTTTATCAACCCACAAGCTCGGGTCGGGTTGATCGCGGTCTTGCTGATTGGCCTGGCGCACTTTGCCGCCTACACCTATGTGGCGCCGTTCTTCAAACAGAGTTCGGGCTTCGATGGGCCAACCATTGGCTCACTGTTGCTGCTTTACGGCGTGGCCGGAGTGATGGGTAATGTGTTTGCCGGTTTCGCCGCCAACCGCAGCGTGCGCCACACCTTGTTGCTGGTCGCGCTGATGATCGGCACCAGCACCGCCCTGTTCCCCTACTTCGCCACCGGCATGACCGGCGCCGCGATGCTGATCGCACTCTGGGGCTTCGCCTTTGGCGCCTTCCCGGCATGCGCCAGTATCTGGATGTTCGTCGTCGCCCCCAAGGACGTCGAACGCGGCATGCCGCTGTTCGTTGCCCTGTTCCAGGTAATCATTGCCCTGGGCTCGTTCTTCGGCGGGCGGATCGTCGACCAGATGGGCAGCGCAGTGCTGTTGAGCTTGGCCACGGCGTTGGTGGGTGCTGGTTTTGTTACGGTGCTGGTGTTGGGGCGCAAGGTGAGTAATAGCCTGGTGGCTCAGACTGCCTAGTTAGACTGCGCCGACTAAAAAAGCCTGCTGAACGTTGAGCTCAGCAGGCTTTTTCATTTCCAGAAATGAGTTATCACGGTTATAGCCAAGCGTCGTAATGAGAAGTCGCACAATGTCGCGTACGCACTCAAGCCCCTGAACTAGCCTCGAAAGTGTCGCCGGCATGGCGACGGGCAGCCAAGGAGCTTCTATGCCAACCAGATATCGTGATGCGGTAACAGGGGAATACGTGACAGAGGGTGAGGCGAAAAAAAGGCCAAGGGAGACGGTGAAGGAAACCGATAAAAAGGCACCGTCGAAGCCGAAGGGTAGGAAATAGAAAAAAATACTCAGAAACGAAAAAGCCCCGTAACTTGTTCAGCTACGGGGCTTTTTCTATGTAATGGCGGAGAGATAGGGATTCGAACCCTAGGTACCGGTGAAGGTACAACGGATTTCGAATCCGTCCCATTCGGCCACTCTGGCATCTCTCCAACGGCGCGCATCATAACAGCGTGGTTCAGGAAAGCAAAGCTCGAAACGAGATTTTTTTCCGTGCTATCAGATGCTTGCGTCGATTAAAGCGGTACGCCAAGACGGTTGGCGACTTCTTCGTAGGCTTCGATAACGTCACCGAGGCCCTGGCGGAAGCGGTCTTTGTCCATCTTTTTCTTGGTGTCCTTGTCCCACAGGCGGCAGCCGTCCGGGCTGAACTCGTCGCCCAGGACGATGGAGCCGTCGTGGAACACACCGAATTCCAGCTTGAAGTCCACCAACAGCAGGCCGGCGTCGTCGAACAGCTTGCTCAGCACGTCGTTGACCTTGAGGGACAACTCCTTCATGCGCGCCAGTTGCTCAGCGGTGCCCCAACCGAACGCCACGACGTGGGATTCGTTGATGAACGGGTCGCCCTTGGCGTCGTCCTTCAGGAACAGTTCGAACGTGTAAGGGTTGAGCTTAAGGCCCTCTTCCACGCCCAGGCGCTTGACCAGGCTGCCGGCGGCGTAGTTACGCACGACGCATTCAACCGGGATCATGTCCAGCTTCTTGACCAGGCACTCGTTGTCGCCCAGCAGTTTGTCGAATTGGGTCGGAATGCCGGCCTCTTCGAGTTTCTGCATGATGAAGGCGTTGAACTTGTTGTTCACCATGCCCTTGCGGTCCAGCTGTTCGATGCGCTTGCCGTCGAACGCCGAGGTGTCGTTGCGAAACAGCAGGATCAGGCGGTTGGCGTCGTCGGTCTTGTAAACCGACTTGGCTTTGCCGCGGTAGAGTTCTTCACGTTTTTCCATGATGGGCTCCGCTTTGAGTGAGGTGGGCTAGGCGATATGTCGCCAGTCGAGCCCTGAATCTTGATCGGCCAGTTGCAGCCAGTCCGGGTCGCACCCTAGGGTGTCGACAAAACATTGCCGGGCAAGCGTCGGCAGGTTGTTCTTGCTGCTCAAGTGGGCCAGGACCAGATGTTGCAGGTCTTGCCAGCCCAACTCATACACCAGGTACGCCGCCTGGTGGTTGTTCAAATGTCCCAGTTCGCCGCCCACCCGCTGCTTGAGAAAGTATGGGTAGTGACCGCGAGCCAGCAGGTCTCGACAGTGGTTGGACTCGATCATCAATGCATCGAGGTCGCGGTAGCCGTCCAGCACCTTGGAGCAGTAGGAACCCAGGTCGGTGAGCACGCCAAAGCGCCGCTCGCCGTCGCTGAACACATATTGCGTCGGCTCCTGGGCGTCGTGCGCCACGGCAATCACGTCGATGCTCAACGCGCCGATTTGCAACTGCTCGCCACCGGCCAGGAAACCTGCGGGTTCAATGGGTTTGCGCATCCCGCGCAAGGTGCCGCGACTGAGGTACACCGGAAGATTGTAGCGCCGAGACAGCAAACCCACGCCATGCACGTGGTCGGCATGTTCGTGGGTCACCAGAATCGCGCTCAGCTGCGTGGGGTGAACCCCCAGGCGCAGCAGGCGCCGCTCGGTTTCTTTTAACGAGAAACCACAATCCACCAGCACATACGTGTCGTCATGTGCGACCAGCGTGCCGTTCCCTTGGCTACCGCTGCCGAGAACGGCAAAACGCATCGGATCAGCCCAAGTTGTCCTGAATCACGCCCAACACTTTGCGCGCTGTTTCAGCTGGCGCAACGGTGTTGATGTTCTTCTCGACGGTGACTTGTACGCTTTCGCCAACCTTGCTCAAACGAACCTGGTAACGCTCGGCACGGGTCTCGATCTCTTCCTTGGTCGGCTTGCTGCCGAACAATTTGCCGAAGAAGCCTGGCTCGTCGTCTTTTTTCTCGGCCTTTTCAGCCACGTTGATGTAGTACAAGCCCAGGCTGCGGTTGATGTCTTCAACACGCCACGGGCCTTGCTCCAACGCGCGACCGACGCTGGCCCACGCACGGTCCAGGTCTTCACCCAGGTTCAGCACCACGTTGCCGCTGCCGTCTTCAGTGAGGCTGACGCGGCTTGGGGTGTCGTAATCACGTGCGGCGAGCAGGGAAACAGAACCGCCCTTCTCGGAGATACGGCTCATGCTGGCGAGCATTTCGTCAACCAATGCGGAGTCAACACCGGTGTTGACCGAGCGGTTGGTAAAGTCAACGTTGGCGGTGCTGCCGGCAGGACGCTCGGCGCTCACCACGTAGACTTCACTGGTGTTGCGCTGCACGCCTGGCTCGATGCGCACACGCACACGGGCCTCGCTGTCAGCGGCTACACCGCTCGCTTGCAGGCGCTTGGCCATGTTGGCCGACAGCTCGCTGCCTTGCTGCCATGCCGTGGTGAACTCACCGGTTTGCGGACGTTGCTGGTCGATACGGAAACCGTTGTCCTGGAAGAACTGCACCGCCACCGGCCAAACTTCGGCAGGTGGGCGCTGAGCCATGATCCAGCGGTTGTCACCGCTCTTCTGCAGGCTGTAGTCGCTGGCTTCGGCCACGGCCGAGATCGGCTGCGGACGCGGCACTACGTACTCACCCTTGACGGTGTCGTCGGCAACGTTACGCGGGATCGGCAGCAACGGGTCAAGGCGCTTGGCGACATTGACGTCCGGCGGCAGTTGCATCGGTTTGGTTGCTTGGGCTTCCAGGTAATCGCTACCGCGGTCACGGAAGTAGCCTTCCGGGCCCCAGATCCAACCGCAGCCACTGGTGCTGGAGATAATCAAGGCAAGTGCGGAAAGTCCGGCCAATCGCTTCATGCGTAGTGCTTCCTCAATTAAACCAG
>NZ_NKIG01000078.1:0-1520 GCF_002255865.1 Pseudomonas sp. PGPPP1 | reverse complement strand
ATGCCCGTCGCCCAGTTCGCTGAGTTCCTCGCGCAAGCGGTTTCCCGGCGTGGTCGCCCAGATTCGGAGTAATTATTATTAAGCGTGAAATGAGACAAGATAAACGAGCTGCACCGAAAGCCCCGATCAACGAGAATATCTCGGCACGCGAGGTTCGGTTAATTGGCGCTGACGGCGAGCAGATTGGCATCGTCTCGATTGATGAAGCGCTTCGTATCGCTGAAGAGTCCAAATTGGACCTGGTGGAAATCTCCGCCGACGCAGTCCCGCCTGTTTGCCGGGTGATGGACTACGGCAAATCGATCTTCGAAAAGAAGAAGCAGATTGCTGCGGCGAAGAAGAACCAAAAGCAGATTCAAGTAAAAGAAATCAAGTTTCGTCCAGGGACGGAGGAAGGGGATTACCAGGTAAAACTGCGCAACCTGGTACGTTTCCTGAGTGATGGGGACAGGGCCAAGGTATCCTTGCGATTCCGCGGCCGTGAGATGGCCCACCAGGAGCTGGGGATGGAACTCCTCAAGCGGGTTGAAGCTGACCTGCTCGAGTACGGTTCGGTCGAACAGCATCCTAAGATGGAAGGACGCCAGCTGATCATGGTCATCGCCCCGAAAAAGAAGAAGTAATCAACAGGGCACGGCAGGCCTTCTGATTATGTTTATCAACTGAATGCGGAGTATCCGAACATGCCAAAGATGAAGACTAAAAGTGGTGCTGCTAAGCGGTTTCTGAAAACTGCTAACGGTATCAAGCACAAGCACGCTTTCAAGAGCCACATCCTGACCAAAATGTCGACCAAGCGTAAGCGTCAACTGCGCGGTAGCAGCTTGCTGCATCCGTCTGACGTGGCAAAAGTCGAGCGCATGCTGCGCCTTCGTTAATTTTTGGATCAAGAATAGAGGAAGTAACTCATGGCTCGTGTAAAGCGTGGCGTCATTGCCCGTAAGCGTCACAAAAAAATTCTGAAACTTGCTAAAGGCTACTACGGCGCGCGTTCACGCGTATTCCGTGTTGCCAAGCAAGCGGTAATCAAGGCAGGCCAATACGCCTACCGTGACCGTCGTCAGAAAAAACGTCAGTTCCGCGCTCTGTGGATCGCTCGTATCAACGCTGGTGCACGTGTTAACGGTCTGTCCTACAGCCGTTTCATCGCTGGCCTGAAAAAAGCGTCCATCGAGATCGACCGTAAGGTTCTGGCTGATCTGGCAGTGAACGAAAAAGCGGTGTTTGCCGCGATTGTCGAGAAAGCTAAAGCCACCTTGGCTTAAGTACCCCCGACAGTCACCCTGGGTTGCTCCTGCAGCCCAAGGTGGTGAACGTCTTAAATAGGGGAAGAGCCTTCAAGCTCTTCCCCTATTTTGTATCTGGAGTCTGTACATGGAAAACCTGGACGCGCTCGTCGCTCAAGCTCTTGAGGCTGTGCAAAGCGCTGAAGATATCAATGCCCTGGAGCAAATCCGGGTTCACTACCTTGGCAAAAAGGGTGAATTGACTCAGGTGATGAAGACCCTGGGGAATTTGCC
>NZ_NKIG01000050.1:0-25579 GCF_002255865.1 Pseudomonas sp. PGPPP1 | reverse complement strand
CCATGGTTTCTGGCTTGTTGACGAAGTACGGGGACAGGTAGCCACGGTCGAACTGCATGCCTTCTACAACCGACAGTTCGTTTTCCAGGCCAGTGCCTTCTTCAACGGTGATCACGCCTTCTTTACCAACTTTTTCCATGGCTTCGGCAATGATGTCGCCGATGGAGCTGTCGGAGTTGGCGGAGATGGTGCCTACCTGAGCGATAGCCTTGGTGTCAGCGCAAGGCTTGGACAGGTTTTTCAGCTCAGCAACAATGGCGATGGTCGCCTTGTCGATGCCGCGCTTCAAGTCCATTGGGTTCATGCCGGCAGCGACGGCTTTGTAGCCTTCGTTGACGATGGCTTGAGCCAGAACGGTCGCGGTGGTGGTGCCATCGCCTGCGTCATCGTTGGCACGGGAGGCAACGTCTTTGACCAGCTGCGCGCCCATGTTTTCGAAACGGTCTTCCAGTTCGATTTCTTTTGCTACGGAAACGCCGTCCTTGGTGATGGTCGGAGCGCCGAAGCTCTTCTCGATGATCACGTTACGGCCTTTCGGGCCCAGGGTCGCTTTTACAGCGTCAGCCAGGACGTTGACACCAACGAGCATTTTCTTGCGGGCGGAATCGCCGAATTTAACTTCTTTAGCAGCCATGATCGATATTCCTTAAATACTTTGTAGTAACGGGAAAATGAGCGGGGAAATCAGTCTTCCAGAACGGCGAGAATCTCGTTCTCAGCCATAACCAGCAGGTCTTCGCCGTCGACTTTCACAGTGTTGCTGCCGGAGTAAGGGCCGAATACAACCTTGTCACCGACTTTAACGGCCAGCGCACGTACATCACCGTTTTCCAGAGTCTTGCCTGGGCCTGCAGCGACGATCACACCGTGGTTGGCTTTTTCAGCAGCCGAACCTGGCAGGACGATACCGCCAGCGGTTTTCTTTTCTTCTTCGCTGCGACGGATTACGACGCGGTCGTGCAGAGGACGAAGCTTGCTCATTGTCGATCTCTCCTAATTGTGTTTTTCATCGGCCGGTGTCAATACCGGCAAGTTGTATTCCGGCTGTGCCGGTCGCGCCTCGCCAAGCAAGACGCTGAAGTCTGTCTGATGTCGCCACCAGAAACCTTGCGGTGACCGTTACATAAGGGCGCATAAGCTTATTACAAGGGGGCTCGACGGATTTTTTTTGCGTGTACCGATGGGTAAATGCAACACGGCACCCAAAGGTGCCGTGCCAGTGAAGCGGTTATTTGCTGTCGCGATGTTCGAATTCGCCTTCGATCACATCACCTTCACGCCCCAGCGGTTGGCGCGGAGCCGGGCCACCGCGCGGTTGCAGGTCGTCGGCGAACGCGCGTTGGCGAATCGCTGCCTCTTCAGCACGCTGGCGCATCTTGCCGGCCAGCAGCTTGCGGGTGAACGGCAGCAGCATGACCAAGCCGACCACATCGCTGATGAAACCCGGCAGGATCAGCAGGCCGCCTGCCAGGGCCATCATCAGGCCTTCGAGCATGGTCTGGGCCGGCAGCTCGCCGCGGTTCAGGCTTTCACGGGCACGCAGTGCCGTGGCCAGCCCGGCGACGCGCAGCACCAGCACGCCAAGCATCGAGCCAAGAATGATCAGCAACAAGGCCGGGAAAAACCCGATCGCACCGCTGACTTGAACGAATACGAACAGCTCCAACACCGGGAATAGCAGAAAGAGCAATAAAAAAGGGCGCATCAAATGGTTCCTCAACGCAAGAATGCCTTGCCAGTCCACCTTAGATGACGTCGCCGTTTCGTGAATTCAAGCGTTGGCAGGGGATTTTTTCGGCCAAACCTCAGCGTGAGCCAATGAAACCAAGGCCTCACGCACTTGTGTCGGCGTGTTGCAGGACTCCGCAAAAGGCAACCAATGCAACGATTGGCCAATACGCAGGTGCATGCCTTCACTGTCGATGCCGGCCAACTGCGCAGGCTCGGAGGTGGGTAAACCCGCGAGTTCGACGTAATGGGCGATGGCCTTGGTGTGATCGCTGTTCATGTGCTCGACCATGCTCAACTCGGCCTTGCCGGCGAACGGGTTCGCCAACGTCAATTGGTCGACCCAGTGAATCGCACCAAACCCGCCGATATAACGGTGACGCACCGGTTTGAGTACCCAGAAGTCGAAATCGTGGGCCTTATGGTAATTGGCCGAGTCGGGAAAGTAGCGGTAATAACGCTCGGCGGCAGCCTCGATGGCAGCGCCCTCCTCCAGCTTTTCGGCTTCGGCCAGGTAAGTCAGGCGCCCGACCGCTTGCACGTCATCTGCCTCGCGCTCACCCACCAACAGCGAGCACTTGGGGTCTTTCTGCAGGTTGTGGGTGTGTTGGGCAATGCGGCTGATCAGGATCAACGGGCGACCCTGCTCATCCAGGCAATAGGGCACGACCGAGCCAAACGGAAAGCCGGGCATGGCTTTGGACAATGTGGAGAGGGCCCCACGGTATTCCTTGAGCAACAGCTCTCGGGCGTTCTTGGCAACCTGTGTGCTCAACGTATGACTCCTCGGGTATTCAGCCGCCCACAGCATATGGGAATGGATCTCAACACAAGGTAATCAATATCCGCAGAGGTTGCCAAGCGGGTTTTGTTCGACCTTATTACCAGGCCACGCCAAAGCCTGC
The DNA here is from genome assembly GCF_002255865.1 of Pseudomonas sp. PGPPP1. Lineage (NCBI taxonomy): Bacteria > Pseudomonadati > Pseudomonadota > Gammaproteobacteria > Pseudomonadales > Pseudomonadaceae > Pseudomonas > Pseudomonas sp. PGPPP1. Next base: position 22,946 of record NZ_NKIG01000050.1, on the reverse strand, counting down.
CGTGTAGCGGGTCTTGCTCAGGCTGCTCTCGGAATCGCCACTGATAATGTCGCGCTCGGCCTTGAGGTTAAGCGAGGCCCACTCGGTAACCTTGTAGCGCAGCCCCATTTCCGCATCCAACGAGTAATCGACCGGCCCGTCGATCGGACGGCCCAGCTCGCCGTTGGTGAAGAACTCCACCGTCTTGCCCACCAGGTAGCGGTTGTAGTTCCACTTCATGGCGACCGAATAGAAGTTGTCTTTGCCGCCGTCGGCATATTCATAGTCGGTGCGGTTGACCAGCGAACCCAGGGAGAAAGCACCCAGTTCATCGTCCCAGAACTGATAGCCCGGGCCGGTGCCCACGGTACGCTGGCGAGACAGGTCTTCAACCTTGTCGCGCTTGTAGGTCAGGCGCCCCTGCCAGAACCAATGCTCGGTGATAAACCGGTCCAGGTCGTATTCCAAGGCCCAGTTGTCGGTGGTGGTGACGTCATCCTGGAACTCGCGGTTGTACTCGCCTTGCCCGGTATGACGCCACTGGCCGTGCCGTGCAGTGGTCTTGAAATCGATGTCGTAGTCGTTGGTGTCCTTCTCGGCGCGCTTGTAGTCCAGCGCCAGGTCAACATTGCCTTTCCACACCAGGTCTTCAATCACCGGCTTGGGCTTGATGATCTGCTGGATGCTCGCCAACTCGACGGTCTTGGGCGCTTCGCCGTTGGCGAGAACGACCTTGCCGTCATCCGCGGCTTTCAGGGATTTGGCCTTCTCACCGGTATAGGCGTCCTGCTTGACCAGCAGCTCCTGGTCGCTTTCCAGGGTCTTCACCTGTTTCCAGTCGATGGGGATCGCGCCCGCGTAATCGGTCTGGATCAGCAACTTGCCGCCGTCAAAGACTTTGATCTTGCCGGTCAGACGGTCACCGTTCTTCAACCAGACGGTGTCGGCCAGCAAGGGCGTAGAGGCGCTGAAAACAGCAAGGCACAGCAGGGTTCTGGACAACATAAGCAGATTAGGGGCTCGGGCTTGGCGAAAAAAAGGGCATTATCGTGCTAGATAACGTCTTAGCAAGGACTGACTCAAGGATTGGGAGTGAGTTCAATGCTCACCACCATGTTTACAGACGTTTCTTACAGAAGACCGACGATCTCAACGGATATCTCCACAGTGAATCAACCCGCCGAAACCCCGCAAAGCCCCGCCGAGATGCGCAGAACCGCGTTGTACCTGACCCTGGCGCAAGTGCCCGCAGGTTGTGTGGTGAGCTATGGTGAGCTGGCCCACCTGGCCGGGCTTGGGCGTGCGGCGCGCTGGGTGGGGCGCACACTGAGCCAGTTGCCGGAGGACACCAAGCTGCCTTGGCACCGCGTGCTGGGTGCCGGTGGTCGGATAAGTCTGCCGGTGGGCAGTGCTTCGGGGGATGAGCAACGTGCGCGCCTGCGGGACGAGGGCATCACTGTCCGCAACAATCGCGTGGATATTCAGCGCCATGGCTGGCGCCCGGTAGAGCACAGCGGTTAGAGTGCGCGCTTTGTTTCCGCAAATCTGAGGCAGACTCCAGCCCATGCCCCGTAAAACCTGGCGCGCCGCGCTCGCCGCCTATGCCAGCCCCTCGACGTTGGTTCTGTTGTTGCTCGGCTTTGCCGCCGGCTTGCCTTACATGTTGGTGTTCTCGACGCTTTCGGTGTGGTTGCGTGAGGCCGGTGTGGCCCGCGAGACCATCGGCTATGCGAGCCTGATCGGCTTGGCGTATGCCTTCAAGTGGGTCTGGTCGCCGCTGCTCGACCAATGGCGCCTGCCACTGCTCGGCAAACTCGGGCGCCGTCGTTCCTGGCTGGTGCTTGCCCAATCGTTGGTGATCCTCGGATTGATCGGCATGGGGTTCTGCGACCCGCAAAAACACCTGTCCTGGCTGATCGCCATTGCCGTAATCGTTGCCTTCGCGTCCGCGACCCAAGACATCGCGGTCGATGCCTATCGCCTGGAAATTGCCGACGACAGCCGCCAGGCCGCGCTGGCTGCCAGCTATATGTCGGGTTACCGCATTGCTGCGCTGCTCGCTACAGCAGGCGCATTGTTCTTTGCCGAGGGCTTCGGCTCCACCGGTTTCAACTATCAGCATTCGGCGTGGCTTGGCACCTACGTGCTGTTCGGCGTGCTGATGATTCCAGCATTGCTGACCACCCTGTTCATGCGCGAACCCGATGTACCACTGCGCACGCAATTGCAGGCCGGTCGTTACAGTTTTGCGCATCAGCTGGTGTCGGTGTTTGTGTTGATCGTGTTGTTGGTGTCGGTTCCGGCCATGTTCACGCAGCTTTTCAATACCGATTTTGAGAGCGTCCTGTTCCACGGCATGAGCCTGTGGGACTTGCTGATGGACGACCGCGCGTTCCTGCGGGCCATCCTCTATATCACGCTGACCGCGCTATGCCTGTCGGCCATGGGCCGCCGCGGCCTGGCGCCGGTGCTCACGCCGGTCAATGACTTTATCCTGCGCTACCGCTGGCAGGCGTTGCTGTTGCTCGGGCTGATTGCTACCTATCGCATGTCCGACACGGTGATGGGCGTGATGGCCAACGTGTTCTATATCGACCAGGGCTTCACCAAGGATCAGATCGCCGGGGTCAGCAAGATCTTCGGCCTGATCATGACCCTGCTCGGTGCCGGCATGGGCGGCCTGCTGATTGTGCGGTTCGGCATCCTGCCGATCCTGTTCATCGGCGGCGTAGCGTCGGCGGGCACCAACCTGTTGTTCGTGATGCTCGCCGATATGGGCCCGGACCTGCAGATGCTGATCTTCACCATCTCGCTGGATAACTTCAGCTCGGGCCTGGCCACTTCGGCGTTCGTGGCCTACTTGTCGAGCCTGACCAACCTCAAGTTCTCCGCCACTCAATATGCGTTGCTCAGCTCGATCATGCTGTTGCTACCGCGCCTGATCGGCGGGTATTCGGGGGTAATGGTCGAGAAGTTCGGCTACCACAACTTCTTCCTGATCACTTGCCTGCTGGGCGTGCCGACGCTGTTTCTGATTGCGTTGCATTGGTTTCAGGAAAATCGCCGGGCCAGGCTGAATCCGCCGGTAGAAGACTGACACCTATGCTTTTGTAGTGAGGGAGCTTGCTCCCGCTGGGATGCTAAGCAGCCCCGAAAGCCGGCTCCAGCTGCGCTGTCGAACGGGAGCAAGCGCCCTCACTACAGACAGCCCTGTATTCTGATGCCTGTACGGCGGCAGCTTGCGCCCGTACAATCCCAAGTCATTTCAAGTCCAAGCAACCGACAACGGCCTACCATGCGTACCAGTCAATATTTGCTCGCCACACAGAAAGAAACGCCTTCCGACGCGGTTGTGATCAGCCATCAGCTGATGCTGCGCGCGGGCATGATCCGCAAACTGGCCTCCGGCCTGTACACCTGGCTGCCCATGGGCTTGAAGGTGATGCGCAAGGTCGAAGCCATCGTTCGCGAAGAAATGAACGCCGCCGGCTCTCTGGAAGTGTTGATGCCGAGCACCCAGCCGGCTGAGCTGTGGCAGGAATCCGGACGTTGGGAAGAGTACGGCCCTGAGTTGCTGCGCTTCAAGGATCGTCACGGCCGCGACTTCTGCGCCGGCCCGACCCACGAAGAAGTGATCACCGACCTGATGCGCAACGAGCTGAGCAGCTACAAACAGCTGCCGCTGAACCTGTATCAGATCCAGACAAAATTCCGTGACGAAATCCGCCCACGCTTCGGTTTGATGCGCGGCCGCGAATTCATCATGAAGGACGCCTATTCGTTCCACGCTGACCAGGCGTCCCTGCAGGTCACCTACGACCGCATGCACCAGGCCTACTGCAACGTGTTCACCCGCCTGGGCCTCAAGTTCCGTCCGGTTGAAGCGGACAACGGCTCCATCGGCGGTGCCGGCTCCCACGAGTTCCACGTACTGGCCGAGTCCGGCGAAGACGATATCGTGTTCAGCAACGGTTCCGACTACGCGGCGAACATCGAGAAAGCCGAAGCCGTGCCACGGGAAACCTCCCGCCCTGCACCGGCCGAAGAACTGCGCCTGGTAGACACCCCGGAAACCAAGACCATCGCGGCCTTGGTGGAGAAATTCAATCTGCCGATTGAAAAGACCATCAAGACCCTGATCGTGCGTGCCGAGGAAGAAGGCAAGCTGATCGCCCTGGTGATCCGTGGCGACCACGAACTCAACGAAATCAAGGCTGCCCAGCAACCTGGCGTGGCCAGCCCACTGGTCATGGCCACCGATGCCGAACTGCGCGACGCCATTGGCGCTGGCGCCGGCTCCCTCGGCCCATTGAACCTGCCGCTGCCGATCATCATCGACCGTTCGGTCGAGCTGATGAGCGACTTCGGTATCGGTGCGAACATCGACGACAAGCACTACTTCGGTGTGAACTGGGAGCGCGACCTGCCGGTTCCAACCGTGGCCGACCTGCGTAACGTGGTCGCCGGTGACCCGAGCCCGGATGGCAAGGGCACCCTAGAGATCAAGCGTGGCATTGAAGTCGGGCACATCTTCCAGCTGGGCAATAAGTACAGCAAGGCGATGAAGTGCGAAGTGCTGGGCGAAAACGGTAAGCCGATCACCCTGGACATGGGCTGCTACGGCATTGGTGTTTCCCGCGTAGTTGCCGCTGCCATCGAGCAGAACAACGACGAAAAAGGCATCATCTGGAGCGACACCCTGGCGCCGTTCCAGATCGCCCTGGTACCGCTGCGTTATGAAACCGAGCAAGTACGCGAAGCCACCGACAAACTGTATGCCGAACTCACGGCTGCCGGTTTTGAAGTGCTGCTGGATGACCGGGACAAGAAAACCAGCCCTGGCATCAAGTTCGCCGACATGGAACTGATTGGCATCCCTCACCGTATCGTGGTCAGTGACCGCGGCCTGGCCGATGGCAATCTGGAATACAAGAGCCGGACCGAAGCCGAAGCCCAACCGTTGCCGGTGGCTGACGTGCTGTCTTTCCTTCAGGCGCGTATTCGTCGCTGAAAACCAGATCAAGAGAAGTCATGTTCAAGCGAAACACCAGAGCCCTGGGGGGCGCCGCCTTGTGCGGCGCCCTGCTGGTCAGCGGCTGCGCCAACCAGATGTCGCAACGCAGTGAGCACGAGGAGCGGGTCGAGCGAAAGTTGCTCGACCACAGCCTGCAGATCGATGTAGGCGAACCCAAAGTGCTGGAACTGCCGCAACGCCGGGTTCGCATTCATGAGCAAAAGACCTTCGAGGTCACCGAATTCGAAGTTACCCGTCGTTACGACCGCTACACCCCCTACCAACCCTGGCGCAAACTCTACGAGATGCCTTTGGGTGCGGTAGCCCTGGTGGCGGGCGCAGGCGCCAACGTGGCGAATATCTTCGCCCTCGGCCACCTGCCTACCAGCATGACTCACGACTGGCTGACCTATGGCGTGGACGGCCTCAACCCGTTCATGAACGTACAATCCCATGGCCGTGCGCAACAGAACCTGGCGGGTATCGATGAAGTCCAGCGCGACAAGCGTGTGGAGTATTCGAGCCTGCCCTGGAGCGAACGCCCGGTACAGGTCACCGCCGGCAAACAAGTCTTTGACCTGACCACCGACCGCAACGGCGTGCTGCGCCTGAACCTGTTGGACAGCCCGTTTTCCGAGCACGATTTGAACCGTGTCACGACCTTGAAGATCAGCGTGGAAGATGGCCAGGACGACGTGCATTCGGACTCGACCCTGGCTATCAGCAGCACCTTGCGCGGAAAGTTGCTGGAAGCCCACGGCCTGATCTACGACGACTTGGAAGATGACGAGGTGAACCAGTGGGTGCACCGGGTCAAACGCCTGTCGGAACTGGGTCTGGAAGAAGAAGCCAGTGAGCTGGAACAGAGCCTGATCGAACTGACCCGCAATGATCCCGAGCTGCAGCAGGAATTTTTGCAGGCACTGACCAAGGATGCCGGACGGTTGGTGGCGGACCCTAGCGCTCGCTAGGACTTCAAGCCTGGTGTAGACCTAAATATGGGAGCGGGTTTGTGTGGGAGCGGGCTTGCTCGCGAATGCGGTGGTTCAGTAACGAAATTAGTGACTGACACTCCGCTTTCGCGAGCAAGCCCGCTCCCACGTTGGGTTTCCGATTTCTACCAGGAAAATTCGAGTTGTTCATTGCCGCTGCTTAGATCAAGCAAGCGCACACCAATGCCCAACAACCGCACCGGTTTCCCCCCTCGATTGAACGCCTGCGTCAGCAGTTGTTGATAACTCTCCAGATCCCGCCCTGCCCCGGCCTGCTCTAAAGTCGTCTGGGTAAAATCATGGAACTTCACCTTAACGAATGGCTTGCCCGCCCGGTAACTGCTGTCGATGCGTGCCATGCGCCCAGCCAGGGTTTCCATCAATTCGGGGAGCTTCGCCAGGCAGCTTGAAAGGTCCGGCAAGTCCACGTCATAGGTATTTTCCACACTGATCGACTGCCGGCGACTGTCGTTCTGTACCGCGCGGTCGTCAATGCCACGCGCCAGGCTCCACAACCGCTCGCCGAAACTGCCGAACTCACGCACCAGCGCCAGCTTGTCCCACTCACGCAGCTGCAAACAGTCTTCAATTCCCAGGCGCGCGAGCTTATCGGCGGTGACCTTGCCCACACCGTGAAGCTTGCTCACCCGCAACTGCGAGACAAAGTCTTCGACCTGATCGGGGGTGATCACAAACAGGCCATTGGGCTTTTTCCAATCGCTGGCGATCTTGGCCAGGAACTTGTTTGGCGCGACGCCGGCAGACACCGTGATATGCAACTGGTTGGACACGCGGCGGCGAATGTCCTGTGCGATACGTGTGGCGCTGCCACCAAAGTGCGGGCTGTCGGACACATCCAGATAGGCTTCATCCAGCGACAACGGCTCGATCAAGTCGGTGTAGTCGCGAAAGATCGTCTGGATTTCCTTCGATGCTTCTTTATAAGCCTCCATGCGCGGCTTGACGATGGTCAGGTCCGGGCACAGCTTCAGGGCGTGCCGTGACGACATGGCCGAACGCACGCCATAGGCGCGCGCCTCGTAATTGCAAGTCGCTATGACCCCGCGCCGATCAGCCGCCCCCCCTACGGCCAGCGGCTTTTGCGCCAGGCTCGGGTCATCGCGCATCTCGATGGCGGCGTAGAAGCAATCACAGTCGACGTGGATGATTTTGCGTTGCGTCATATAAACAGAGGGTTGATTCAACGGATGACCAGTATCGCACTCACCCCTGTATATAGCACCAGTAGTTTGAATCTTCCTTTTGAGCGGTAGGAAGATTCCCAGGTGAATTTATTTTTTCAATCGAATCTGGCATCCCGATAGAGCTGAAACCCTCGGCCAGACTGGCCTCGAGGGGTCCAAAGCATCTTCTTGGAGAGCTAACCATTTGAACCACAAGCGCTTTTCTTCGATTCACAGGTTGACACACTCGCGTTCCTCTGTAGAATGCCGACACACAGACGCGGGATGGAGCAGTCTGGTAGCTCGTCGGGCTCATAACCCGAAGGTCGTCGGTTCAAATCCGGCTCCCGCAACCAAACATCAAAAAAGGCTACTCGAAAGAGTGGCCTTTTTTGTATCTGGCGAAAAAGTTCTTCTGAAACAATGGCATGGCATATTTCATGAAACCCTACACGGTTTGTTGAGTCCATGTCTTTGCAAGCTATGCTCAATGCTCAAGCGCTACCCTCTACGACCAATGGCCGCAGTCGCCCCACCGGGTGATACGCGTTAATATTTGTAATTATTTTGTCCATAGGGATTGGTAACTTGGCTGGATACCTCCATCCTGTCGCGCACAATCCACGAGGTGATTGATGCGCGCCAACTCGTCTGAAACACAAGACACCGTCACAGCAGAACAACCGATCACTCCCACTCGTTTGCGTTGGCTGGATCTGTTGAGCAAATACCGGCAACCCATCGGGCTGGCCGTTACCCTGCTGCTGTTTGCAATCGCCCTGATCGCCTGCCGACACCTGCTGCTGGAACTGGACCTCTACGCACTCCATGACTCGATCCTGGAAGTGCCCAAGCCAGCGTTGCTCGGTGCATTTGCCGCCGCCGTCGCGGGTTTCATCATTCTATTGGGCTATGAGTTTTCCGGCGCCCGCTACGCCGGGGTAAAACTGCCTGCCAAGACCTTGGCCCTCGGCGGCTTCACCGCCTTCGCCATCGGCAACGCCATTGGCTTGTCGATGCTTTCGGGCGGTTCGGTGCGTTACCGTTTATATGCACGCCATGGTATCGGGGCCTCGGAAGTTGCCCACATGACCGTGTTCGCCAGCCTGGCCTTGGGCACTGCCCTGCCCCCACTGGCCGCATTGGCGACATTGAGCAACCTGCCAGCCGCCTCGACCTACCTGCATTTGCCACAAGCGGTGCTTGGCGGCATCGCCGGCGCAGTCCTGCTGTTGTCGGCCGTATTGTGCATCGGCATTTATCGCCGTCGCCTGCCGGAACAACCTTACCCGGACAACCTGCTGGTCAAGGCTGGCCGCCGTACCTTGCGCCTGCCCGGGCGTCGCCTGACTTTCCTGCAACTGATCATCACCGCACTGGACGTGGCCGCTGCCGCTACCGTCCTTTATATGCTGCTGCCGGAAGCGCCGCCGTTCGGCCCCTTCTTGCTGGTGTACCTGCTGGCCCTGGCCGCTGGCGTGCTCAGCCATGTACCGGGCGGTGTGGGCGTGTTCGAAGCGATCCTGCTCGCCGCTTTCGCCGACAAGCTCGGTGCCGCGCCCTTGGCCGCTGCCCTGCTGCTGTACCGCATGATCTACGTGGTGCTGCCACTGTTGATCGCCTGCGTATTCCTGTTGGTCAATGAAGCCCAGCGTCTGTTCCAGACCCAGCAGAGCCTGCGAGTGGCTTCGGGCCTGGCGGCACCGGTACTGGCCGTACTGGTTTTTTTGTCCGGCGTGGTCTTGCTGTTTTCCGGCGCGACGCCGGAGATCGACTCACGCCTGGAAAACATCGGCTTCCTGATTCCCCACCGCCTGATTGACGCCTCGCACTTTGGCGCCAGCCTCATCGGCGTGTTGTGCCTGTTGCTCGCCCAAGGTTTACGTCGACGCCTGTCGGCAGCCTGGATGCTGACCATGGTGCTGCTGTTGACGGGCGCCCTGCTGTCGCTGCTCAAGGGTTTCGACTGGGAAGAAGCCAGTCTGATGACCATGACCGCCGTACTGCTGGCGATCTTCCGCCGCTCGTTCTACCGCGCCAGCCGCCTGACCGAGTTGCCGTTCTCGCCGCTGTATCTAGTGGCCAGCGTCTGCGTGCTGGGCGCTTCGATCTGGCTGCTGCTGTTTGCCTACCAGGACGTACCGTATAGCCATCAACTGTGGTGGCAGTTCACGCTCGACGCCAACGCCCCACGTGGCCTGCGCTCGCTGCTGGGTGCCGCCGTACTGCTGGTGATCGTGTCGCTGACCTGGCTGCTGCGCACCGCGCGCCCGGTGATCCACCTGCCCACCCCGGATGAACTGGAACGCGCCACCAAGATCCTGATGGCCTCGTCGCAGCCCGACGGCGGCCTGGCGCTGACCGGTGACAAGGCGTTGCTGTTCCACCCCAACGATGAAGCCTTCCTGATGTACGCCCGTCGTGGGCGCAGCCTGGTGGCCTTGTATGACCCGATCGGCCCGACCCAGCCTCGCGCCGAAATGATCTGGCAGTTCCGCGACCTGTGCGACATTCACCACGCGCGCCCGGTGTTCTACCAGGTGCGGGCGGAGAACCTGCCGTACTACATGGACATCGGCCTGACTGCGATCAAGCTGGGCGAAGAGGCCCGCGTCGACCTGAAACGCTTTGACCTGGAAGCCAAGGGCAAAGAGATGAAGGACCTGCGCTACACCTGGAACCGTGGCACCCGGGACGGCCTGTCCCTGGAGATCCACGAACCGGGCATGGCACCGATGGAGGAACTCAAAGTCATCTCCGACGCCTGGCTGACCGGCAAGAACGTGCGGGAAAAAGGCTTTTCCCTGGGACGCTTCAGCGACGACTACCTCAAGCACTTTCGCATGGCGATCATTCGCTTCGAAGGGCGCCCGGTGGCCTTCGCCAACCTGCTCGAGACTTACAACCACGACCTGGCCAGCCTCGACCTGATGCGCGCGCACCCGGACGCGCCCAAGCTGACCATGGAATTCATGATGGTCGGCCTGATTCAACATTATAAGAGTCACGGTTACGCCCGCTTCAGCCTCGGCATGGTGCCGTTGTCGGGCTTGCAACCACGGCGTGGCGCTCCGCTGACCCAGCGCTTGGGCTCAATGGTGTTCCGTCGTGGTGAACAACTGTATAACTTCCAAGGTTTGCGCCGCTTCAAAGACAAGTTCCAGCCTGACTGGGAACCCCGTTACATGGCCGTGCCCGCAGGACTTGATCCGCTGGTGGCACTGGCCGATACCGCCGCCCTGATTGCGGGCGGCTTGACTGGATTGGTGAAACGCTGATGATTCGACGCTCCTGGCGGTATGTATTGGCTTTAGTAGTGCTGCTCGCCCTGATCGCAGGCGCTGGCTTTTGGTACTGGAACCGCCCTGCCCCGCAACCGACCCTGGAGCAACTGCCCCAGGCCGACGGTTCGGTGATGACCCGTGTAACCCCGTCCAGCACACCGAAAGCCCGCGTAGCCGTGGCCGTGATGGCCGATGAAACCCTGACCGACAGCCAATTGATCGCCCTCAGCCAAGGCGGTGCTGCGCAGATTGTCCAGGTAGTGCTGCCGAAAGATGACTGCAAGCTGCAAGAACAAGCATTGCAAAATGCGCTGGCTCAACTCAAAGGCCCGGCAACGCTGGTCAGCGGTATCGGCCCTGGCGCAGCCCTCGCCTGGCGCTGGCTGGCCACCCAGACCGACGATAAGGCCAACGCCATCTCCGTCGGTTTCGCGCTGGTACAGGAAGACTGCAAGGACCCACTGCCGAAAACCTCCGCCCACGGCAGCTGGCTGGTCGCCTGGAACGATAACCCTGACGATGAAAGCGCCAGTTTCGTACGTGACACACCTCGCGCCACCACCAGCATCAGTGACTACGATATTCACTACCCGCAAGTGCTGAACAACGAACTGCGCAAGCAACTGGTAGGTTCGGACAACGGCGGCCTGGCCATTCCAGTGGTCGAAGTACCCGCGGGCCAAGCCAAGGACACTGTGACCCTGTTCCTCTCCGGTGACGGCGGCTGGCGCGACCTGGACCGCGACGTGGCCGGCGAAATGGCCAAGATCGGCTACCCGGTCGTGGGCATCGACACCCTGCGCTATTACTGGCAGCACAAGACCCCGGAGCAAAGCGCCAAAGACCTCACCGAGCTGATGCAACACTACCGGCAAAAATGGGGCACCAAGCGCTTCGTACTGACCGGCTACTCATTCGGTGCCGACGTACTGCCCGCTATCTACAACCGCCTGCCAGAGAACGAGCAGCAGCGCGTGGACGCGATCATCCTGCTGGCGTTTGCACGTACCGGCAGCTTTGAAATCGAAGTGGAAGGTTGGCTCGGCAACGCCGGTAAAGAAGCCGCCACCGGCCCGGAAATGGCCAAGCTGCCAGCGGACAAAGTGGTGTGCATCTACGGCGCGGAAGAAGTCGACGAGAGCGGCTGCACGGATAAGACTGCCGTAGGTGAGGCTGTGAAGTTGCCAGGTGGGCATCACTTCGATGAGAACTACCCAGCGCTGGCTCAGCGGTTGGTGGATATCATCGTGAAGCACCAGGCCAAGGATAAAGCCGAGTAATTCGCCGGCTGTACGCGGATGAAAAATGTGGGAGCTGGCTTGCCTGCGATAGCATCACCTCGGTGCAACTGTTACACCGAGCTGACTGCATCGCAGGCAAGCCAGCTCCCACATTGGTTTGTGGTGTTGCTGAGAGCTAGCGTGGTTCGATATGGGCAATCATCAGCTGTACCGTCTCATTGCCCCGAAACTCATTCACATCCAGCTTGTAGGCCAACTCCACCCACTTCACCGTAGGGTTCGGCCAGACCTCGCGGTCAACGCCAAACGCGATGCCGTCGAGCTTCACTGACCCGCATTCGGTCTTGAGCACCACCTTCAGGTGCCGCTCACCCACCACGCGCTGCTCCACTAACTGGAACACACCGTGAAACACCGGTTCAGGAAAGTGCTGCCCCCACGGACCGGCGTGACGCAACGCGCGGGCCAGTTCCAGGTGAAATTCTTCCACCGCCAGGGTGCCATCGGACAACAAGCGCCCGGTCAGGTCTTCTTCGCGCAGTTGCCGACGCACTTCGGCATCGAAAGCTTCAGCGAACAGTGGGAAGTTTTCCTCGGGCAGTGTCAGCCCCGCCGCCATGGCGTGGCCGCCGTACTTGGCGATCAGGTTGGGATGCTGGCTCGCGACTACCGCCAGGGCATCACGGATGTGAAAACCCTGCACGGAGCGCCCTGAGCCCTTGAGCAGGCCATCACCGGCGTCGGCGAAGGCGATGGTCGGGCGGAAGTAACGCTCTTTCATGCGTGACGCCAGGATGCCGATCACGCCTTGGTGCCATTCCGGATCGAACAGGCATAACCCGTAGGGCATCGACTCCACCGGCAAATCCTTGAGCTGGGCCAGCGCCTCGCGCTGCATACCTTGCTCGATGGATTTGCGATCCTGGTTCATGCCATCCAGTTGCGCAGCCATTTCCCGCGCCGCGGCGAAGTCGGTGGTGAGCAGGCATTCGATGCCCAGGCTCATGTCGTCCAGGCGCCCAGCAGCATTGAGCCGTGGGCCGAGGATAAAGCCCAGGTCGGTTGAGGTGATGCGCGCCGCATCACGCTTGGCCACTTCGAGGATCGCCTTGATCCCAGGCCGCGCACGACCGGCTCGAATACGCTCCAGGCCTTGATGCACCAGGATGCGGTTGTTGGCATCCAGCGGCACCACGTCGGCGACACTGCCCAACGCGACCAGATCAAGCAGCTCGCCAATGTTCGGCTGTGGCGTGTTCTCGTACCAGCCCAGGCTGCGCAGGCGTGCACGCAGGGCCATGAGCACGTAGAAGATCACGCCTACACCGGCCAAGGCCTTACTCGGGAACTCGCAGCCTGGCTGGTTCGGATTGACGATGGCATCCGCCGCTGGCAACTCATCGCCGGGCAAGTGGTGATCGGTGACCAATACCTGCAGCCCAGCGGCTTTCGCCGCCGCCACACCTTCGACGCTGGAAATACCGTTATCCACGGTAATCAGCAACTGCGGCTTGCGCTGCAGGGCCACAGCGACGATTTCCGGGGTCAGGCCATAGCCGTATTCGAAACGGTTGGGCACCAGGTAGTCGACATGGGCCGCACCGAGCAAACGCAGCCCCAGAGTGCCCACGGTGCTGGCGGTGGCACCATCGGCATCAAAGTCACCCACGATCAGGATGCGCTGGCGCTGCTGCAGGGCCGTCACCAGCAGATCTACAGCCGCGTCGATGCCCTTGAGCTGCTGATAGGGGATCAACCGCGCCAGGCTTTTATCCAGTTCGGCTTGCGACTGCACCCCGCGAGCGGCGTAGAGACGGGTTAACAGCGGTGGCAATTCACCGAGGAACGGCAGGACGGCGGGCAACGGGCGGGGATCGATACGCATGGGACGCAGGGAAGTTCTCTGTAGGAAAAATTTAGCTACAAGCTCCAAGCTTGTAGCTTAAAGCTTGCCACTTGGGGCTGTGATTCAACCGCGCTCGCCGACCAACCATTGCAGTTGCACTTCATGCTGACCACGGTCATCGGTGACGAAAATCGTGCCTTCGCTGATCATCACGTCCCACTTGATCACGCGGGGCATGTCCTTGGCCAGGGTCTCAAGGACTTCCTGAGGCACGGCAGCGATGTGCACGTTTTTCAGGTTGGTTGCCACCGGCACCACCTTGCCTTCCCATACGCGCAGGCTGCCGTAGGCCAACAGGCTGGTGCGCTCGGTACGGCGCGAGCACCAGGTCAGGCGATCGGCATCGGGTTGGCCGACTTCGATCCAATGCAAAACCCGATCATCCAGGCTTTTTTCCCACAGGGCTGGCTCGTCTACATCTGACAGGCCACGCCCGAACGACAACTGCTCGTTGTACCAGAGGGCGTAGGCCAGCAGACGCACGGTCATGCGCTCTTCGGTTTCCGAAGGGTGGCGGGCGATGGTCTGTTTGACGCTCTCATACACCGAACGATCGAGATCGGTGAGGTTGAGTTCGAATTTGTAGGTCGTGGACGGCTGGGCCATGAACGGACTTCTAGAGACAGGGAAAGGCGGCCAGTCTAACCGATGGCGAGGTCATTCAACGAATCCTGCTCTGCATCATCCTTATCACTGGGCCTCTCGCCTATGTTAAAAGGCTTCACACCACCGCCCTGCGCAGACAAGGATCCTCATGTCGTTTAATGCCAAACCGCTTGCCGGCCTGAAAGTCATCGAACTCGGCACCCTGATCGCCGGCCCGTTCGCCTCGCGTATCTGCGCCGAGTTCGGCGCCGAGGTGATCAAGGTCGAATCCCCCGACGGCGGCGACCCGTTGCGTAAATGGCGCAAACTGTATGAAGGCACGTCACTGTGGTGGTTCGTGCAAGCGCGCAACAAGCAGTCGCTGACACTGAACCTCAAACACCCGAACGGCCTGGCGATTCTCAAACAGTTGCTGGCAGACGCCGACATCCTGATCGAAAACTTCCGCCCCGGCGTGCTCGAGAAACTCGGTTTAAGCTGGGAAACCCTGCACGCGCTCAACCCCAAGCTGGTAATGGTGCGTCTCTCGGGCTTTGGCCAGACCGGGCCGATGAAGGACCAACCAGGATTTGGCGCGGTAGGCGAATCCATGGGCGGCCTGCGCTACATCACCGGCTTCGAGGATCGCCCGCCGGTGCGCACCGGGATTTCCATCGGTGACTCCATTGCGGCCTTGTGGGCCGTGATTGGCGCATTGATGGCGCTGCGTCATCGCGAGGTCAACGGCGGCCTGGGCCAGGTAGTGGATGTGGCGCTGTATGAAGCGATCTTCGCCATGATGGAAAGCATGATCCCGGAGTTCGACGTGTTCGGTTTTATCCGCGAGCGCACCGGCAACATCATGCCCGGCATTACGCCGTCGTCGATCCACACCAGCCTTGATGGCAAGCACGTACAGATTGGCGCCAATGGCGATGCGATCTTCAAGCGTTTCATGGTGGCCATCGGTCGTGAAGACCTGGCTGACGATCCTGTCCTTGCCAGCAATGACGGGCGCGATAGCCGTCGTGACGAGCTGTACGGGGTGATTGACCGCTGGGTGAACTCACTGCCACTGGACCAGGTAGTCGAGGCGTTGAACAAGGCCGAGGTGCCGGCCAGCCGCATCTACAGTGCCGAGGACATGCTGGGCGATCCGCAATTTCTCGCCCGTGAGATGTTCCTCAAGGCCCAGCTTCCCGACGGCAAGGACTTCAAGATGCCAGGCATTGTGCCCAAGCTGTCGGACACCCCGGGCAGCTGCGAGTGGGTCGGGCCGCAGTTGGGTGAGCACAACAGCGTGGTACTCAATGGGCTGGGTTATGACGCAGCCGCCATTGTCCGTCTGCGTGAGGAAGGCGCGATCTGATGACTCACCGGTGCAAACGCTGGCTTATCCAGCTGTGCCTCAGCGCCGGAGTAATCGGTGGCTGGCCTCTGCCTGCGCATGCAGAGGACACGTTGATCTGGTTGTTGCGCGATTTACCCCCGCTGACTATTTTTGAAGGGCCAGGCAAAGGCGCGGGCGCGCTGGACCAACTGTTGCCGATGCTGATCGAGCACTTACCGGAATATCGACACCAAGTGCTGCACGTCAACCGCGCGCGTGGCACGCAGATGCTGCGTGAACCTTCGTTCACCTGTGATCCGTCACTGCTGTGGACGGCTGAACGCGCCAAATACATCGTGTTTTCCAACCAGGCTTTTGTCGTCGTCAGTAACGGGGTCACGATCCGACGCGCCCAGCTTGAGGCCATGGCGCCGTTTATCGTCGAAGGCCAATTCGACCTGCAAGCCTTCCTCGAAGCACATAAAACACGCATGGGTACCATCGCGGAACGCAGCTACGGGCCAGTCATCGATGAGCGACTCAGGCATGCCGGGGCGCATAAACTGGCTCTTCATTACGGCAACGACGCCTTGGGCAGCCTATTGCAGATGCAACGCCTGGGACGGCTAGAAGCGGTGTTGGGCTATTGGCCAGAGGTGCGCTACCACGCGATGCAGCAAGGCATTGGCGCCGACGACCTGAGTTTCTACCCCATCAAAGGTTCATTGCCCTACCAACGCACCCGTATCGGCTGTTCGGACACGCCTCAAGGGCGCGTGGCGATAGAGCGGATCAACCAGGTGCTGCGCGAGATCCCAATGGAGCAGGTACAGCAGTCCTATGCCGCATGGCTGGACCCGCAGATGCGTGAGCAATACCTGCAGGACAACCCGAGCTTCTTCCAGGACGCGCCTGAGCCATGACAAATCGCAGGCAAAAAGAAACCCCGAGCAGTGGGGAGACAACTCGGGGTTAAACGTGGCCTACACATTGAGACCAGTACAGCAAGGCACAAACACCGGAGCACAATGTTTGCTCTTGCTGTTACAAAATCTGACCGGCCATGCTGTAGGAAGTTTCCATCAATAAACAATTCTTCATGCAACAGCAGCACTACGGGTCTGGGCAGCGTTACGTAACGCCGCAATGACTGAGGGTTCCACACGCCCTTCGGCGATTTTGATGTCGCGCAGCAGGCAATCCACCACATCCACCAACACCCGCTTGTCCATCAATTGCGCCCGGTCGACTTCACGTTCGACCACGATAGCGCCAGCAGGGTTCTTCACCGTCACCAGGCACTCGTCCTGCGCACCAGAGGTGGTCAGCGTAACCTGATAAGGGCTCAGTGCTTCTTCGAGCAATAGGCTGATACTTTCCATCTCGATCACCACTCAATAGTTCGGGAACAATCGGTTCAACGGGAGCTGCATCTATCCTAAGTGACCTTTTGTAACGTAGGAAAGTTCGCTTTATCGTCTTTATGGGGCCGTCAGGGAGTGACGGATTCCAGCATGCGCTTGCAACATGACAGGCAAAAAACGGCTGCACATAACTGCTAACGCATTGGGTGGTTGTTTTGGGGGTTGCTGGCGGCTGAGACCGGGGGTGAATCCTATACTCGGAGAGCGCTGGTGACGCTGCTACGCGGAGCAAAGCGCATGTCAAAAGGCCCTTATTGCGAAGGATGAAGACGATGTTGGAGCACGACAAAGAGCAGGCTGCATTGGAGAAAATTCATGCCGATATATCACGCATCTATGCAGAGCAACGCAAACTCACCGCCGAGACTCACAAGATAACCCGCGAGAATTTCTGGTACCCCATGGGTGTCGTCATGGCAATGTTTACGGTTTTCAGCACTGTATTGGCCATCGTGCAGAAACTACTCACCTAGTCAGTGCGCCTTCCGGGCCTGCCACAAACAAAAAACGCCGCTGACCCAAGGAAGGGAAAGCGGCGTTTTTGTGTACGCGGCTTGCCTTACAACGGTTTGCCCCGGTTGCCATGCTGGCTGACAAACGCCTGCACAGCCTTCAGGTCGTTGGCCAATACCGTGCAACGCTCTTCACGCTCAAACAGGTCAGTCAAGTGCACCGGAAGTTCCAGTGCCTTGCCAACGCCCGCTTTCTCCACCGCTTCCGGGAATTTTACCGGGTGGGCGGTGCCCAGGATCACCATCGGGATATCCAGGCTGCGACGGCATTCACGGGCGGCCTTCACACCGATGGCGGTGTGCGGGTCGAGCAGTTCGCCGGTCTGGGCATAGACTTCGGCGATGGTCTCGCAGGTCTGCGCATCGTCCACGGCCAGGGAATCGAACAGCTTGCGGGTTTCGGTCCAGCGCTCTTCATCAACGCTGAAACCGCCACCGCTCTTGAAGGTGTCCATCAGGCCGGCAATCGCCGCACCGTTACGACCGTGCATGTCGAACAGCAGGCGTTCGAAGTTCGACGAGACCATGATGTCCATGGACGGCGACAGGGTCGCGTGCAGGGTTTCCTTGACGTACCTGTTGCCGCTCATGAAGCGGTGCAGGATGTCGTTGCGGTTTGTGGCGACGATCAACTGGTTGATCGGCAGGCCCATATTGCGTGCCAGGTAGCCGGCGAAGATGTCGCCGAAGTTGCCGGTCGGCACCGAGAACGACACCGAACGCGCCGGCCCGCCCAACTGCAGGGAAGCATGGAAGTAGTAGACGATCTGGGCCATGATCCGCGCCCAGTTGATCGAGTTCACCGCCACCAGGCGCGTACCCTTCAGGAAGCTCTGGTCAGCGAAGCTGTTCTTGACCATTTCCTGGCAGTCATCGAAGTTGCCTTCGATGGCGATGTTGTGGATGTTCTCACCGAAGATGGTGGTCATCTGGCGACGCTGCACTTCCGACACACGCTTGTGCGGGTGCAGGATGAAGATGTCGACGTTTTCGCAGTGCTTGCAGCCTTCGATGGCGGCCGAGCCGGTATCACCGGAAGTCGCGCCGATGATCACCACGCGCTCGCCGCGTTTTTGCAGCACGTAGTCGAGCAGGCGACCCAGCAGTTGCAGGGCGAAGTCCTTGAACGCCAGGGTCGGACCGTGGAACAGTTCCAAGACCCACTCGTTGCCGTTCAGTTGGCGCAAAGGTGCGATGGCGCTATGGGAAAACACGCCGTAGGTTTCTTCCAGGATCTTCTTGAAATCCACATCCGGAATGCTGCCGGTGACGAACGGGCGCATCACCCGGAACGCCAGCTCGTGGTACGGCAGGCCGGCCCAGGAAGCGATTTCTTCCTGGGTGAAGCGTGGCAGGTTTTCCGGCACGTACAGGCCGCCGTCAGTGGCAAGGCCTGCCAGCAAGACGTCTTCGAAATTCAGGGCCGGTGCCTGGCCGCGGGTGCTGATGTAACGCATGACTGGCTCCTCTAAAACATTCTCGAACAGAGGCCGCCGCACGCACGGGGCCCCTGAAACAAATCGGTTAGTTCAAGTGCTCGACGCGGATGCGCACCACTGGACCGACCACACCTTGCAGGGCTTCCAGGGCGGCGATGGCATCGTTCATGTGCTGTTCGAGCACGCGGTGGGTCAGCAGGATCATCGGCACCTGGCCGTTTTGCTCCTCGACTTCCTTCTGCATGATCGACTCTATGTTGATACCGCGCTCCGACAGGATGCTCGCGACCTGGGCCAACACGCCTGGGTGGTCCTGTGCCTGGATGCGCAGGTAGTACGCGCTTTCGCAGGCTTCGATCGGCAGGATCGGGTGGGCCGACAGAGAATCCGGCTGGAAGGCCAGGTGCGGTACACGGTTTTCCGGGTCGCTGGTCATGGCGCGAACCACGTCCACCAGGTCAGCGATCACCGACGAAGCGGTCGGCTCCATGCCAGCACCAGCGCCATAGAACAGCGTGGAGCCTGCGGCGTCACCGTTGACCATCACGGCGTTCATCACGCCATTGACGTTGGCGATCAAGCGGTCGGCCGGGATCAATGTCGGGTGTACGCGCAACTCGATACCCGCTGGCGTGCTGCGAGCCACACCCAGGTGCTTGATGCGGTAGCCCAAGGCTTCGGCGTAGTTCACGTCGGCTGTGGTCAGCTTGGTGATGCCTTCGGTGTAGGCCTTGTCAAACTGCAGCGGGATACCAAAGGCGATGGACGCCAGGATGGTCAGCTTGTGCGCAGCGTCGATGCCTTCCACGTCGAAGGTCGGATCGGCTTCGGCGTAACCCAGGGCCTGGGCTTCGGCCAGCACGTCTTCGAAGGTACGGCCCTTCTCACGCATTTCAGTGAGGATGAAGTTACCGGTGCCGTTGATGATGCCGGCCACCCAGTTGATGCGGTTGGCGGACAGGCCTTCACGAATCGCCTTGATCACCGGAATACCACCGGCCACGGCGGCTTCGAACGCTACGATCACGCCCTTTTCACGGGCTTTGGCGAAGATCTCGTTGCCGTGCACGGCGATCAGCGCTTTATTGGCGGTGACCACGTGCTTGCCGTTCTCGATGGCCTTGAGCACCAGCTCGCGGGCCACGGTGTAGCCGCCCACCAGCTCGATAACGATATCGATCTCAGGGTTGGTGGCAACGTCGAAGACATCGTTGGTAATCGCAATACCGGTCGTTTGGAACTGAGGCTTTGGCGAACGCGTGGCAATTTGTGCCACTTCAATCCCACGCCCTGCACGGCGGGAAATTTCCTCAGCGTTACGCTGAAGTACGTTGAAGGTGCCGCCACCGACGGTCCCTAACCCACAGATGCCTACTTTGACCGGTTTCACTGAAGAACTCCCCATGAAACGGCCGACGCTAGGTCGGCCGTGGAAAACAGCCGCACGACTGCGGCTTGCAATTAACGACCCGTCGACGCGTCAACGGGCCTTGATCGTCGATGCTTCGACGATGCTGGTTTATTTGGCACCGAGCGCCAGTTTGGCAACTTGTGGAGCCGGCTGGTAGCCCGGAATCACCTGGCCGTCAGCCAAAACGATGGCCGGTGTACCGTTCACGCCAATGGACTGGCCCAGGGCGAACTGCTTGGAAACCGGGTTGGCGCACTTGGCGGCCTTGATTTCCTTGCCATCGACCATCTTGTCCATGGCTGCTTTTTTATCGGCCGAGCACCATACCGCCTGCAACTGCTCGTCACCTGGCGAGCCCAGGCCCTGGCGCGGGAACGCTACGTAGCGCACTTCCACGCCCAGCTTGTTCAGCGCAGGCACTTCGGCGTGCAGCTTGTGGCAGTACGGGCAGGTGGTGTCGGTGAACACGGTGATGTGGGTCTTGGTTTCGCCGATGGCCGGGTAAACCACGGTTTCGGCCACCGGAATACCGTTGATCAACTTGGACACGCCCAGGCGTTCGGCTTTCTCGGTGAGGTTGACCGGCTTGCCGTCTTTGAGCTGGAACAGGTAGCCCTGGACGATGTACTGGCCATCGGCACTGGCGTACAGCACACGGCTGCCCTTGAGCTTGACTTCATACAGGCCGGCCATCGGGCTTGCGCTGATGCTTTCGATCGGCGTGTCGAGTTGCAGGTTGGCCAGGCTCTTGCGGATGGTCTGCTCGGCAGCATCATCGGCGACAACAAAAGTGGAAACCAACGCAATGGCTGCGGCGGCGATAATCTGGGTCAAGCGCATGGGAACTCCTGAAGGCAGATGCAGGGACGGGAGCAGGAACACTGAACTGAAAACACAGGTTTGGGCCGTCCCCTTTGCTAACCGGCAAAGCCTACCACAGTTGGGCCGCAGGGCAGCCCGCAGCGGCTTAAATTGGCGTTATTCAACCGCGTGGATGGTGCTTGGCGTGCATATCCTGCAAGCGCGCGCGCGCGACATGGGTATAGATCTGGGTTGTGGATAAGTCGCTGTGGCCGAGCAGCATTTGCACAACGCGCAAATCCGCACCGTGGTTGAGCAAATGCGTGGCAAATGCGTGGCGCAACGTGTGAGGCGACAAGGTCTTGCCGATCCCGGCAACTTTGGCCTGATGCTTGATGCGGTGCCAGAAGGTCTGACGAGTCATCTGCTCGCCACGCAGGCTGGGAAACAGCACATCGCTGGGGCGCCCGCAGAGCAGCTCATTGCGGGCATCACGCATGTAGCGCTCGACCCACACAATCGCCTCCTCACCCATTGGCACCAGCCGCTCCTTGCTGCCCTTGCCCATTACCCGCAGCACGCCCTGGCGGAGGTTGACTTGCTCCAGGGTCAGGCTGATCAACTCGGTTACGCGCAAACCGCAGGCATACAGCACTTCGAGCATGGCGCGGTCGCGCTGACCGATGGCTTCGCTGAGGTCAGGCGCGGCGAGTAAGGCATCGACGTCAGCTTCCGACAGGGATTTGGGCAACGGCCTGCCGAGTTGCGGCATGTCGACTTGCAGGGTGGGGTCAAGGGCGATCAGTTTTTCCCGCAACAGGTAGCGATAAAAACCACGCACACCGGAGAGGAATCGCGCGGTAGAGCGCGGTTTGTAGTTCTGCTCCAGGCGCCAGGCCAGGTGATCAAGGATCAGCTCGCGACCGGCGTTGACCAGTTCAAGGTTCTTTTCCTGCAGCCAGCCGTTGAACAGGGCCAGGTCGCTGCGGTAGGCCTGGCGAGTGTTGTCCGATAGGCCTTTTTCCAGCCACAAGGCGTCGAGGAAGCGGTCGATCAAGGGGTGGTCAATGGCGGGCATGGGGGCTCAGGCGGATTACTGTAGTGTCTGTTAGATCCTATCGCAGGCAAGCCAGCTCCCACAGGGGTTTTGTGTCGGGCCACTGATTCGTGACCCACATTGGTCAAATGTGGGAGCTGGCTTGCCTGCGATAACCGCGACTCGGTCTGAGGTCAGCCAACAAACCCAGGCAACACCGGTACCGGACGCTTATCGGCATCAATCGCCACAAAGCTGAATACGCCCTGGATCGCTCGTTCACGACCATCGGCACTCATGCTCTCGACGAACACTTCCACTTCAACCTTGAGGCTGGTGTTGCCCACTTTGATCACACGACCGATCAACTCAACGATGGAGCCTGCCGGGATCGCATGATTGAAATCGATACGGTCCGTGGAAACGGTCACCAAGGGCAAACGACAAAACCGAGTGGCGGTGATGAACGAGACTTCGTCCATCCAGGCCAAGGCTGTGCCGCCGAACAGGGTGTTGTGGTGATTGGTGGTCGGCGGGAACACCGCCTTGGTCACATGGGTAACGGACAGGTCGGTGCGGCGCTGGATTTCTTCGAGGCGGGTGGTCATTAACAATTACCGGCAAATAGACAAATTTCAGGCACAAAAAAGCAGCCCGTAGGCTGCTTTTTTCTGCATCGGGAAGCTGGACTTAAGCCAGTTTTTCCTTGATGCGAGCTGCTTTACCGGACAGGTCACGCAGGTAGTACAGCTTGGCTTTACGTACGTCACCGCGACGCTTAACGGCCATGCTGTCGATTTGCGGGCTG